>DASXYU010000015.1:0-45300 GCA_036502295.1 Jatrophihabitans sp. | reverse complement strand
GCGCAGATCCCAGCTGCCGTCCGGATCCTTCAAGCCGGGCTCAACGCCTGAACCGTCATGTTTGAGCGACCGCTCTACCGTGTCAGGGTGATAGAGCGACGTCGCCTGTAGGAACTCGGCGTCCCGCTCGTGCGCGTAGATGTGGACGCCGTAGCTGACGAGATGGTGGACCTCGAATAGCGACAACTCGTTGATGAACTGCCAGTGCCGTCGGAGTCGCCTGTAGGTGGCTTGGCGCAGCAGCCCGGCCTTCTCATCCGTGAAGTGCGTCTCGGGGTGGATCAGGCCGACCGAACCTGTTGGTTTGCGATCCGCAATCGTCTCCTCATGACAACTACCAACACTCTTCCCATGTCCTGGTCCACCGAAATCGACGCGTGGCGCATCGCGATGCAGGCGACGCGCCTGTCGCCGCAGACGATTGAGCTACGCACCTACCACCTCCGTCGCCTCGCCCGAGCCGGTCTTGCCTCGTCGCCGTGGGTGCTTACCCCTGCCCTCTTGCTCGACTGGACGGGGCGGCACGACTGGAGTCGCGAGACCGCCCGCGCCGTCCGCTCGTCCTTCCGGCGCTTCTGGGCGTGGGGCGTGACCACAGGCAACACCGACCAGAACACCGCCGACGTGCTGCCGATGGTCCGCCCCGATCAGCCCCGACCTCGCCCGGCAGCAGCGGCGATCGTCACCCGCGCAATCGGCGCGTCTGACCAACGCGTGGCGCTGATGCTGCGCCTCGCGAACGAACTGGGCATGCGACGCGGCGAGGTCGCACAGGTCCACCCGGAGAACGACCTGGTCCACGACCTCGTTGGCTGGTCCCTCTTGGTCCACGGAAAAGGTTCACGCAAGCGCGTCCTGCCTCTACCCGACGACCTCGCCGTCGAACTGCACGCTGCACCAACCGGCTACCTGTTTCCGAGCCCGAACGGTGGGCATCTGTCGCCGCATTGGGTCGGCACTCTCGTCTCGCGGGCGCTGGCTGACGGGACGACCATGCACCAGCTCCGGCACCTCTGCGCAACTGAAGTCCATGACCAGACACGCGACCTGCGTCTCGTCCAGACACTGCTCGGCCACGCCTCGCTCGCCACGACGCAGCGTTACGTGGCCGTTGATGACACGAAGGTGCGTGAAGCTGTGCTTGCCCGCTCTCGCCGCTGGCGTGCCGGATAACTACAGCAGCGCGAGTGCGACCATCGGCGCAGGGACAGCCCACACTGCGCCATCGAGGTCGAGCACCGTCTTGGTCGCCACGATGCCACGGTCGAATGTGGCTCCGATGGTGCGCGACTCGCTCTTCCAGCTTCGGTCGACCCATTTGCTTTCAAGCGGCACAGTGTCCGCTGCGCCGATCGCACTCGGGACGGGCACGGGGGCAAGGTCGATCTCATTGTCGTTCCCCGTGCGGAAGTAGCCGATCGTGTCGCCGTGCAGCCAACGTCCCTCGTCGACATTGTCGATCGCTCGGGCGAGTGAAACGGCGATGGTTGCCTCGGTCAGGCGAGTCATGTCGGGCTGCGTAAGACCCGCGCGGCGGCGGGACGGGAGCCAGGCGAGCAGAGGATCGGTGAGGTAGTACTTGGCCTGCGCACCGGGCACCAGCAGACCGTCATCTCGACGCGGGCATCTCAATAGTGCGTGGCTCGCGATCATGCGCCGTAAGCGCAGGTCGAGGACCGCCTTGTTGTTGTAGCCGAGATCGCGCGCCGCGCTGTTGACGCTGAGCGGGCTCGTCGACCGGGAACTCAACGTGTCGAGCAAGAGCGGTATCGACTCGGGGCCGGCGGTGGGCTCGACGTCGCGATGCAGCCACGCCTCCAAGTCGGCGATGAAACCGTCCGTCACCGCCCCGAGCTGGGCATGCTCGGCGACGGCGCGAGGGAAACCGCCGGTGCTGAGGTAGGCCTGCCACGCGAGGTCGTAGTCGTCGACGAGCAAACCGAAGGTCTCGAAAGTCTGCCGTGCTTGATCGCTCTGTAATTCGGCAGGGTTGACCACATCTGGGACGCCAAGATCGGCGCGAGTGGCGCGGAGGTGTTCGCGGAAGCTCATCGGCAGAAGCACCCGTCGGCGTCGCGTACCGCTGCCCGCTCGGCCAGCCAAGAGATTGCCCTCGATGTCCTCGCCGTCAGCCCAACGGCTGCCAGTGGCGACCACGGTGTCATCGCCGAACTCGGTATTGTCGCGGGCACCCTTGAGGGTCGCCGACCACCCGGTAATGGCGCTGATCTCGTCCAGCAGCCAGACCCGACGCTTCGGCTCCGCCCTGTCGACGGAATTCGTCAGGGCACGACCGAGCACCAGGACGCGGCGCAGATCTTGCGGGGTCATGCCATCGCACGGCACGTGGATGATCTGCCGCGGGTCGACGTCCTTGCGTTCGCAGAGCCTTTCGACCAGTTGGAGAACGGCTACGGATTTCCCGATCCGCCGCGGCCCGGAGAGCACCACGAGCTGGTTGCCGATCGGCTCCTCGGCAAGGTCATCGAGGACTGTTGAGCGGTAGCCCATGTCGTGCTCATGGAGGTCGCGGAACGCGCGATGGGTCGCCACCCACGCGGTCGGGGAGATGCCCGAGACGACAGCCTGCCACCACGGGTTCATCTGGGTCAGATGTCGGCGGATCTCGTCGTCTCGCACACGATGACTCTACTCGAAGCAACTAAAAGGGGGAGGGTTTTGGCTGTTTAGACGACCAAAAGGGGTAGGGTTTTGGTTGTCTAACGTGCGGAGAACGCGAACTGTCGCCGCTGTGGGCTTGAATACGGCTGACTGTACGGGACGGCGGGGGGAGGTGACTTTCGGTGAGCGAGTTACTTCCCACCGTGCAAGCTGCTTCGATCCGCCGCAGCCTTCTCGACTACCTCACCACGACCTTCGCCCTCGCCGACCCCGACGTTCGGGACGCCCTCGACCGCTTCCTCTCCGACCCTGACACCGGCATGTTCAAGGGGCCGTACGTCCGCCTGCGAGTCCCCTTCCGCCCGGCGGACGAGGGGTGGCGCGACCTGCTGGAGTGGTACGGCGGGTTCCCGCCCTACGGGCATCAGGCTGCTGCGTTCGCCCGACTCTCGTCCTCCATTCGAGGAGAACGGCGCCGTCCGCAGCCGACCTTGGTGACGACCGGGACCGGATCGGGCAAGACGGAGGCGTTTCTCTACCCGATCCTCGACCACGTCCTGCGTGCGCGACGCGAGGGCGTCACCGGCACCAAGGCGCTGATCCTGTACCCGATGAACGCGCTCGCGAACGACCAGGCCAAGCGCCTCACGGATCTGCTCACAGCGCACTCGGAGTTGTCGGTCGTCACCGCCGCGCTGTACACCGGGCAGGACGGCCCCACACGCACGTCCGTCACGAAGGACGGGCTGATTACCGACCGGGCGGTGATGAGGGACACCGCGCCGGACATCCTGCTCACCAACTACAAGATGCTCGACCAGCTGCTGCTACGCCACGACGACCAGGGGCTGTGGCGGCAGTCCGCGACCAGCCTGCAGTACCTCGTCCTCGACGAGTTCCACACCTATGACGGCGCCCAGGGCACCGACGTCGCCATGCTGCTTCGGCGTCTCGGCCTCGCGCTCAAAAGCCATTGGCGAGACGACGACCCACTGCTGAACGACGAGGACCGCGCTCGCCCGCTGGGCAGAGTCACGCCGGTTGCGACGTCGGCAACACTCGGCGACAAGGGCGATCCGGCGGTCATGCTCGACTTCGCCGAAACGGTGTTCGGTGAGGTGTTCCCGTCTGACTCAGTGGTCACGGAATCACGTCTGACACTCGCCGAGTGGAGCGGGGACGCCGCGACCGAGGTCGCCGCCCTCGGTGTGACGCCGGTCGACGCGAACCGAATCGATCTCGCTGCCGCGAACTCCGCGGTGGATTCGCTGGGGGACGAGCCGACCGGCGAGGAGCTGGCCCGCGTCGTCCTGCACTCGCTGTACGAGGGCGATCCGTCGATCATCGACTCTGCCGATCCCAAGCGGCTTCTTCTGCTGTCGCAGGCGCACCCGCTCATCCGATCGCTCGCCGAGCACGCCTCTGATGCTGCGGCGCTCGACCAGCTCGTCGCCGATGTGATCGGCGATGTCTCGTTCGGGCGGCACGGGGCCGGTTCGGCATGGGCCACGTTCCTGACGAGCGTCGTCGCCGCATTGGGCCACATTCGCGCGTTGGCGGGTCGCGGCGCACTGTCAGTCGACACCCACCTTTGGATCAGGGAACTGACCCGGATCGACCGCATCGCGGACTCGACCGCATCCCTGCGCTGGGGCGACGACGGGCCGGTGGGCGGTGTCGGCGAGGAGTCACGCCCATCATTCCCGGCGCTGTACTGCCGACACTGCGGTCGGTCCGGCTGGGGTGTCGGCCTCGCTCCGGTCGGACAGAGCTTGTCGACCAAGGACGAGGACATCCGCCGTAACCACGCCCAGCGTGAAGGACGGTTCCGCGCGCTGCTTTTCGCACCGAACGAGGGCGCGGCGGCCCTGGCCGGCGAGGAGACCGAAGGACTCACTTGGTTCTCTGTCTCGGGCCGCGAACTGCTGCCACAGACGCCGAATGCCGACGACCCCGACCTACTCGATGGACGGCTACTCCCCGTCCTCACAACGACTGGACCTGACTCGGACAAGGCCGCCAAGGACGATGACTGCCCGGCCTGCGGACAAGCCGACGGAATCCGTTTCCTCGGCAGCGCGATCGCCACACTACTTTCCGTTTCGCTCAGCACGCTGTTCGGGTCACCGACGCTCGATGCCAATGAGAAGAAAGCACTCGTCTTCACCGACTCGGTTCAGGACGCCGCCCACCGTGCGGGTTTCGTCCAGGCACGCTCGCATGCGCTCACGCTGCGCGGCGTGCTCCGAGCGAGCATCGCCGAAGGGGCGGTGTCGCTGGAGCAACTCGTCGAGGACGTCCTGCGGGCCGCAGGCGACGACTCGTTCGCTCGGTACCGGATTCTTCCGCCTGATCTGGCCGACCGCCCTTCCTTCGACCCGTTCTGGAAGGAACGCACGCAACGTGCGGTTCCGGTCGCGGTGCGAAACCGAGTACGCCGTCGCTTGGCGCTGGACATCGCGATGGAGTTCGGACTCAACTCCCGCACTGGTCGCACACTGGAACTGACCGGCTCCGTCGCCGCGGAGGTGGATGCCGGCCAGGTGCCGAAGATCATCGGCAGCGCGCGGGCCGCGCTCGAAGGCTTCGCGTGGCAACCGGGCCTCGACGGCACTGGTGGTGCGCCGTCCGACGCCGATCTGGTGGCCTGGGTGCGCGGCGTGCTCGACCGGATGCGCTCCCAGGGCGCAATCGCCCACCCGTGGTTCACGAAGTACCGCAATGAAGACGGCGCGCGCTATTCGATCTGGGGCGGGCGTCCACGCAACGAGGGCATGCCCGCGTTCCCTTCGGGACGCCCCGCTCCGGGGTATCCGCGCATCGGCGGATCGGGCGATAGCGACAACCTAGATCCGGTCACGACGCCGAAGTCGTGGTACGCGATCTGGACGGGTCGGGTGCTTAGAGTCTCCGCGTTCGACGGAGGTGGCCTTGCCCGCAAGCTTTTCGAGCGGCTCGCACGCGACGGAGCCCTGGAAACAACGACCAGCAAGACCGGTGCGGCCGTCTTTGCGTTGTCACCGTCAATCGTCACCGTCGCGCCGTGCGCGGATGCCGACTTGGCAGCGGGCGGGCACTTGCTGATCTGCGACACCTGCCATGCGACCACGCCCGGCTCGAAGCTGACCGTCGACCAGCTCGACGGCGCGCCGTGTCTGGTCGCTCGTTGCCGTACGGGTCGACTGCGCCGGTCGCCGCTGCGTGATGGTTTCTACCGTCGGCTATACGCCTCGCCCGACCTGCGCCGCATCGTCGCGCGAGAACACACCGGGCTGCTCGATGACGAAACACGGCTGGCCTATGAGAACGGGTTCAAGTCTTCGTCGGCTGATCCCCAGGCACCCAATGTTCTCGTCGCCACACCGACGCTCGAAATGGGTATCGACATCGGTGATCTGTCGGCCGTCTTCTTGTCGTCGCTACCGCGAACCGTGGCCTCGTACCTGCAACGAGTCGGGCGTGCCGGCCGTCTGACGGGCAACGCGCTCAATCTCGCGTTCGTCACCGGCCGCGGCGACCAGCTGCCTAAGATCGGCGAGCCGCTGTCGGTGATCAACGGAGAGGTTCGCCCGCCTGCTACCTACCTACGTGCTGAGGAGATCCTGCGTCGCCAGTACGTCGCCCACCTTGCTGACACTTTCGCGCGGGACACCAACCGCCCGCACCCCAACTCCGCATCCGGTGCCATCGGCTCAAGCGCCGACGGCACCTTCCTCGGCGACCTCATTGCCTACAACGAATCCGATCCATTGAGACATGTCGAACGGTTCGCCGACTGCTTCGGACCCTTGCAGAACATCGTGGTCGACGCGCTGGAGGAATGGTCAACCCCGTCCGCCGGACCGGCAACAAGCGGTATGGCTGCGACCCTGCATACGGCAAGCCATCGCTGGCAAACCACGGTTGAGAACCTGCGCCACCGGATGGACCGACTCGATGCGATCCTCCCCGAGCTGACGACCAAGGCGGGGCTACCGACGGCCACGGACGAGGATGCCCAGGCCCTGCGTTCAGCGCAGGCTGCCCGTCGCTTAACCGCCGGGCAGCTCTCGCACTTGCGGACCGACTACTGGATCGGCGTCCTGGAGGAGTACGGCGTCCTGCCGAACTACACACTTCTCGACGACGCAGTGGTCCTCGACGTCGGTGTGAGCTGGATCGACCCAGACAGCAACACCTTCCAGAGCGAGCACGCCCAGATCCAACGAGCCTCCGCACAGGCGATCAGGGAGTTCGCCCCCGGCGCCACGTTCTATGCGCGTGGCTACGAGATCGCGATCGACGCAATCGACCTGGGTGTGGACGGCACGGCGATCCGGCCGTGGGTGTTCTGCCCGGCCTGCGGGTTCGCGCAGGACGCGGAGAGCGCGGGCGTCTCAACCATCCCGCCCGAGTGCCCGCGGTGCGGTAGCAAAGCGATCAGCGACACCGGGCAGCGACTCGACGTCGTCGAACTCACCCACGTCACCGCCGAGGTGCGACGCGACGAGGCAGCGATCTCTGACCGGCGGGACGAGCGGTTCAGCAAGACTTTCCAGATCGCGGTTACCGCCGACTTCACCGAGGCGGACGTCGCCGCGCGGTGGTACGTAGACGGTGTCGGCCTGGGATCCACCTACCTGCGGTCTGTGGATCTGCGCTGGCTCAACCTCGGCCAACCGGGCAGCGGCTCGACACGAATGATCAGCGGAGAAGAACGCGCAGGATCACTGTTCAAAGTCTGCGAGGGCTGCGGCAAGTTGGACATCCAGCCCGGCCGCAACCTGATCTACGAGCACAGACCGTGGTGTAAGCACCGCACGTCGCCGGTCGAGCACAACGTCACCATCGCGCTCTCGCGCACCTTGCGTACACAGGGACTATCGATCCGACTGCCGTACTCGATCACTCTCGGTGACGATTTCGCGCTCCCCAGTCTCTCCGCGGCGATCCTGCTCGGGCTTCGAGAACAGCTCGGTGGCCACCCCGACCACCTGGCAATCGAACGCATCATCGAGCCCACCAAGTCAGACGGGGCCGAAAACCACGATGGACTGCTGATCCACGACATCGTCCCCGGCGGCACGGGCTATCTCGCCGAGATCGCCTCACCATCGCAGCTACGCACTCTGCTGGCGGTGGCGTGGGAGCGTGTACGCGATTGCGAGTGCCAGCATGAAGAGCGCCTCGCCTGCCATCGCTGCCTGTTGCCCTTTGTTCCGCCGAGTCAGATCCGACGGGTCTCCCGGGCCTCAGCGGAGAGACACCTGCGCACCCTGCTTGCGCTTCCGGACAGCGCAACCTCCGCCGGCGAATGCTCGTGGTCGATCACTGAGATGCCACCCCAGGAAGACCCGGAGTCGCAGCTGGAACAGCTGTTCCGCAAGGTACTCATCGAACGTCTCACCATCGCCGGCGCGACGGTGAGCCAGGTACCTGGGCCCTCCGGCAACCTCGTCCGCTTCACCTTCCCGAGCAGCACGCGCCAGTGGGTGCTCACGCCTCAGGAGAACGCGCTCAACTCAAGGCCTGATTTCACGCTTCGGTCTAACGACACCAACGTCCCGCCCGTCTCGATCTTCACCGATGGTCGGACGTGGCATGCGACCGAGGCGCACAACCGCCTCGCCGACGACGCACAAAAACGCGCCAACCTTCGCGCCGCGGGTCATGTGGTTCTGGGGATCTCCTCACGCGACTTGGCTGATGAACCGCCGCCCCCGCCCCCGTGGTACTCAGACGAGACCGTGGGCAGCCTTATCAACCATCCAGAGTTCAAAGCGACGCCCGGTGCTTATGCTGCGCTCGCGCAAGGGCCGATTGACTGGCTCTTGCATTGGGTCACCGAGCCAAACCCGGCGGATGTGGGTGTCGTTGCCCGGGCAACACCAATGTTCCTCGGCAAGTTCGCCGAGCGGGGTACTGCGCCTGATGATTCCCCGCTGGTCGAACTCGCGCGCGAGGTACTGCGTGGCGAGGCGTTTACTGGGACCCGCCCTGTTGGCCTTTATCGGTCGGACGCCCTCAGTGTGGTTGTGGACTTCCAAACCAACGGCGTCGCGGTTGTCCTTGATGACCGACCCGGCCACCTGAACGATGCGCACGCTGACTCTTGGCGGCACTGGCTTCGCCTCTCGAACGCCCTCGCCCTACGCGACCGGCCAACCGTGATCACCACCGTCACCGCGACCGACGACAGTCTTCTTGCACCAGTCGCGCCTCCCGACACCGGACGACGGCCGGTCGATTTCGTGTGGGGAGGTCTCTTCGATCGTGCTCGAGCAGGCGCGGAAAGGGATCTCGTCGCGGACCTCGCCCTCCAAACCGGCCTCGCCCCGCCGACGCTCGGCGCCGAGGTTCTGGACGGCATCCCGATCGACGTTGCGTGGCCCACCCTGCATGTCGCTGTTGATCTCGGTCTCACGTCCGAAGATAGAACCGAGTTGGTAGAAGCCGGATGGGCCGTCTTACCGCCCGAGGCCGACCACATCGCTGACGAAGTCGGACGGCGGCTTGCCGAATCGTCTACGGGTGGAGGGACTGTCTAGTGCCCACATTGATCATGAGCCAGATCAAGGGCGATCTGGACGGGTCCGTGAAGGCCAAGTTCATGACCTTCCTGCAGAAGCTCGCCGCCGACGATACGACACCAGGCCTGCATATAGAGCCCCTCAAAATGGCCGCCGACGCACGAGTCCGAACCGGTCGAGTGGACGACCACTGGCGTGCCGTGCTGTTCAGGCTCGACAACAACGGCGAGGCCCACTACGTCGTTCATGGCGTCTGGAACCACGACGATGCGATCGCGATTGCCACGAAGACTCGTCTCACCGTGAATCCCGTCAACGGCCTGCCACAGTTCGAGGACGCACCGACGCCCGTCGCCGCCGACTACTCGACACCCGCAGCCAACGTTGAGGCTCCTTCGTCCGAGCCGATCCTGATCCACTGGGGTCGCACGCGTGAGGAGTTGGTAGATCGTCTTGGCATACCGGAGGACGTGGCGGACGCCGCGCTGGCCGCAGGCGATGATGACGCCTTGCAGAAGCTGGTCGAGGCGCATGACGGCTGGCTCGGCATGATCCTGCTCGATCTGCTGTCCGGCGATCCCGTCGAGGCGATCATCGAGAAGTACGATCTGGCCCGACCCCGCGACACCGAGTCAGACACCGACGTCATCGAGTCGTTCGGGAAACCCGCCGCCCGCGCCCAGTTCGCCCTCGTCGAGGGCGAAGACGAGTTGCGTCGCGTCCTCGACGCCGGCGACTTCGGTGCGTGGAGGGTGTTCCTGCACCCGGAGCAGCGCCGATACGTCGACCGCGACTTCAACGGCCCCTTCCGTCTCAGCGGCGGCGCGGGCACCGGCAAGACGGTCGTCCTGATGCATCGTGCGAGGCGTCTCTCACGCGAGCATCCAACGGAGCGGATCATTCTGACGACCTTCACCACCAACCTCGCGGAGTCGCTCCGTGACGGCATCGAGCAACTCGACCCGTCAGTGACCCTTGCCCCTCAACTGGGCGAACCGGGCATCTTCATCGCCAGCGTCGATTCGATCGCCGCTGCGGTAATCCGAGGCGCCGGCGAAGGAATCACAGCCGCGGTCACTGCAGTGCTCGGGGACCCGAGGTCGGCCGTCACCACCCGAACCCGCTCCGGCCGGTGGGCAGAGGTGATCACCGCGACCGCAACCTCGTTGGCGCCGGCCATCGCGAACGAGACGTTCCTCGAAGCCGAGTACGCGCTTGTCGTCCTACCGAACAGCCTGACGACTGAGGATGAGTACCTGCGAGTTCGCCGACCCGGCCGCGGTACTCCCCTCGACCGCGCGAAGCGTTCTGCGGTGTGGAAACTGATCGAGGCGTACCGGGCCTACGGTCGGACGGACGGGTCGCTCGACTTTGCTGAGGCTGCCGCCGTTGCCGCTGCGTATCTGGACGCCAATCCCGCATCACGGCCGGCGGATCACGTCCTTGTCGACGAGGGCCAGGATCTGACGCCCCCACAGCTTCGGCTCAATCGCGCGCTCGCCGGCACGGGCTCGAATGATCTCTTCCTCGCCGAGGACTCGCACCAGCGGATATATGGGCCGAAGGTCGTGTTGAGCCGTTTCGGCATCAGTGTCGTTGGGCGCTCTCGTCGGCTTACGCTCAACTACCGCACCACCGCGCAGAACCTCCATTACGCCATGTCGATCCTCGAAGGCGGCGAGTACGTCGACTTGGACGATGAGGCTGAGACGACGGGCTACCGCTCAGTGCGGACCGGACCCAAGCCCGGCCTGCGTTCAGTCTCGACGCTCGAAGACGAGCTGGAACTCATCGTCACAACCGTTCGGGAATGGCTCAGCCAAGGCGCACCACCCGAAACCATTGCAGTACTCGTTCCGGATAGATACCAGCGAGACCGAGTGACCACGCGCCTCGCCGAGTCGGAGGTCCCCGCGCGTTCGATCGATCGTGAGCGGCCACCCGAGGGACGAGTCGCCGTTATGACCAGCCACCGCGCCAAGGGCACCGAGTTCGCCAAGGTCATACTCACCGACATCGGCTTCCGCTCCAGCAACGAACAAGCCCGCCTCGACGCTCTCGACCAGAGCGAGCGGGCCGACGCCGAACTCCGCGCCCGGTCGCTCCACTACGTCGCCGCCACCCGAGCCCGCGACGAACTGGTAGTCATGACTCGCCCAGGGTGAGTCGCCGTCGCGAGCGTGGACGGGCTCAATGCCTACTGGCCGGACTGCCCTCCAGGCAGGGCGTACGTATCGGTCAGCGCACCTGAGGTAAATGACGACGCGACTTGCACCGCGGCTGCTAGCCAGCGAGTCAGATCATCCGGACCCACGCGACTCAGCGTTCGTCTTCTGTCATAGATCGACGTTGCGATCCAATGGGTGTCCGACGACGCCGAAGCCCTCACTGAAATGTGGGCGACGTCCGCTTGCGAGTCATCCAGACTGGTCGCGTTTGTGATTGCGAGTTCAGCCGCACGATGAAGGCCAGAGGCTGTCCAGGCGAATTGCGTGAACCAGCTACCGTGACGTTCACCGAAACTTACGGCGATCTCCTCGTCCAACTGAGCGAGGACTGCTGGCCGCTGCTCCTTCCAGCCTGCCAGCGTCGAGCGAAGCTCCGTGATCCTGACGTCCATCGACAGTCACCTCACTCGCACGTGGCCGACATCAAGAATCGCTGCTTTGGAAAACCCCGCTGGCAAGTAGTACTCGATTCCTGAGCCGAGACGCACCCAGGAAGGACCGCGAACAAGCTCAATCTTTGAGGGATCCAACAGGAGCGCATGCTCCCTGGGTTCCCCCGGCGCGAACAGCGCCAACCAATCGACGACCTCCGTCGACGAAATCGGCGTCGGGGTGACCCAGTGACCTCGATCGACACTGCCCTGGAGAAACTCGACCAGCTGCGACTTCGTCAAGTACCGAAGGAATAGCCGACTGCCCAGCTCGTGGGCAACGTCGGCACCAGTTCTGTCCGGCATGTCGACAACCGGCGTCACGTGCGACGTGATCTTGGTCGTAGTCTCTATCTGCTCCTGGTCGAGCAGCGTCGCCAGCCAAGAGCTGGACATCGCACCTCCCAAAGACCATCGGTACGGCGACGGGCGTGATCACCTTAGCGAGCCAAGTCCGCGAGCGGAGGACTGGAGAGCAGCGTGGCAGCGGTCGACGGCCAGTAACCTCTTGCTCGTGATCGTGCGGACGACGGCGAAGGCGGCGAACCTGTTGCGTGCCAAACCTGCTGCAGGGATCGAGCCAGACCCGAATGACTGGTACCTGAACGTGGTCTGGCTCGATGGACGGAAGAACGCGCTGCTTGCCCACGCTGGTACCGCCTTCCCGATCTTCGTCCCCGACATCAAGGTCGCCGACCTGCGGCCACTCGGGTCCTGGCTGCGCTCGGTCATCACGGAGTCGCTTGCTGACGAGCACCTGCCCGCTTCGGCGCTCGGCGAGCTGGGTATCGGCGAGCCGCTGATCGCCAAGACTGCCAGCCGCCAGGTTCTCGGGTTCATGGCCCAGATGGCGTTGCTCGTCGACTGGATGACCGCAGAGAAGGGACTGGTTGGCACAGATTTCGTGGTCCTCAACCGACGACTTAGGCGCGGCCTGCACAACTACGACGGCGCCTACGCCACCCCACTCGAATTCACCACCGGGCGCCGCCGGTAGTGAGCATGGTCCTTCTCGCTTAGCTAGGCTCCCAAGCGAGCGGCGGCAGGTCGTTCGGCCCGGCCTCAATGAGTTCGATGATGGTGTCCTCGCTGACGGAATTGCCGCCCCAGGCGTCGACGCCAACGTTGATCATGCAACCTCGCTGCCGCCATCGTTCATGGACGTGCCCGCAGAGCAGCCACTCGCCCTTGTCGCTCACACGCCACGGCGCGAACCTGTCGGAGATCACTTCGCCGTGGCGATCCTCGGCTCCGTTGAGCGAGGGGTCAGCGTACGGGAAGTGGGACAAGCGGACTGACGCCCCGTTAGACAGCGTCAGCGTCGTATTCGTCAGGATCAGTTCGCTCAGTTGGCACCGCTCGCGGTACACCTCGCTGAATCCCTCTGCGCGCTTCCCGTTGGACGGATGGCAGCGATCATGGTTGCCAGCGACCAGCGTCACCGATGTCTCAATCGCGGCTAGATGGGTCAGCGTCTCGTCGAGGTGGCCGAGCGCGACGTCGCCAAGGTGCCACAGTTCGTCGCCGGGGGCGAGCGAGCGCGTTGCGCGCGCGACCAGGTCGCCGTTCATCTGCGCAACGTCAGCGTATGGGCGGTTGCAGTACCGAATGATGTTCTGGTGCCCATAGTGGGTGTCCGAGGTGTAGTACCGCATGCTTCCAACCATGCCCGACGCCACCGACTGTTTTTCTCCTTGCCGATGGGTTGAAGTTGATCTTGTTTAGTCCGCAAATAGTCCGCAAGACGTCCAATAATGGTCCTGGACGGCCGTCGATGATCAACAATCACTAAGTACCTACACGCCAGTAAATCCGGGCCTTCCAAGCACTCGTCGTCATCAGCCCACGAAGATCAACAACTGTCTCGATACGACTCTTAATCAGCGGGTTCGGGGTTCAAGTCCCTGATGGCGCACACACAGAAACGAGACGGGAGCCCCGGCATCGCCCGGCGCTCCCGTCGTTTCCAGTGCCGCACTGATGACGGCGGCATCGGCTCAGCCCGCAGGCAGCTTCCTCCGACGTCGGATTTCCGGGTCAGGGCGACGATAGGAGAAGCGGACCGGCCTGACACAGGAACCCCGGCAAGGTCCGTCCCTCCGCCGTCTCCACCTGTCCGATCGCCAGCGGTGGCAGCGTGGTCGCCGTCAGCTCGGCGAACGCCGCGTCGTTCATGGACCAGATCTCGATCTCGACCGCGACCCCCTCGCCGGCAGTTGCCGACACGAGGCCGGGCTTGGCAGGCTCGCTTGGCAATGCGTACAGGCGATATTTGGGCGCGGTACGGGTCTGCGTGACGAACCGGGCGCCGAGCCGTACGAGCTGACCGTTCAGCGGCTGCCCTCGAAGGTGCGCGCCGACCACGGCTACCTCTCGTCGAGCATCCGCCTGGCCGAGTGGCGGCAGCGATTCGGGATACGGACTGGCCGATTCGCCCATGAAAGCGTGGCCAAAGCCGGCCAGGGCAGCATCGGCGAACGCCGGTGCGTAGCAGGTCACGCCGAACGGAAGTCCGGCAGTGGTGCGTCCTGCCGGAAGGGTCAGCGCGGAGAGATCCAGCAGATTGCAGAAGTTGTTGTAGATCCCCAAACGCTGGTTGAGCCCGATCGGATCGGCAGCGACTTCATCGATCGTCGGATGTAATGGCGCGGTGGGTAGCAGGAATGCGTCGAACTGTCGGAACTGCACCGCGACGCCCGAGCGCAGTTCTTCGAGCCTGTCCAGGTCGGCGGCGAGCCTGTACGCGGGTACCTCGGCCGCGCCGACGATGATCGCCCGGACAGTTGGATCGACATCATCGGGGTGCTTCTCGATGAAGTCGCCCACCGCGGCGTAGCGCTCGGCGACCAGACCACCGTTGTAGAGCAGTGAGCCGGCCTCCATCAGTTCTGACAACGCCAGAGGCACAAGCCGGACCCCCGCTTCCCGGAGCGCCGAAACGGTTCCCTCCCACAACGCTCGGTAGGCGTCCGTCAGCTCGAGTTCGTCGGCGTCGGGGACCCCGACAGACTCGATCGTGAGGGGTGTTACGGCAGGCGGCTGGCGTCGGAACGGATCGCCGAACGCACCATGCCACTTGCCTGAGGCGGCAGCCGCCGCAGCGGCGTGGGCGGCAGCGACAGTGGTGGCGAACACCGAGACGCAGTCCAGCGAGGCACAGGCCGGGACGACACCGTGGGTGCTGATCAGGCCGCGGGTCGGCTTGAGACCAACTATCCCGTTGAACGCAGCGGGGACTCGTCCTGACCCCGCAGTGTCCGTGCCGAGCGCGACATCCACCTGGCCGAGAGCTACTGCAACTGCAGATCCCGAACTCGAACCGCCGGAAACGTATCGCCGATCTACACTGTTGCGAACGACCCCATGGGGCGAACGCGTTCCGACGAGACCGGTCGCAAACTGGTCCAGGTTCGTCTTGCCGATAACGACCGCACCGGCCGCAGTAAGACCCGCGACTGCTGGGGCATCCGTGTCGGGCAGGTACGCATACGCCACGCAGCCCGCCGTGGTCGGGACACCCGCCACGTCGATGTTGTCCTTGACCGCGACGGTCATTGCGGCGAGCGGGACGTGTTCCCCGGCGTCGAGCCGCCTCTCGACGTCGGCGGCGCTCATCACGACATCGACCTCGTCGCGCAGCTCAATCCAGATCTCAGCCGGCCCACGGCGGGCGGCGTCGAGCGCACGGAGGGCTCGGTCCACAACCTCACCCATCGACCGTCACGCTCCGCCGTTCTTCGTGGAACAAGTTCGGGCTGCGTCCTCGGCGGCGCCGGCTCTCATCGCCTGCCGTGCTGCGGTTTCGTCCTTCAGGACGTGCCCGTCCATGCGATCACCAGCGCGATCCTCGTTCCCATCGAGGATCGCATCGAGGATCGCGGCGTGGTCGTCCCACTCTCCCTCGGCTCGATGCTCCAGGTCGTGCGAGAACATCCAGTCGACCTTGCCCCTGTAGAGGGCCAGCAGCTCGACGATCTCCGGGTTCCCGCTCGCAACGGCGACCAGCTCGTGGAACTGCGTGACGAGTTCGGGAATCTGGGAGAAACGTTTCGCGGCAACGGCGCGATTGCCCTTCTCCATGACCTTCTCCAACTGGCTTGCGGAAGCGCCTCCCCGCACGCGGGCCGCGAGCCGCGCGGCCATGACCTCCAACGCGCGGCGCACCTCCATCGCCCTCAGGGCGAGTTCGGGCGAGGGAACGCTGACAGTCGCTCCTCGATACGGGGTGAGCGTCAGGAACCCCTCAGCCTCAAGCTTTTGCAAAGCCTCGCGGACCGGCACGCGGGAGACCCCGTGATCGGCAGCCACCTCGTCCTCGCGAATGCGACGGCCAGGTTTGATGAGGCCGCTGACGATCCGGGTTCTGATGTCATCGGCGATGACATCGCGGAGCAGGTCGGGGGATCGCTCGGTCACTGGACCGCCCATCGAATGACGAGGTCTTCGGCGTCGTTGATCAGCTGGTACAGCACCAGCGACACAATAGTGATGGCAGTGGCCGAGGCCCATAAGAGGTTGAAATCGGAGCCGATGATCGAGACGGCCATGAGGTGGCCCACCCCACTGCTCCCGAGGAGCCATTCGGCCAGGACCGAGCCGAGGATCGCTCCCGGAACAGCCACCTTGACCGCCGAGCAGAGCGCCGGGAGCGCGTAGCGAATACGCAGTTTCACCACCGAGTCCATGCGACTGCTGCCGTATGCGTAGAAGAGATCCAGGGAGGGTGCCGGTGTCGCTCGGATACCCGAGGCGATGGTGACGACCGAGGGAACGAAGGTGACGATGGCCCCGGTCACGACGATGACCGCGTCACCGTCGCCGAGGAGGAGGCCCAATAGCGGCGTCATGGAAACGAGTGGGACCGAACGCAACATGACCACGATCGGCAGGACTGCGGCATCGACGACGGCACTGAGGCTGATAGCGGCGACCACGATGGCCGCGATGGTGCCGAGCAGGAAGCCGAGGGTGGCATGTTCGAGGGTCGCTATGAGGCCATCACTGAGCTGCGACCAGCGCGTCGCAATCCCGGCGACCCGACCCAGCGAGCGCCACACATCAAGAGGCGTCCTCGCGAAGTACGGGTTGAGTGTGAAAATCGCGAGCAGCGCCCACCAGGCTCCGAGCACGGCGATGACCGTGAACACGATCTTGGCGATCTTCTCGGCCGCGGAGGCAAGGGCGTTGAGCCAGCGGGATCGAGTCCTCGGGTCGGCCCCTGACGAGGACGATCGCGACTCCCAGTCGGGTGCGTCGGCGGAAGAGAGCGCGTCGGCTCCGAAGATCCGCCCGATCCCCGCAATAGCAGCGAAGAGCAGACCGGAGACGGCGGTGGAGACGAGCCCGACCGCCCAGACTCGCGACACTTGAAAGGAGGACTGCGCCTGCATCATCACGATGCCGAGGCCCTTGGTGCCGCCCATGAAGTCGCCGACGATCGCGCCGAGGATCGCGGCCGGCGCGCCCAGGGCGATGCCTGCGATCGATGCGGGGATCGCAGCGCGGAGTCGAACTTTCACCAGTGCCTGGCCCGAGTGGCCACCACAGGACTGGATGTAGTCCAGCACCGACTTCGGCGCGGCGCGCAGCCCTACGGTCATGCCCATCAGCGTGACGAAGAAGACCGAGAGCGCGGCCATGGTGACCTTGGTCGTGTCGTCGGAGAACAGCACGATGAGGATCGGGCCGATCGCCACAGTGGGGATGCAGTAGCTGATCACCCCGAGCCGCGCGATGGCCGCCTCGAATCGAGGCACCAGGATCGAAATAGCCGCGAAAACGGCCGCGAGGGCCGTCCCGATCACCCAGCCACGAAACGCCTCCCACATGGTCGCGCCCAGCGACGACCCGTACAGGTCGTCCTCGAACGCCTTCGCCACCACCGTGGTCGGGGCGGGCAGGACGTGCCGACCTGAGAGCACCGTTTCGGCGACGAGTTCCCATACCGCCAGTACGAAAACGACGCCGATGACCCTGGTCAGCCAGGCCGGCCACCCGATCCCACGCCGCGCTGCCAAAGACGGGGTGGACGGCGCGGACGCGGTGAGGGCCTCCACGTCCTCACCGATGCGATCGAGAGTTCTCGCGTTCATGACGCGACCGCGGGAGTGTCACGCTGGGCGAAGATGAGATCCTGCAGCTGGTCGACGTAGGCGTGAAACTCCGGCTTGCGCAGCAGCGAAGCGTCGCGGGGGCGGTCCAGATCGATTTCCACGATCTGATGGATGCGTCCCGGGCGCGCGGCCATCACGACCACGCGGTCCGAGAGGAATACCGCCTCCGGAATCGAGTGGGTCACCAGGACGGTCGTCGTGCTCCGCTCCGACCAGATCCGCATCAGCTCGGTGTTCATCTCCAAGCGAGTCATCTCGTCCAGCGCACCGAACGGTTCATCGAGCAGGAGGAGCTCAGGCGAGCTGATCAGCGCGCGTGCGAGGGCGACCCGCTGGCGCATACCCCCGGAGAGCGTGCGCGGCTTGGCGCGGGCGAAGTCCTCGAGACCGACTAGTTGGATCAGATCAGCGACCGCGCCGCTGTCCACGCGAGCCCCGGCCAGCTCCAACGGCAGCGCGACGTTGTCGGTGACGCTTCGCCATGGAAGCAGTGATGGATCCTGGAACGCGACCCCGATGCGGTGTTCCAGCCTTGCCCGGTGTGCCGGTCCGCCGTGAATCCGGACCTCGCCCGTCGTCGGCGTCTCGAGGTCCGCGATGATGCGCAGCAGTGTCGACTTGCCGCATCCCGAGGGCCCGAGGAGGGAGACGAACTCTCCTTGGCGGGTGTCGAGGTCGATGTGCTGCAGCGCGTGAGTCACCCCCGTCCGCGTCCGGAACGTCTTGCTCACGCCAGAGACTTTGATGCCGTCGCTCATTGTCGGCTCACCCCGCTACCCGATAGAGCACAGTAAGAGATCCGCCGCCGGGTGGCCCCTGGTGTTCTGCCCCTCCCGAGACGTAGACCGCGCAGTCGCCGACCAGTCCGGCCACAAGCCCGCCTACGGCGGCCCGCGCATGGCGCGTGGCCGAGATGTCGGAGTCCGTGAGCATGGTGTGCCTCCTGCCCCGAACCTTTCCGCTCGGATCGGGGCCCGCCTTGGCGAAGACCTGGACGACCTCGCCACGTTCGCCTCGTACCTGCCTCAAGAGCGCGGAGATGGTCTCCGCGTCGATCGCGTCCCGCATGACTCCATGGGCCGCCCGAAGCGTGCCGCGCGCCTCCGGCGAACTGCCGAGCACCATGATCTTGCAGTTGTCCAACTCCGCGCCCGAGCTTGCCGAGGCGACCGACGAATACACTTCGGCAGCGTCGCCGGCCAACGCCGCGGTGGCTTGCTCCGGGGTGCACTCACCGAGAGCCAAGGCAATGCCCAGGGCCGAGGCGGCACGTGAACGCCCCATCGAGGCGATGGTGTCGGAGGTGACCGGCGTCTGCCCGGCGGCTTTACACGCGGCGATGTCTGCGGATGTCAGCAACGGGCACTTGACGAGGACGAGATGCACATCCCCCAGGGCAAGCCCCAGATCCGTCACCAGCGACTCGACTCTCGATCGCACGGCCTCTGTCTGCGGAGCACGTCCGAGCTCATGTGCGCCGATAGATCGGGTGCTCCCGGTCGCTGCGACGACAGCGCCCGGGAGTCCCGCCTCAGGTTCGTGCTCAGCCCGCACGATGAGGTTCACATGCGGACTGAGCACTCCTTCTGTACCGCCCGAGAACACGGTGATGGCGTCGTCGTTGACGACGTCCGCCCATGTCACATCGGCGAGGGTCCGAGAGAAATCGTTGACGACTCCGTTCCCCTCCGTCTTGGAGACAACGGCCATGATGTCGTCGGCGGAATACCCCGACTCGGCCAGTAGCTTCAGCGAACCGAGGTCATTCGGGCCCGCGGTCGCGACCTTCAGCAGGTCAATTCGGCTCATGAGATCGAGGAGAGGATCTCGTTGGTGAAGACATCCGGCGACAGGGTGACACCACCGACCTGCAGCGACTTCACCGTCGCGGCGATCTGGTCGTCAGACATCCAGAACAAGCCGTGTGCGGCGGTGTCGGTGTTGGCTACCAGTTCGTTCTGGGCTTTCGCCTCGGCAGTCTGCTGAGTCAAGTCGAGCTTGAGGTCCTTTCCGTAGGTGTCGACCGCCAGCTGGGCGGCGCTCGCGGGGTCCTTGATCGTCTCCGCCCAGCCCAGCTGCTCCGCCTTCATAAAGGCGGTGATCTGTGCGCGCTTGGTTGAGTCCGCGAGGCTGTCGGCCTTGACGACGTAGAGCTCCTCCAAGAACGGCAGACCGCTGTCGTTCATGAGCAGCGTGTGTACCTTGACACCCTGCTCATCGAGGATGATCGGCTCGTTGTTGTAGAAGCCCACATAGCCGTCGACCTGGCCGTCGGCCAGCGGGGTCGGGTCGTACTGGACGGTCGTCACCTTCACCCTGCTCGGATCGATGTCGTTCGCCTTCAGGTATGCCTGGAAGAGCGGCTGGTTGGCGGTGGCGACGCCGATGTTCTTGCCGATCAGGTCCTTCGGCGAGTTGATCGGCTTGCTGCCCAGCGAGATAACGCAGAACGGGTTCTTCTGGTAGCCCGCGCCGATCACCTTCAAGTCGGCGCCATTGCTGACGGCCTGACCGAGCGGAGTGGTGTGGGTGATGCCGACAAGGGCCTTGCCGGACTCGACGACAGGCTCGACCGCCGCATTCGACCCGTCGGGAAGGAGGCGGACGTTCAGACCGCCGGCCTTGTAATACCCCGAGGCGTCGGCAACGAATTCGCCGCCGAACTGGACGTTCTCCAGGTAGGAGAGCTGCACTGTGATATCCGCCGATGGCCCGGCCGCCTCGCTGGTAGCGGTATCGGACATGGCGGCGTCGCTGGAGGTCACGGCAGCAGGGGTGCTGCTCGGACCGGTAGCGCCGCCACCGCTGCTGCTGCACGCCGAGAACAGGAGCCCAGCTGCCCCCACGGCTGCGATCGCGGTCGTGGCCTTGCGTGCGTAACTGGCCATAGGCCGACGGCGCACCCTTTCAATTCCAGAATTCATCGGTTCCCCCAAGATCTCGGTCGCATCTCGTATGCGAAGTTCGTATACGAACTCTGTCTACGATTTGTTTCGAGATGGGACCCCCGAGGCAAACTCGGTGTTACGCACCGCTCTCACTGTCCGGGTGGCATGGCGGCAAGGCACCGGCGATTGGTCCGGACCCGCTGGAACCGGATCCTCAGAGAACCTTGTTCGAGTCGCGGACGATGATCTGCGGACGATGATCTAAGGGCGAACTGATCTAGCCAGCGAGGTAGTACGCGGCGATCGCCTCTGCCGGGGCTTGCAGGAACGAGCCATCGGTCTGCTCAACCGCAACCTGTAGGAAGTAGTCGGTCGAGGGCACCTTCACCAGCAAGCCGGCGGTCGCCGAGTAGGCAGCCGGCAGTTGCTTCGTCCCGGCCCTCAGCGACTCCGTGTTCGCGTTGTAGGTCTTGACGAAGGTGCTGTACACCGAATTCGGGCGGGCACTGACATACACCTGCTTCAGCGGTGCAGCGTCCGGCTGCGGACTCGCCGAGGCGGCAGCGACATCGATCGCGTAGTCGCACTCCCCCAGCAAGGTGCCGCCCGGCGTCCCCGGCGCCGCCTTGGCTACGGATTGGCTCAGCAACGAACCCACGACGTCGACCGGCAGCGCGCCGCAGATGTCGAGTTCCTCCGTCACCGGCAGCGGGCGCTCGATACCCGACGAGGACGGCTTCACGCTCGGCTCGTCACTCGGCACGCTGCGCGAACTGCCCGACGTACAGCTCGCGAGCAACACCGCAGCTACGGCAACCGGAACGAGCGCGGCGGGTCTCACGCCCCGATGGTGCTCATGTCGATGACGTAGCGGAAGCCCGGGTCCCCCGAGGCGATGTGGTCGTAGGCGGCGTTGATGCCGTCGACGCCGATGACCTGGACGTCCGAGGCGATGCCGTGCTCGGCGCAGAAGTCGAGGACTTCCTGAGTCTCCGGGATGCCGCCGATCATCGACCCGCCGATGTTCACCCGCCGCCCGGCGAGCAGGCCACCGACAACGGGGTCGGTGATCGGCTCGATCGCACCGAGAACCACATAGGTGCCGTCGCGCTTGAGCAGCCGCAGGTAAGGGTTCATGTCATGCGTGGAGGGGATCGTGCTGAGGATGACGTCGAAGGTGCGCTGCGCGGCCGACATCGCCGCACGATCCGTCGACAGCAGCACGTGGTCCGCGCCGGCCTTGCGGATCTCCTCGGCCTTGCGGTCGGAGCGGCTGAGGACGGTGACCTCTGCGCCGAGCGCCTTCGCCAGCTTCACGCCCATGCTGCCGAGCCCGCCGAAGCCGGCAACGGCAACGTGGGCACCGGGGCCTACCTGCCAGCGGCGCAGCGGGGAGTACATCGTGATGCCGGCACAGAGGATCGGCGCGGCGGCAGCCGAGTCGATGCCGTCCGGGATCTTCACGACGAAACCCTCGGTCACCACCATCTCGCCGGAGTAGCCGCCGTAGGTGCGCGGCTCGGTGCCGGTCGGGTCAACGCTGTTGTAGGTCATCAGCGCGCCGTTGCGGCAGTAGTTCTGCAGGCCGTCGAGACACTCGGGGCAGGTGCCACAGGAGTCGACCATGCAGCCGACGCCGACCCGGTCACCGATCCCGAACCTCGTCACCGAATCCCCAACCGCCACGACGCTGCCGAGGATCTCGTGCCCCGGGACGACCGGGTACGCCGATCCGTGCCACTCGTTACGCGCCGTGTGCAGGTCGGAGTGGCAAATGCCGCAGTACTCGACCTTGATCCGGACGTCGGTGGGGCCGACATCGCGACGCGCGATGCTGATCGGCGCGAGGGGCTGATCGGCGGCCGGTGCGGCCCAGGCGGTGGTAGTCGTCGTCATGCTTCGAATCTAGTCGCGCGGCCGGGCGAGTAGGTCGGCGAGCATGCGCAGCGCCTGACCACGGTGGCTGATCGCGTCCTTCTCCTCCGGGCTGAGTTCGGCCGAGGTCTGCCGGTAGCCGCGCGGGACGAAGATCGGGTCATAGCCGAAGCCGTGCCCACCGCGTGGCTCACGGACGAGGTAGCCCGGCATCTCGCCGTCGGTGAGCACCTCACGCTCCCCGTCCACATAGGCCACCGCGCAGCGGAACGCCGCCGTCAACCGTTCGTCCGGGACGTCACCGAGCTGGGCGAGGACGAGTTCGAGGTTCGCCGCGTCATCACCGTGACGACCGGCCCAGCGGGCGGAGAGGACGCCGGGCATTCCGTTGAGCGCATCGACGGTGAGTCCGCTGTCATCGGCGACCGTGGGCAGTCCCGTGTGGGCGTAGCCCTCACGGGCCTTGATCAGCGCGTTGTCGGCGAAGGTGGCTCCCGTCTCCGGTACCTCCTCGTACGGCGCCACGTCGTCCAGCCCCAGCACTTCGAGATCGGGCAGTGCAGGACCGAGGATGCGCTGCATCTCTCTCAGCTTCTTGGCATTGCGCGACGCCACGAGCAGCTGCATCAGCCCGCCAACGCAGCGGCCTGCGCCTTGGCGAGATCGGCGCAGCCCGCCACTGCGAGGTCGAGCAGCGCGTCGAGCTCGTCACGGCGGAAGGGCACACCTTCGGCGGTGCCCTGGATCTCGACGAATTCGCCGGTACCGGTGACGACGACGTTCATGTCGGTCTCGGCTCGGACGTCCTCTTCGTACATGAGGTCGAGACGGGGCTCGCCGTCGATGACGCCGACGCTCACCGCCGAGATCGAGTTGATGAGCGGCTCGGGCCGCGCCAGCGAACCTCGCGCACCCAGCCAGGAGACGGCGTCGCCGAGCGCCACATAGGCCCCGGTGATGGCGGCCGTCCTCGTTCCGCCGTCGGCCTGCAGAACATCGCAGTCGATCGAGATCGAATTCTCCCCCAGCGCCGAGAGGTCGATCGCGGCGCGCAGCGACCGACCGATGAGGCGGGAGATCTCGTGGGTGCGGCCACCGATCTTGCCCTTCACCGACTCGCGGTCATTGCGGGTGAGGGTGGCCCGCGGCAGCATCGCGTACTCCGCGGTGACCCAGCCGAGGCCGCTGCCCTTGCGCCAGCGCGGCACGCCCACTGTGACCGAGGCGGCGCAGAGCACCTTCGTCTCGCCGAATTCGACGAGGCACGAGCCCTCCGCGTAGGCCTGCCAGTTGCGGGTGATCGTGATCGGACGGAGCTGGTCGGCCGCGCGGCCGTCAGGACGAGACATGCAGCGAGCCTAGCCAGCCGGGCTGACACACCTGCTGATGGCAAGGTGCGGGCGGTGTGCGCGCCATGTCAGCGCCACCCGCCAGACTGCTCGCATGACAGATCTCGCATTCGAAGCCGAGGGCCTCACCAAGAACTTCGACAGTAACCGTGCCCTGGACGGCGTCAACCTCGCCGCGACCCGGGGCACCGTCCTCGGCGTTCTGGGCCCCAATGGCGCCGGCAAGACCACCGCCGTGCGCATCCTCGCCACCCTGCTGCGTCCTGACTCGGGACGGGCGATGGTGAACGGGTACGACGTCCTCAAGCAGCCCCAGAAGGTCCGCGCCAGCATCGGCCTCACCGGCCAGTTCGCCTCGGTGGACGATGACCTCACCGGCACGCAGAACCTGGTGATGATCGGGCAGCTGCTCGACCTGAGCCCCCGTGATGCGCGCACTCGTGCCGCTGAACTGCTGGAGTGGTTCGACCTCACCGACGCCGCCAGCCGCGTCGCCAAGAACTACTCCGGCGGTATGCGCCGGCGCCTCGACCTCGCCAGCTCGCTGGTCGGGCGGCCGTCGGTGATCTTCCTGGACGAGCCCACCACCGGTCTCGACCCCGCCAAGCGCGAAGACATGTGGGACGTGGTGCGCAACCTCGTCGCGGACGGTTCGACCGTGCTGCTCACCACGCAGTACCTCGAAGAGGCCGACGCACTGGCTGATGAGATCAGCGTCTTCCACCACGGACGCGTCATCGCCCACGACACCCCCCACGGCCTCAAGCGCGTGGTCGGCGGGCAGCGCCTCACCATCCGCCCCTCGGATTCGAGCCGGCAGGACGAGGTCGCCCGGATCCTGCACGAGTTGAGCGACAGGAAGCCCGAACCAGAAGGACGGGGCGCGTTGACGGTCCCGGTCGACGGGGACGCGGTGCTGCCGGCCGCCATCGCCAAGCTCGCCTCGGCGGGCATCGGCGTCGACGAACTGTCACTGCATCTGCCCAGCCTGGACGAGGTTTTCTTCACCCTCACCGGCACGCGCACCAACGACTCCGATGAGGAGAACGCGGCATGACCGTCACCACTCTCGAAATGGGCACCTCGGTTGTCGCCCCACCGGCCGCCATGCGGTCCTTCAAGCACGCGCTGGTGCTCGCCAAGCGCAACCTGATCAAGATCGCCCGCACGCCCGAGCAACTGATCGACGTCACCCTGCAGCCGATCATCTTCCTGTTGCTGTTCGTCTACGTCTTCGGCGGAGCGATCGCCGGCGGCGGCACGCGGCACGAGTACATGCAGTTCCTGCTGCCGGGATTGCTCGGTCAGACGATCGCGATGAGCAGCATCGCGATCGGGCAGAACCTGAACGCCGATATCGAGAAGGGCGTCTTCGACCGGTTCCGGTCGCTGCCGATCGCCCGCTCGGCGCCGTTGGTCGGGGCCGTCCTCGCCGAATTCTTCCGCTACCTGCTGCTCTGCGTGATCTCGCTGAGCTTCGGTTACCTGATGGGCTTCCGGATCGAGACCAACATCTGGCATCTCTTCGCCGCGATCGGTATCGCGATCTGCTTCGCCCTCTCGTTCGCGTGGATCTCAATCTGGGTGGGCACGAAGGTCCGCACTCCGGGCGCCGTCCAAGGAACGATGTTCCTGCTGGTCATGCCGCTGTCGTTCGGCAGCAATAGCTTCGTCAATCCCGCCACGATGCCCGGATGGTTGCAGGCGTTCGTGAAGGTCAACCCGATCAGCAAGGTCGTCGACGCGGTGCGCGGCCTCATGATCGGAGGGCCGGTGGCAGTGCCGATCGGCTGGACCTTCGTCTGGATCGCCGTACTGCTCGTGGTGTTCTTCCCGCTCGCGCTGCGCGGCTACGCGCGTCGCACCTGACGGCGCTCATGCCAGGGGACGTAGGCGGGCCAGGGCGTCCTCGCGGCTGAGCGCAAGCCCGGCGCCGTACGCAGTCTCGAAGCAGTCCCCGCCGAGGGCGGCCTCGAGCTGTCCGGCGAGGACCCGCACCTCCGGGTCCGTGCGGTCCTCGGTGCCCCGAACCCGTGCGCAGGCACCGAGCATCACCGCCGCAACCTGCGGATCGCGCAATGCGGTGACGCCGACGACGGCGAGCCCCACGTTCGCCACGACCGGCATGTCCTTCGTACCGATGGCCGCCGTGTAGGCGAGGGTCGCGAGTTCGAGTGCGTCCTGCTCCTGCCCGTCGGCCAGCGCCAGCTGTGCTGAGAGCGCATGGACGAGCGCGTGGCCGTGGCCAAAAGCGGGGTGCCCGGCGGGAACCGTCCGCATTCGCTCAGCAGCGCTGCGCTGTAGCGATCGCGCCACGTCAGGGCGCCCGGCATGCCGTTCGAGCTGTGCCAGCATCGCCGACGCGAAGGCCGACTCCAGCGCCCACCCGGTGAGTTCGGCGCTGCGCTGCGCGCGGTCGAGATAGGCGCGCGCGGCGGGAACATCGCCGCGGCGGATCGCGATCTCCCCCTGGCGCACGAGCAGGAACGCCTCGTCCTCGCGTGATCCGAGCTCGGTCATCAGTGCGAGCGCCTCGTCGTAGGCGGCTTGCGCCGCGTCGAGATCGCCGTCACAGGTGAGCAGCCACGCCTGGCTGCGCAGCGACCCGCCCAGGCCCCACCGCTCGCCGAGCGTGCGGAACTGCGCGACCGCCTGCGGCAGCACGGTTCGCATCGTGTCGATGTCGCCCTCGTTCTCGGCGAGGCTGGCCCGCAGCATCAGCAGCGCGGCTCGAAGCCACGGGTCGCCTACCGCGATGCCTTCGTCCGTGTACTGCAACGAGAGTTCCCGCTCGCCGCTCATGAAAGCGGCGGCCGCCCGCAGCAACCCCGTCATCGGCCGGCGGCGCACGTCGATCTCGCCGAGCCCGTGCGCCAGCGCGACGAGATCGGGACCGGGTTGGTCGTCCTCGCCGAACATCATGCCGGTGATCGCACGCATCGACCGTGCCAGCGTGACGAGCTCCTGATCGGTGGCACCGTCCACGGCCAGCGCCTCGCCCATCCACCCGTTGATCTCTGCGTCGTTGCCCAGCAGCATCGCGAATCCCGCCAGCCGCACCGCGATGTCGAGCGCGCCGTCGGCATCACCGTCGTCGCAACGGAACCGCAGCGCCGCGACGATGTTGTCGCGCTCACTGGTGAGCAGCCCGAACCAGGGAAGCTGCTCAGCGCTGATCAGGTACGGCTCGGCACGCGTGAGCAGATCGGTGAAGTAGTCGGTGTGCCAGCGGCGCACCTCGGCGAGCTGCCCGTCCTCGCCAAGGCGCTCGATGCCGTACTCGCGGATCGTCTCCAGCATCCGCATCCGTGTCCCGTCACCGACCGGCTGCAGCAGGGACTTGTCGATGAGCGATCCGAGCAGATCCGGCAGGTCGTCCGTCTCGATCGCACCGTCAGAACAGACTGCCGCGGCTGATGCGGTCGTGACGCCCGCCGGGTAGACGGCGAGGCGCTCCACCAGCAGGCGCTCAATCGGGGCGAGCAGGTCCCAGCTCCACTCGACCACGGCGCGCAGCGTGCGGTGCCGAGGAAGCGCCGTCCTGCTGCCACCGGTGAGCAACCGGAAGCGGTCGACGAGACGTGTGGCGATCTCGGGCAGCGGCATCGTCCTCAACCGGGCAGCGGCGAGCTCGATCGCCAGAGGCAGCCCGTCGAGACGTCGCACGATCTCGATGACGCTGTCGACGGTCGTGGCATCGACATCGAAGCCTGGGCTCACCGCGCCCGCGCGATCGGCGAAGAGACGCACCGCCGGGAACGCGAGCGCGACCTCGGCCGGCGTACCTGCCTCGGGCTGCCCCAGCGGTGGCACGGCGAGCAGCGCCTCGCCCGTGATGCCCAACGGCTCGCGGCTCGTGGTGACGATGCGCAGATCAGCGCAGCGTTCGAGCAACGTCGCGGCAAGTTCGGCGGTCGCCTCGATGAGGTGCTCGCAGTTGTCGAGGACGAGGACGGCGTGCTTGTCGGCGAGGACGTCGACCAGCCGCTCCTGCGGATCGCGTGCGAGTTGCTCGCGGCGGCGCTCGAGGATCTGCGTATCGCGCAGCCCGAGCGAGCCGAGGACGACCTGGGCGATGTCGGCCGGATCGGTCACCGGCGCGAGCTCGACCAGCCAGACACCGTCGCGGACGTCGGGGGCGAAGAGGGTCGCGGCCTCGTTCGCGAGGCGGGTCTTGCCCGCGCCGCCCGGCCCGACGAGGGTGACGAGCCGATGCTGGTCGAGCAACTTCGCGAGGCGGGTCACCTCGTCCTCACGGCCGACGAAGCTGGTGAGCTGTGCGCGCAGGTTGCTCCGCGGCTGCGCGCTGCGGGTCGGGGTCTCGCCGCGGAGGATCTCGAGGTGTGTTGCCTGCAACTCGGAGCCGGGGTCGACACCGAGTTCCTCGGCGAGGCGGGCGCGGAGCGCCCCATATGCGTTGAGGGCGTCGGCTTGGCGGCCGCCCGCCGCGAGCGCACGCATGTGCAGACCGGCGAGACGCTCGTGCAAGGGATGCTCGGCGACGAGTGCCTCGAGTTCCGCGACGCGTGACGCGGCGTCTCCGGCGGCGATGTCGCTCTCAAGGACGTGCAGCGTGGCATCGAGACGCAGTTCGTGAAGGCGTAGCGCATCGGGCAGGGCGTCCTCACCGAGATCGACGAGCGCCGGACCGCGCCAGAGGGCGATCGCTTCGGCGCAGCGGCCGACCGCCGCCAGCTGTTCGAAGCGGCAGGCGTCCACCTCCTCGGCCGTCACCGCAAGGCGGTAGCCCGCGGCGGACTGCTCGATCGAGTGCGCCGAGCCGAGCGCCCTGCGGGCCCGGGAAACGAGGGTCTGCAGGGCGTTCGCGGCATCACCCGGTGGGTCATCACCCCACACCGTCCCGACGAGCCCGTCTACGGCGACAGGACGGCCCGCGGCAAGGGCGAGGCGGACCACCAACGCCCGCAGCCGCACGCCGGCGATGACGATCGGCGCACCGTCGTCGCCGATCACTTCTAGTGGCCCTAGGATCCGCACCTGCACGACACCACTCTCCCACCCAACTTTTGGTCTTGAGACCGGCGATACCCGGACTCAAGACCAAAAGTTCGCGAAGATGGAGACATGCGCAGCGAGCTCGTCCACGTCAAGACAGGCAGCCGACCGCTCGTCTGCAACCTCACCCCCGACTGCGACCGCTTCGTCAGCGGCGAAGAGGACGGTCTGTTGAACGTCTTCGTCCCGCACGCGACGGCAGGAGTGGCGATCCTGGAGACCGGTGCGGGCAGTGACGACGATCTGCTCGCCGCGCTTGAGGAGCTACTGCCCCGGGATGCCCGCTGGCTGCACCGGCACGGCTCGCCGGGGCACGGGCGCGACCACGTCCTGCCGGCATTCATCGCACCGTCGACCGTGGTGCCCGTCCTCGGCGGACGGCTTCAGCTCGGCACCTGGCAGAGCATCTGCCTCGTCGACACCAACGGCGACAACCCCGAGCGCGAGGTCCGCCTCAGCTTCCTGCCGGGCTAGAGGTCGAAGACGGTCCCGCGACGTGCCAGCTCGACCTTGCCGCTGAAGGCGGTCGCCGCATCGGTGAGCTGGTCGTCGGGATTCAGCCACGGCGGCACATGGGTGACGATGAGGCTTCCGACTCCCGAGCGGGCGGCGTGCTCTCCGGCCTGCCGCCCGTTGAGGTGCAGGTTCGGGACGTCCTCATCTGGGCCGAAGGAGGCTTCGCAGAGCAGGGTGTCGGCGCCGTCGGCCAATGAGACCAGCGCGTCGCTCTCGCCGGTATCGGCCGAATAGACCAGCGACGAACCACCGTGGCCGATCCGTACGGCCGAGGTCGGCACGGGGTGGTTCATCGTCGCGAAGGTAAGCGCGAACGGGCCCAACTCCATGGTGCGCCGCTCGGTGACGTCCTGCGGTGTGCCGAAGCTGAAGAGCTCGTGCAGGCCGAGCTTCTTCGCCAGCGGGTCATAGGCGGCTTCCAGGCGGCCCCGCGTGCCGGAGGGGCCGATAATCGGGATGCGCCGACCGGCGTCCTGCGCGAATCCCGGACCACCGAAACGCAGCCCGACGATGTAGGCCACGAGATCGATGCAGTGGTCGGCATGCAGATGGCTGAGGATGATCGCGTCGACGCTCGCCGGATCGACGTAGCGCTGCAGTTCCCCGTAGGCGCCGTGACCGAGGTCCACGACGAGGCGGTAGCCATCGGCCTCGACGAGGTAGCCGGAGGACGGGTTGCCCGGCGCGGGAACGCTGCCCGAGCACCCCAATACGGTGAGCTTCATACCGTCGCCTTCTTTCCAGCATTGCGGATCCGGCTCTTGTGCGGGTGCAGCACGATCGCGATGAGGACGCCCGCGAGGAAGCCGCAGAGGTGCGAGGCCCACGCGCTCTCGGCCTTGTAGTCCGGCGCGAGGCTGCCGAGCAGGGTGCCGAAGATCAGCAACACCATGATCGCGGTGAGGATCCAGCGGATGCGGCGCGCGACGACGGCTCGGGTGAGCAGATAGCCGAGCCAGCCGAAGACGACACCACCGGCGCCCAGCAGCAGCCCGTTCGGTGCGACCAGCCAGGTGGCGAAGCCGCCGAGGAGGAGGACGGTGCCGCTGACGATCGTCCACTCCCGCAGTCCACCGATGAGGACCACCCAGCCGATGAGCAGGAACGGCAGTGTGTCCGAGAGCAGGTTGCCCCAACTGCTGTGCAGGAACGGTTGGGTGAGCACGCCCCAGAGCCCGTCGACGTGCCGAGGACGCAGTCCGAAGCGGTTCAGGCGCTGGTCGCTCGCGCCGTTGACGATCTGCACAATCCAGAGCACCGCGGTGAGGCCGAGCATGAAGACGATGGCCCCGAACCAGGTCGAGAGGTCACGCCACACGGGGCGCCTACCGGCCGGCGGGGGTCCTGCGGCGTCGACCCGGACGGCAGCATCCCGCCAGGCCTGCTGCAGCCTGCCGCTGAGGCCCCGCTCCGACGTCACTCGTCGAGCGTAGCCAGCGGCTCCGGTGCGAAATTCGGTGCGTCCTCATCGCGCATCTCATCGGCCCGCACCAACGCGACACCGGCGATGACGAGCAGCCCGCCGACGCCCTGCGCCCACGTCGGCACCTGGTTGAGCAGCAGCCATGCATAGAGCACGGCGAAGAGGATCTCGGCGAGGCTGACGAAGCTCGACACCTTCGCGCCGAGGCTGCGCACCGCGGCGACGCTGAGGACGTAGGCCAGTGCGGCCGCGAGCAGGGAGATGCCGAGGACTGGCACGAGGAAACTGAACTGATGCCCGGCGAGGGTGACGTCCTTGGTGTTGCCGTGCATCGGAATCAGGCCGAAAGCGGCGAACACGATGAGCGTGATCGCGCCGACGCCCATTGAGGCGCCCGACATCGTCACCGACGGCAGTTCCTCGTCGACCCCGTCGGCGATGAAGAAGTAGATGGCCAGGCAGACCGCGGCGGAGACGGCCCAGAGCACCCCGATGGGGTCGAGCTTCACGTCACCGAAGACGTCGAGGACGAAGACGAGGCCGGCCACGGCGAGGGTTGAGCCGGCGACGGTGAGTCGGCGTGGGCGGTGGCCGTGACGGGCCCACTGCCAGGCGACGACGAGCAGGATCGCCATGTACTCCAGCAGCAACGCGACTCCGACAGAGAGATGCTGCAGTGCCTGGAAGTAGGCGACCTGGCAGCCGGCGACCCCGATGAAGCCGAAGAGCAGGATCGAGCGGGCGCTGCGTCGCAACAGATACCAGCGACCGCGCAGCGCGACAATTCCCGGAATGGCGAGGACGAGGGTGGCGATGGTGACGCGGAGCGTGACGATGGCGGTCGGTGACCAGTCGTTCTGCAGCAGGCTCGTGGCGAAGGTTCCGGAACTGCCGAAGGCGGCGGAGGCGAGAATGCCGAGGCCGACGCCGCCGAGACTGCGCGCGCTGGGTGCGGGACTCACAGTTACATCCGGCTTGTTGTCTAGGAGGGCCACGAACTTACCTGTCACGAGTACTGGGTTGCTTGCTCACTGTCATGAGCAAAAGCAGCGTATGCTCATGACAGTACAGGCCGCGGAGGTCAGGAGTCAAGTTGCTGTTTGCCTATGACGTCGAGTTGTCGCTCGGGGCTGCCGCAGAGCTGATCAACTCCGAGCCGCGAGAGTCGAACGACGTCGCCGAGGGCCTGCCCGACCCTGGCGCGCTGAACGACTTCGCCACGCGCTGGAAGTACAGCGGCGCCCGCACCTTCGACCTTCCCGAATTGACCGCCGTGCGCCGGATCCGTCCTCGACTGCGCCAGTTCTGGGAGCGGGACGAACAAGGCATCGTCGAACTCACCAACGACCTGCTCCGCGAAGGACGCGCGCTCCCACAGCTGCGCAAGCACGACGAGTTCGACTGGCACCTGCACGCGGAGCCTCCCGGAGCGAACCTCGCGACCCGCATCAGCGTGGAGACTGCGATGGCCTTCGTCGACGTGATCCGCGCGGGTGAGCTCGGGCGGCTGCGCATCTGCGCGGATCCGGTCTGTGAGAACGTCCTCTTCGATCTGTCGAAGAACCGCTCGCGTCGCTTCTGCGACGCCGGCTGCGGCAACCGCGCCAACGTCGCCGCCTACCGTGCTCGGAAACGCGCGTAACGGACGGCGAGCGCCCGAACGATTCCGCAAGGCGCCACGGGCCTCCGGACCCCGAAGCGCCCGAAGCCTAGTGAGGGTGCCGTCGTCCGCTGCGCGCCCTATGTGGCCTGCACGAGGATGTTGTGCAGGCCGGTGGCGCCGGACGGAAACGGTGCGGCGAACTCGTCGACCTGCAACCTGCCCGCGGCGTCGGTGGCACGTACCGTGAGCAGGTACGACCCGGGCTGCGGCGGAGTCCAGTAGTAGACCCACTGCCGCCAGGTGTCGGTCGACTGCACGGTCGCCAGCGTCGCCGCCTCCCACGCACCCTTCCCGATCTGCACCTCCACCTTCGAGATCCCGACGTGCTGATCCCAGGCCACGCCGGCGATCGGGATCCGCACACCCGCCTTGACCTTCTTGCCGATGCGCGGGGTGTCGATGCGGGAGGCGAGCTGGAGCTCGGGATGCGGCTCCCATCCCTCCGTCACCCAGTAGGCCTTATTCGCGAACGTGGTCGCCTCGATGTCGGTGATCCACTTGCAGGCCGAGATATAGCCGTAGAGCCCGGGCACGATTGCGCGTACCGGAAAGCCGTGCGCCTGCGGCAGCGGCTGCCCGTTCATCCCGATCGCGAGCATCGCATCGCGGCCGTCGAGCAGGGGCGCGGTCGGCGCGCCGATCGTCATCGCGTCGGCCGATGACATCAGCAGTTGATCGGCGTCGGGATGTATGCCCGCCTCGTTGAGCAGCGGAGCGAGGAGCGTCCCGAGCCACAGGGCGTTGCCGATGAGGTCTCCGCCGACGCCGTTGGAGACGCAGTTGAGCGTGACCCAGCGTTCGATCAGTGGCCGCGCCTTCAGTTGGTCGTAGGTGATCTCGACCTCGCGGTCGACCATGCCGTGGATGCGTAGCTTCCAGTCGGACGGGGAGACCTGCGGGACGTAGAGCGCCGTATCGACGCGGTAGAAGTCCTTGTTCGGGGTGGCCCAGGGCGTGCCGCTCACACCGAGGTCGGCGCCCGGCGGGATCGAGGTGGCGGCCGCGGAGCCACTCGGCGTGGGCAGGACCACGCCGGCGCGGGCGGCGCTGACGTCGAAGCGGGCGTGCTGTAGTCCACGGCCGGCGAGACCGCCGGCCACGGCGCCGCCCCCGACCCAGGCGGCTCGCGTCAGGAACGAGCGCCGCTCCAACCCGCCGTCCTCATGATCAACAGAGTCTGGTGGCCCTTCAGGGACCGTGCGGCTGTGTTGATCATGGAGAAAGAACAGGACGCCGAGTGCAGAAGCGGTCCCGAGGATGCTCGGGACCACGTCCGAGCCGTGCGCACCATGCGCTGAGGCGGCGCAGTAGATCGCGAATCCTCCGGCAGCCGCGATACCGAGGACGCCGACGATGAACCAGCGCCAGGCCAGCACCCCGATCCCCGCTGCGGCAAGGACGAGGACGACGTAGATGCCGGTGAGCAGGACGTGCTTGTCGTTGCTGCCGAAGTTGCGGATCGCCCAGAGACGTACCGACTCGGGCGTGAGATCGACGACCCGATTGCCGACCGCGACCACGGGCGCGGCGACGGGACGCACCAGCCAGGCGATCAGCTCGCCGACACCGACCGCCACGGCGGCGCTCAGCAGCCCCGCAATCGCACCCCGGGCCCACCGCACGTCCCCAGTCTCCTCTGCACACACGTCGAGTGGTCAGTTATGCGGTCGAGTGGTCCGCCATTTGCGACCACTCGCCGCTATAAGTGACCACTCGACGGAGCGTCAGGCCCAGAGTTGACCCTCGAGGAGTTCGGCGGCCTGCTGCAGCGAACCGGAGTAGGCACCGGTGGAGAGGTACTTCCAGCCGCCGTCGGCCACCACGAAGGCGATGTCAGCGGTGGCGGTCTCGTCCTTCGCGACGCGGTCGCCGATCGACAGCGCGGCGTGCAGGATCGCACCGGTCGAGATGCCCGCGAAGATGCCCTCGTGCTCGATGAGGTCTCGGGTGCGGCGCAGTGCATCGTAGGAGGTCACCGAGAAGCGCGAGGTGAGGACGGTGTCATCGTACAACTCGGGGACGAAGCCCTCGTCGATGTTGCGCAGGCCGTAGACGATCTCGCCGTAGCGCGGCTCGGCCGCGATGATCTGGATCGCCGGCACGTTCTCCCGCAGGTAGCGGCCGGTGCCCATCAACGTGCCGGTAGTACCGAGCCCGGCGACGAAGTGCGTGATCGCGGGCAGGTCCCGGAGCAGCTCCGGACCAGTGCCTTCGTAGTGCGCCTGCGCGTTGGCGGGGTTGCCGTACTGGTACAGCATCACCCAGTCGGGGTACTGCTTGGCGAGTTCCTTCGCCATCGCCACCGCCTGGTTCGAGCCGCCGGCCGCGGGCGAGGAGATGATGCGGGCGCCGAACATCTCCAGCAGCTGGCGCCGCTCCACCGAGGTGTTCTCCGGCATGACGCAGACGAGGCCGTAGCCCTTGAGCTTCGCCACCATCGCCAGCGAGATTCCGGTGTTGCCGGAGGTAGGTTCGAGGATGGTGCAGCCGGGCGTGAGCAGACCGTCCCGCTCCGCCTGCTCGATCATCTTCAGCGCGGCGCGGTCCTTGATCGACCCCGTGGGGTTGCGGTCCTCGAGCTTGGCCCAGAGCCGCACCGGATGCTCAGCGTCCCAGCGCGGCGAGAGGCGCGGCAGACCGACGAGCGGGGTGTTGCCCAGCGCGTCGATCAGCGAGTCGTACCGAGCCATGCGAAGCCGATCAGCCGCCCGCGACAGCGGGCAGGATCGTCACGGCGTCGCCATCGCTGAGCTGCGTGTCGAGCGAGCCGGTGAAGCGGACGTCCTCGTCGTTGACGTAGATGTTGACGAAGCGGTGCAGGCTGCCGTCCTCAGTGATGAGGCGGCCCTTGAGGCCGGTGAAGTTCGCGTCCAGATCATCGATGAGGGCAATGAGGGTGGCGCCGTTCGCCGCGACGGACTTCTCGCCACCGGTGTAGGTGCGCAGGATGGTCGGGATCTTGACCTCGATGGCCATGGCAGTACTGCTCCTGTCGTTGGGTTTCTCGCACGTCTCAACGCGCGCGCCGCCGGTAATCGTCCCAGAACGGCTAACAGACTTCGACCGGCTCCTCGGTGACGACGCCCTCGACGATCCGGAATGACCGGAATTCCGCGGTTTCCGCGTCCCTCGTCGAAACGAGGACGTAGTGGGCGTTCGGCTCGGAGGCGTAGCTGATGTCGGTGCGCGACGGGTACGCCTCGGTGGCGGTGTGCGAGTGGTAGACCACCACGGGTTCCTCGTCGTTGGCGTCGAACTCCTTGTAGAGCTTCAGCAGATCGGCCGAGTCGAACTCGTAGAACGTGGGTGAGCGCGCCGCGTTCAGCATCGGGATGAACCGCTCGGGACGGTCGCTGCCCTCGGGCCCCGCGACGACGCCGCATGCCTCGTCAGGGTGGTCCCGGCGGGCGTGGGCGACGATCGCGTCGCGGATCTCCCGACTGATGGTCAACACCAGATCACTGTATCGATCAGCCGATCAGTGACTGGACGACCGTCTCCTGTACGGCCGAGAGCCAGACATAGACTGCCTTCTCGGCGACTTCGGGATCCTCCGGGTCGAGCTCGTGGTCCCAGTCCTCGCTGACCTCGATCCGAGTGCCGAGGACGAGTCGGGCATCGTTCAGGACGCGGATCCAACGGTCCGCCGTATCGCCACTCAGCGGCACCTCGCCCTCGGTCGCGTCGAGTTCCTCGACGGTATCGACGAGGCGGATCAATCGCTCTTCGCGCAGGTCGCCCTCGGTGAGATCGCGGAAGGCACCGGCCGCGCCCGGATCGTCGTAGGCCGCCGGGAAGAGCCGCTCGATCACGGGGTCGGTGGTGTCGCTGCCGGTGATCTCGTCCTTCACCGCCTGCAGCACCTCACCGAGCAGGCGGGTCTCCTCGTCGGTGAAGGACATCCTCGGGGGTACGTCCTCGATGAGTTTCATGCCCGATGGTCCGCTAACACCATGTCGCTCACGAGTCCTGGCTCAGGGTGGCCCATAAGCCGTAACCATGCAGGACGTTGACGTCGGCCTCCATACGCTCGCGCGTGCCGGAGGAGACTACCGCCTTGCCCTTCTTGTGCACGTCCATCATCAGCTTCTCGGCCTTCGGCTTGGGATAGCCGAAGACGGTCATGAAGACGTGGGTGACGTAGGACATCAGGTTGATGGGGTCGTTCCAGACGATCGTGATCCAAGGACGGTCGGGGTCCGTGCTCGATTCAGGAGCCGCCCTTTCGGCGACCTCGGTCTCCGGACTCGCTATCCCTGCCACACGTCCATGGTCCCACTCGCCATGCCAGGATCGGCAGGTGCGTACCGCGCTGCTGACCGATCGCTACGAGCTGACGATGCTCACCTCGGCCTTACGCGATGGAACGGCAGGGCGTCCCTGCGTCTTCGAGGTCTTCGCCCGGCGCCTGCCTGAAGGGCGACGCTACGGCGTGGTCGCCGGTACCGGGCGGCTGCTCGAGGCGATCGCCGACTTCCGCTTCAGCGACACCCAGCTCGACTGGCTGCTCGCCGACGGTGTCGTGGACGAGCCGACGGTCGGCTTCCTCCGCGGATACCGCTTCACGGGTGAGATCGACGGCTACCGGGAGGGCGAGCTCTACTTCCCGAACTCACCGATCCTCACCGTCTCTGGGACGTTCGCGGAGGCGGTGCTGCTGGAGACGCTCGTTCTTTCGGTCCTGAACCACGACTGCGCCATCGCCTCCGCGGCGGCGCGGATGGTGAGCGCAGCCGGGGGGCGTCCGCTCATCGAGATGGGATCGCGGCGGGCCCACGAGCAGGCCGCAGTGGCCGCCGGACGGGCCGCCTACCTTGCCGGCTTCGCCTCCACCTCGAACCTCGCGGCGAGCGCCCGCTACGGCGTCCCGGGCGCCGGCACCGCCGCACACGCCTTCACGCTCCTGCACGACGGCGAGGCGGCGGCCTTCGCGGCCCAGATCGAGGCGTTGGGCGTGGGGACGACGCTGCTCGTCGACACCTACGACACGCTCGCTGGCATCGACACGGCGGTACGCGTAGCCGGGACGGAACTCGGGGCGATCCGCATCGACTCCGGAGACCTGGCGCAGATGGCGCACCAGGCACGACAGCGCCTCGATGCTGCCGGCGCGGCGACGACGCGGATCGTCGTCAGCGGCGATCTCGACGAGTTCGGCATCGCCGCGCTGGCGGCTGCGCCCGTTGACGCCTACGGCGTGGGGACGTCGGTGGTCACCGGCTCGGGTGCACCGACTGCCGGGCTGATCTACAAGCTGGTCGAGGTCGACGGCCGTCCTGTCGAGAAGCGCTCGGAGCAGAAGGCCACCACCGGAGGACGGAAGACCGCGCTGCGCGCCCACGACAGCGACGGCACCGCGACCCCCGAGGTGGTGACGCCCGGCCCGCTGACTCCCTGCGCGGTGACTCCCGGCCCGGTGACCACGGCGGGCGACGGTGAGCGGCCACTGCAGATCCCGTTGTGGCGCGGCGGCGCGGCCGTCGAAGGACTGCCGTCCTTGCATGATTCACGCGAGCACCTGCAGCGTGTGCTGGCGGCGATGCCCGCGGACGGCCTACGACTCAGCAGGGGCGAACCGGCCATCCCCACCCGCATCGTCCCATGATCAGGAGACGCCAATCGTGAGTACAGCGATCATCGTCGTGGACGTACAGAACGACTTCTGCGAAGGCGGCTCCCTCGCGATCGCCGGGGGCGCAGCAGTAGCCGCCGCGATCAGTGATCGCCTCGACCTCGGCGGCTACGACCACGCGATCGCCACCCGCGACCATCACATCGATCCCGGCGCACATTTCGCGGACTCCCCCGACTACGTCGACACCTGGCCTCGGCATTGCGTCGCCGGAACCTTCGGCTCCGAGCTACACCGCAACCTGCGCACCGATCACCTCGATGCGATCTTCACCAAAGGCGAGCACGCCGCCGCGTACTCAGGTTTCGAGGGCTCGGCCGACGGCGTCGGGCTCGCCGCATGGCTGCGCGATCACGACATCGAGGTGGTGGAGGTGGTCGGCATCGCCACCGACCACTGCGTGCGGGCCACTGCCCTCGACGCGGCCCGCGAAGGCTTCACCACCACGGTGCGCCTGGACCTCACGGCAGGCGTGGCACCTGAGACGGTGGAGGCGGCGCTGGCGCAGCTGAGCGCTGCCGGCGTCACGCTCGTCGGTGAGCCTTACCGTCCTTGATCATGAGTCAGCCAGGGCTTCGTCGATCTCGTCGCGGGTGATTCCGAGGACGAAGAGGACGGTGTCGAGGTAGGGCAGGTTCACCGAGGTGTCCGCCGCGGCGCGCAGCGCGGCCTTGCCGTTGAAGGCAATCCCGAGGCCGGCCGTCTTGAGCATGTCGATGTCGTTGGCTCCGTCACCGACTGCCACGGTCTGCGTCAGCGGCACGCCACGCTCCTCGGCGAAGCGCCGTAGCGCTGCCGCCTTGCCGCCCCGGTCGACGACGTCACCGAGGACGCGGCCGGTGAGCTTGCCGTCGACCACCTCAAGGACGTTGGCAGCCGCGAAGTCGAGGCCGAGTTCGGCGACGAAGCGGTCGGTGAAGATAGTGAAGCCACCACTCACGACCCCGACGGCGTAGCCGAGGCGCTTGAGAGTACGCACGAAGGTCCGCGCACCCGGGGTGAGGGTGAGGCCGTCGCGCACCTCATACACCACCTGCTCCGGCAGACCTTCGAGCAACGCCACCCGCGCACGCAGCGAGTCGGCGAAGTCGAGTTCGCCGGCCATGGCCTGCTCCGTGAGTGCCACCACCTGCTCGGCGACGCCGGCCCGTTCTGCGAGGACGTCGATGCCCTCGTCCTTGATGAGCGTGGAATCGACGTCCAGGACGACGAGCCGGGTGGCGCGACGGCGCAGCCCCGCGGGCTCCACCGCGATGTCGACACCGAGGTCCTCAGCCGCCTGCACGAGGACGCCGCGGAGCAGCGTGTGATCCTCGGCCCGCACCAGGAGTTCCAGGGCGGTCGCCGGCTCGGTGGAGAGCAGCGCGATGGACTCGATGTTCGCGCCCAGTTCGGCGAGTCGCTGTGCGATGTCTCCGATGACACCGGCGCGCAACGGACGTCCGATGACGATGACGTGGCTGCGCCGTCCCGTGCCGACGTGCTCGCTGCCAGGGCTCGATTCGCTCACCTCGGCCTCGACGCCGAGCGCCGCCGCCGCGGACGTCACCGAGGAGCGCAGCGCCGACGGATCGCCTTGCAGCGCAAGGAGAACAGCGAGGACGAGGCGATCGCGCACCACGACCTGCTCGACGTCCAGGACGTCGGCGTCGTGCGCCGCGAGCGCGGAGAAGAGCGCGGCCGTGACTCCCGGACGGTCGTGTCCGGAGACGGTGACCAGCACCGTGGTGGGGTTCATGCCGCTGTACTCAAGCCCGGGGTTTCGAGAAGCTCGGTTTCGACAAGCTCAACCGCCGGGCGCGAGTTAGTCCAGCTCGCCGGCGCCGACGCCCGCACCGACCGGTGTCGCCACGGGCTGGTGCTTCTTACCCGCGTGCGCCTCAGCCTCGAGCCGCTCCAGCAGGTGCGGATAGTGGTACTCGAACGCAGGACGTTCGGAGCGGATGCGCGGGATGAAGGTGAAGTTGTGCCGCGGCGGCGGGGAGGACGTCGCCCACTCCAGCGAGTTGCCGAAGCCCCACGGGTCATCAGCGGTGGTGATCTCGCCGTAGCGGTAGGACCTATAGACGTTCCAGACGAACGGGATCATCGAGGCGCCGAGGACGAACGAGCCGATCGTCGAGACCGTGTTCAGCGTGGTGAAGCCGTCAGTCGGCAGGTAGTCGGCGTAGCGACGGGCCATGCCCTCCGCACCGAGCCAGTGCTGCACGAGGAACGTGGCATGGAAGCCGATGAAGGTGAGCCAGAAGTGCAGCTTGCCGAGCTTCTCGTCCATGAACCGGCCGGTGAACTTCGGGAACCAGAAGTAGAAGCCCCCCATGACCGCGAAGACGATGGTGCCGAAGAGCACGTAGTGGAAGTGGGCCACGACGAAGTACGTGTCGGCGACCTGGAAGTCGAGCGGCGGGCTGGCGAGCATGACGCCGGTAAGACCGCCGAAGAGGAAGGTCACCATGAAGCCGACCGAGAAGAGCATCGGTGTCTCGAAGGTGATGGAGCCGCGCCACATCGAGCCGATCCAGTTGAAGAACTTGATACCGGTCGGCACCGCGATGAGGAACGTCATCACGCTGAAGAACGGCAACAGCACGGCGCCGGTGCTGAACATGTGGTGGGCCCACACCGTGAGCGACAGGGCGCCGATCGAGAGCGTCGCCAGCACCATGCCCTTGTAACCGAAGAGCGGCTTGCGGCTGAAGACCGGGATGATCTCGGTGACCACGCCGAAGAACGGCAGTGCGAGGATGTAGACCTCGGGATGGCCGAAGAACCAGAACAAGTGTTGGTACAGAATCGCGCCGCCGTTGGCCGGGTCGAAGACCTGAGCCCCCATGTGCCGGTCGATGTAGAGGACGAGCAGGGCGGCAGTGAGGATCGGGAAGGCGAGCAGCACCAGGATCGAGGTGACCAGGATGTTCCAGGTGAAGATCGGCATCCGGAACATCGTCATTCCGGGCGCGCGGAGCGTGACGACCGTGGTGATGAAGTTGACCGCGCCGAGGATGGTCCCGAGACCACCGATGGCGAGGCCGATGAGCCAGAGGTCGGTACCCACGCCGGGCGAGTTCACCGAGTCCGACAGCGGGGTGTACATCGTCCAGCCCGAGTCAGCAGCACCGCCCGGGGTGATGAAGCCGCTCATCGCCATCAGCGCACCGAAGAGGTACAGCCAGTAGGAGAAGGCGTTCAGCCGCGGGAAGGCGACGTCGGGCGAACCGATCTGCAGCGGCACCACGAGGTTGGCGAAGGCGAAGACGTTCGGCGTCGCGAAGAAGAGCAGCATCGCGGTGCCGTGCATGGTGAAGAGCTGGTTGAACTGCTCCAGCGACAGGAACTGCATGCCGGGACGCGCCAGCTCGGCGCGCATGATCAGCGCCATGAGGCCGCCGACGGCGAAGAAGGTGAGCGTCGTGAGCATGTACATCTTGCCGATCACCTTGTGATCGGTGGTGCGCAGCAAGGAGCTGAAGAGCGATCCCTTTGACACCTGGTGAACCGGGAAGGGACGGGCCTCGATCGGCGCCGGCTCGATCGGCTCGAGTGTGCTGCTCACCATGCCTCCGCGGATGGACGTGGGCGGGCTATCCGTCCTCCGCAGAATAGTTGGTAGTCGCTGAGTCGAATGCACCGGGCGGTACCCCCGTGTCGGATACCCTCGAAACCGACATATTTCTTACGCGATGGGTGAGGAGCAGGTGGTCGGTAGACGCCGTCCGGCGACATCCGCGGCGGCCTTCCGGCCGGGGCGGAGTCTCAGTCGAGCCGTGACGGGAGCGTCGCGAAGCCAAACCGTCTCAATGCTCGGCGTCGTCGTCGCAGTGGGTGCTGCCGCTGCGATCGCCTCCTTCGTCGTGCATCCCAGCAAGGCGCGGGCCTTCGACCTGTACTACGGCACGACGATCCTCAACGACAACACAGCCCCGGTGGTCGTCGACCTCGCGAGCGGCAAGCCGACGGTCCGGATGAGCGACAGCCCGGCCACGGTCGGTGCCGCCCAGCTCGCCGATCTCGACATCGTCGGACTCGACGGCGGCTCGCTCCTGCTCGACACCGTCTCCGGCGAGTTCAACATGGTCGACAGCACCGGCTTCGTCGTGAAATCCACAGGCGGCGGGGTGCAACTGCCCGCGCTGGCGGGTTCGACCGGTGCCACGGGCGTCGCGGTGGGCAACTCGGCCTACATCCTGCAGACCGCACCGACCCAGACCGAGGTCTATCTCGTCAGCCAGTCGACGGTCGCCGCGGCGAGCACCGGCACGAGCACTCCGCGGGCACACGGCAGCATCCCCGCACCGACGATCCCGGCGCCCGGTTCCGCCGTCGCCGCGAACGGCGACCTGTGGATGCTCACGGGTAGCGGCGCTCGGACACTGCGCAGATTGCACGTGCCGTCCGGCAGCGACAACGGCGTCCAGCTCGGGGCCGCCACGCTGGGCTCCGTCCCAGCGGTCTCCGCGCTGGCGGTCACACCGGCAAATGCCGCCGCCGGTGACTCAAGCGGGCAGGACGTCGCCGTCGCCTCCTCGACAGGAGTCGTCCTCTACGACTCGACCGGCCACAGCCGACAGGCCGGCGTCTCGGTTCCGCCTGGTACGGACCGCATCCTGCCGGCGGGCAACGACAAGCCCACCGCGAGCCGGTTCGACTTCCTGTACCACTCCCCCGCCGGCTGGACGCTGGTCAGCGCCACGCCGGACGGCGCGGGCTCGACGCATCCGGTGACCGGCATCGATGCCTCTGCCGACCTCACGACCCCTGCGCAGAGCCAGGGCGCCGTCTACACGATGTCCACCACCTCTGGGGCGTTGTGGCGTATTGACGGCTCCGGGATCGCAGCTCCGGTCGAAGGGATGCCGACCTACCCCGTCCGCACCGGAGAGACGCCAGACCTGACGAAGACGGCGGTCGAGGCATTCGGCTCGCGGGTGATCGTCAACAACCGCTCGGCCTACCAGGCGGTGACGATCTTCGCCGATGGCAGCCAGTTGCCGGTGACGATCGATAAGAGCACCGCGATCGTCCTCAGCTCCAGCGGGGGCATCGAAGCCCTCACCGCACAGCACCCCCCGGCGCAACCCGACACGAACAAGCCCGTGCCGAACCCGGCACAGCCAGAGCCGAAACCCGCCGAACAGGTCAACGACAAGATCGACTGCACGACCACCTCGCAGGATCCGCATGCCCCGGTGGTCCAGCTCGTGCAGCGGGCTTCTCGCTCGATCCAGCTCTCCTGGCAGTACGAGACGCTCTCCAACCAGGACTGCTTCCCCTCCACGTACACGGTGAAGGCGACGGTGCTCGATTCCGGAGCACCCAAGGCCCCCGGCGAAGTGCGGGTCGACGGGCAGGACGGGGTGAACCTCGCCGGTCTCTTCCCCAACACCAAGTACCGCATCGTCGTCACCGCGTGGATCAACGCGGTGGGCACCGAGTCGAAGCCGATCCGGGTCTTGACGAGCCCCGAAGGGCCACCGGCTCCGACCCGCGTCACCACCCACGCCGATGACAACGGCAACTGGGTGATGAGCTGGAACTCCTGCGGCGGGCTCAGCGCCAACTGCGTGCCGACCACGTCGTGGCGGATCATCCCCGCGTACTGCGATGGCCTCAGCCTCTCCTCGCCGCCGCCCGCGGTGACGATCGCCGGCGACCAGACCCTGCACACGTTCAGCTACACCTACCCCGGTAACGCCGGCATGCTGGGACGTGGAGTGAGCTTCGACGTCGAGGGCATCGGCCCCACCGGACTGATCAGCGAGTCGACCAACGACGCCGGGTGCGAGACGAGCTGGGCGCACCCGCTCCCGGCCAACGTGACGGTGAACGCCAGCACGCCGGCACACACCTCCGGCCAAGCCTCCAGTGCCACGAGCACCACCACCGTGGGCGTCGCCTTCAACGGCGACGAGGACGTGGCCCTGGGCGGCATCGGTGGCCAACTCGGCTACACGCTGCTCTCCGGCGGGCAGACGATCGACGCGAAGGGCCCCACCGACGCCACCACGGTCGCGTTCGCGGGGTTGCGCCCCGGCCAGAAGTACCAGGTGCAGGTCACCCTCTACCCGCCCGATCACCCCGAGGCGGCCGTCTCGCTCGCACCGGTCGACGTCGACGCCGCGATCTCCGACTGGCCGACGCTGACCCTCAGCCCCGCACCGTCCTTCGCCGCCACCGACTATCGCACGGGGGCGCTGAGCGTCACGATCGCCGGGGTCTCCAGCGCGGACGCGCGAGGCGAGACCTTCGATCTCACCAACTCCTCGCTGACCTGCGGCAACACCTCGAAGAACCTCGTGAAGAGCAACGTCGATCCGAGCAACGGCGCGCTCACGTTCAACAACATCGATCGCGCGACCTACAACGGCTCCTGCACGGTGACGGTCCAGCTGCAGCAGGACACCTCGACCGAGACGAGCCCGCCGGTCTACGGTGCCGGCTCCTCGAACACCGTCACCGCCCCCATCACGCTTCCGACCCCCGACCTCGCCACGACGGCGAGCGACTTCAAGGCGTCCTGGTCGACGACGAGTGACGGCAGCAATGCGGTGAGCGTGAGCTACACCGGAAGCAATGCGCTGCTGCTGAGCAAGAGCACGGACTGGTCCGTGACAGTGCTCGGCAACGGCTCGACCGATTGCGGCACTGTGACGGACAACGCACCACCGGTGCAGGTCCCCGTGACAGGCGCCTGCATCGAGAACAACGACGCCTTCACCGCGTCGGTCAACTTCACCTACTACGGCAGCCCGCAGAACTTCAGCGTGCCGGTGAGTGGCAACGCCACACGGCTCGACCTCGCCGCCAGCGACTTCACCGCGACGTGGGCAGCCGACGCCTCGTACGTCACCATCAGCACCACGCGTGATCTCAGCGGCGGGACGAACTGGGACCTCGTCGTCGGCTATGACGTCACGCCGAACTGCGGTGAAGTCCAGGTGATGCCAAGCGCTGCGGGCACAGACATACCGGTCGATCCAGCCTGCGTCCTCGCGGGGCAGAACGCCACGACATGGCAGATTGTTGTGAAATATCAAG
>DASXYU010000014.1:0-23969 GCA_036502295.1 Jatrophihabitans sp. | reverse complement strand
CGCAGCGCACCGCGTACTTCTCCAGCTCGCGCAGCAGCGGCATCGTCTTGCGGGTGTCGCGGATCTTCGCCTTCGTCCCCGTCACCGCATCGACCCAACTCCGGGTCAGTGATGCGATGCCGCAGAGATGCCCGACAAGGTTCAGTGAGGTCCGCTCCAGCGCGAGGATCTCGCGGGCGTTGCCCTCGACCCGCGCCAGCGCCGTGCCGGGTGCAAGCGGCTCGCCGTCGGTGACGAACGCTGTGAAGGTTCCGTCAGGCAGCGCGATGTCGGCAACCGCGGCAAGGACGGGAATCCCCGCGGCTACGCCCTCGGCACGGCTGACGTAGTCACAGACCAGGACGGCATCGTCCGGCACGGTCGCCGCTGAGGTGATGTCTCCGGCGAGGCCGAGGTCTTCGGCGAGCGTGGCCCGGATGAGGTGCTCGACCTGGTCCGGATCGAGCTGCGCCGATCGGAGTGCGTCGGCGACCGCCGGCGACAGGCTCACGCGAACTCCCTCATGCAGACTTCAGTGTCTTCTCAACTTCCGGACGCCCATTCTCGTCGAGGCGTACGACAACATGGTGGCGCCCGCCATTCGGCAGCGTCTGCGCGAAGTCGGAGCGCCAGTGGCAGCCGCGGCTCTCGGCGCGCTCGGCGGCGGAGGCGACCACCGCGCGGGCGACCGTCGCGAGTGGGCCCTCCCCCAGTTCGTCCAACTGGTCGAGGGCAGCAGCGAGGCTGTTGCCCTCGCGACGGATCCCGGCGTAGCGGGTCATGATCGCGCGCACCGCCTGCGGATCCTCGTCCTCACCAAGCGCGACGGCCTGCGGTTCCTGAGTAGGCGAAGCCGTGTCGAAGGGCAGCTGCAGCGTGAGCTCGGCCGCGAGGCGACGGCCGAAGACCATGCCTTCGAGCAGCGAGTTCGACGCGAGGCGGTTGGCGCCGTGCACGCCCGTCGCCGCCACCTCGCCGACCGCATACAACCCCGGGACATCGGTGGCGCCGCGGTGATCAACACGCACCCCGCCGCAGAGGAAGTGCTCAGCCGGAGCCACCGGGATCGGCTGCGTCGCAGGATCGACTCCGATCTGGGCGCAGGCCGCTGCCACCGTCGGAAAACGTCGGGCGAAGTCGCCGACCGAACGCGCATCGAGAAAGACGTGGCTTGCACCGTCACGGGTCATCACCGCGTCGATCTCGCGCGCCACGATGTCGCGCGGCGCGAGGTCCTCCAGTGGATGCCGTCCCGCCATGATCCGGTTGCCGGCAGCATCGACGAGGACGGCCCCGGCACCCCGCACCGCCTCGGAGACGAGCGGCAGCTGTCCCTCCTGGATTTCTCCAGGCGCGCCGGTGAAGAGCGCGGTGGGGTGGAACTGCACGAACTCCATGTCCATCAACGCGGCACCGGCCCGCAATGCGAGTGCCAGCCCGTCGCCGCGTACCACGGCGGGGTTGGTGCTGGCGCGATAGACGTAGCCGAGCCCGCCGGTGGCGAGGACGACCGCCCGCGCCCCGATCCGCTCGCCGTCGATGGTGAGGACGCCGGTGACCGTGCCGTCGCTTGCGCGCAGCAATCCGCTCGCGCTCGTCGCGATGATCTCTACTCCGGCCGCAACCGCGGCTGCCCGCAGTGCCCGTGCCACCTCAGCGCCGGTGGCGTCTCCGCCGGCGTGGACGATCCGCGCGAAGTGATGCCCGCCCTCCAGCGTCCTCGCAAACTCACCGTTTGCGGTGTGGTCGAGGCGACCACCAAGGGCGATGAGTTCGGCGACGCGCTGCGGCCCTTCCTCGACGAGCACTCGCACGGCGTCGGCGTCGCAGGCGCCGGCACCCGCGATCATGGTGTCGGCCGCGTGTGCCTGCGGGTCGTCGGCGCCGAAGGCGGTGGCGATGCCACCCTGCGCCCACGGCGTACTTCCCGCCCCCGCATCGAGGACGAGGACGCCGCGTGTGGCGGCGAGTCCGAGAGCAGTGGAGAGTCCGGCAACACCGGCCCCCAGGACGACAACGTCAGTGGTTCTACTCATCCGACACCTCGCATCGGTGAGCCGGCGACGCCACACAACCACGAAGCGAAGCCAGACGGTGGTCTGCCAAGGTCATTCGCCACCTCCGGGCTGGCCGATCGCGATCATCTTCTCGACCGACGCCCGCGCCTTCTCGGCGACATCTGCCGGCACGTCCACCACGTCGCGTCCTTCGCGCAGGCAGCGCAGCAACAGCTCGGGCGTGATCATCTTCATGTAGCGGCAGCTCGCCTGCGGGTTCATCGGCAGGAAGTCGGTGTGGTCGTTGACCTTGCGCAGCTGGTGCAGCATCCCGATCTCGGTGGCGACCAGCACCGTCCTCGACGAGGTCTTCTTCGCTGCGTCGACCATGCCGCCGGTGGAGAGGATGTGTGTCCGATCGGCAGGCAGCACGCCCTCGCCGGCGAGCCAGATGGTCGAGTTCGCGCAGCCGCACTCCGGGTGCACCATCAGCTCGGCGTCGGGGTGCGCGGCGACCTGGCGGCGCACGTCGTCAGGGGTGATGCCGGCGTGCACGTGGCACTCGCCGAGCCAGATCTGGATGTTGTCGCGACCGGTCTGGCGCTTCACGTGCGCGCCGAGGAACTGGTCGGGGAGGAAGAGGACGGGTCGGTCGGTCGGGATGGAGGCGACGACCTCCACCGCGTTGGAGCTGGTGCAGCAGATGTCGGCCTCGGCCTTCACCGCCGCGGTGGTGTTGACGTAGGCGACGACGGCCGCGTCGGGGTTGGCCGCCTTCCACTCGCGCAGCTGGTCGGCGTCGATGGTGTCGGCGAGCGAGCAGCCGGCCGCGGCGGTGGGGATGAGGACGGTCTTGTCGGGGCTGAGCAGCTTGGCCGACTCGGCCATGAAGTGCACGCCACAGAAGACGATCGTCGATGCGTCGGTGTTCGCGGCAATCCGCGAGAGGGCGAGGGAGTCACCGACGTGGTGGGCGACGTCCTGGATCTCGGGAAGCTGGTAGTTGTGCGCGAGGACGACGGCGTCGCGCTCTGCGGCGAGCTGCCGAACCTCGTCCTGCCAAGTGGTCAACGTTGACTCCGGTTTTCGACTATAAGGCGAATACCTCTGCCAACAGGCTAACATCCGGTCTTATGCCGAAGCCAGAGGCAATCGGGTGGCCGAGCTACCCGCATGAGGTGCTCGCCGCCGTCCTCTCCGTCCGCCGCATGGGTAAGAGCGCGCGGCTCTGCGCCCTGCTCTGGCAGCGCACGCACGAACCCTTCACCGGCGCCTGGGCTCTGCCGGGCGGGGGCCTACCGCCCGACTTGCGGCTACGCGACGCGATCCTCGCCCATCTCGCCACCAAGGTGGAAGTGAAGGATGTCGCCTACCTCGAGCAGTTGGCGACGCACAGCGTGGTAACGCGCGACCCGCGGGCACGCGTCCTCGCCACCGCCTATGTGGGGTTGGTGCCGACCGACGTCGAACCGGCCCTGCCGGAGGACACCGCCTGGCACCCGGTCGATGACCTCCCAGCGACCGCTTTCGACCACCACTACTTCGTCGCGGCCGCGGTCGATCGGCTGCGCGCCAAGCTCAGCTATACGAACATCGGCTTCGCGCTCGCGCCGGAGGAATTCACGATCGCTGAACTTCGCGACGTGACCAGCGCGGCTCTCGGCTATCAGGTGAGCGCGACGAACCTGGTGCGCGTCCTCACCCGACGAGCGGTCATCGAGCCGACGACACGCGTCGGCACTCCCGGCAGGACGGGCGGTCGTCCGGCCGCCTTGTACCGGTTCGTGAGCCGGCGGATGACGGTCACAGACCCGTTCGCCGTCCTCAAACCGCCCCGCGCTCGAGAGGCATGAACGGCTCCGTCCACAAGCTAAGCCGCTTTATCCACAGTCGCGGCCACACTTATGCGCAGAGTCTCCACACGCTTGTCCACAAGTGTGGACGTTAACTTGAGAGTATTTGTTCGCCGCTTTACGGACATGTGTCGAGCACCTCTCCGTAACTTTGTGGCGTGCGCCACTCTGCGCGAAATTACCGAGGAATCTTCAGCGAGCAGCGAAAAACAGTCCTGTGGATAACCACCTTCGCCATGGACGCCTTGCGAAGGTAGCCCCATGAGAAGCCCCACAGGAGCCCGAGACCAGCTCAACCCCGCCGCCCGCGTCCTCTGGCGCGGCGACCACACGGTGCAGCTCGAACTCGGCGACGACTCCGTGCTCCTCGACGGCGTCACCGAGCACGCCGTCCGCTCGCTCACCTTTCGCGGTCCTGCCGAGTCACCTGACGAGGACGATGCGGACGGCCAGCTACGGCGTCCGCGCGATCCGCTCGCGCCGGTCCGGCGCATCCTTGAGGCGCGCGGCATGCTCTGGCCACGCACGCAGGAGGGGGTCGACGAGCGCCTCTCGCCCCCGACCCCGCGACTCGCGGGCGAGCTCTCCGCGCTGGCCGCAAGACACGGCGAACGGGCCGCCGACGTCCTCACCGCTCGACGGCACGCAACGGTCGCCATCCACGGCACCGGCCGTGCCGGACCGATCGTCGCCGCCATCCTCGCCGCCTCCGGCGTGGGACGGGTCTACTCCGGCGAGATCGGTGAGGCGCGGCTGCACCACCTCGCTCCCGGTGGAATCGCCGCCCAGGACGAAGGGACGTTCTACGCCGCGGCTACTGCGGCGGCGGTGCGGCGGGCGGCTCCCGAGGTGCAGACCACGCAGGTCTCGCCGGACATCCGCCCCGATCTCGTCGTCCTCGCCCACGACGAGCCGATCGATGAGGACAAGCGGAACGCGTTGCATGCCTACGGCTCCGCGCACCTTCCCGTGAGCGCGACCTCCGGTGGCGCCGTCCTCGGGCCGCTGGTCATCCCCGGACTCACCAGTTGTCTGCGCTGTGCCGACCTGCACCGCGTGGACCGTGATCCAGCGTGGCCGGCGCTGGCAGTGCAACTGCAGACGGCACGCCGCCCGCGCGACGGCAGCGCGGCGGCCCTGGTCAGCGCCATCGCCGGCATCGCTGCAATGCAGGTGCTCGCCTACCTCGACGGCGAAGACCCCGCGAGCATCGAAGGCACCCTCGAACTGCACCCGCCGGACTGGCGACTGCGTCGTCGCACCCGCCCGCATCATCCCGACTGTGAGTGCGCATCGAACTCGGTGAACTCGCCATGAACGAGGGGTGACGCCTTGACCGCATTCAAGACAGCGAAGACAGGCATGCCTAACATCGTCGCGTGATCGCAGCCAGGAAGCCCCTCACGGCAGCAATCGCCGCAGCAGCTGGGCTCGTCCTCATCGCCGGATCGATCGCCCAGCACCCCATCGCGCACGCCGACACGTCGACATCCGTGACGCCCAGCACCGGGCCGATCACGAATGTCTCCATCTCGATCGACAGCTGCGGCGGCGATTGGACGAACCCGCAGCCGGGGCAGCAGACCTTCGTCCTGCACAGCGAGGACAACGACGACGCGGAGGTCTTCCTCACCGACCCGACCAGCTCTGCGATCTATGGCCTCGTCGAACCGTTGACGCCCAACGCGAGCGCCAACCTGTCGATCTACCTCGGGTCCGGCAACTATCAGTTCCGCTGCGCATGGGACGAGAAGGGCTTCACCGCAGGACCGGTCGTCACCGTCCCCGGCAATGTGAAGGCGCCAGTACCAGCGGTGAAGGCAGTCACCCTGCCTGAGCTCATCAAGCCGGTGGTCAAGTACAAGACGTACGTCGCCGGCAAACTCCCGACGCTGCAGAAGCAGGTCAAGACCCTGCGGCGAGACATCACGTCGAACTCGCGGACGAAGGCGAGGAAGGCCTGGCTCGCGGCCCACCTCACCTACGAGACGCTGGGCGCTGCTTACGGACTCTTCGGCGACCTCGACGGTGCCATCAACGGCACCACGGCCGGCCTTCCGAAGGGTGTGAAGGACAAGGGCTTCACCGGCTTCCACCGCCTCGAGTACGGACTGTGGCACGGGCAGAGCCTCACGTCACTGAAGCCTGCCGCCAAGCGGCTGGCCGCGGATGTCGACCAGCTCACCGCGACGGCGACCGCCGGCAACATCGACCCGCTCGAGCTCACGATCCGGGCACACGAGATCACCGAGAACGCCCTGCAGTTCGAGCTCACCGGCGAGACCAACTACGGCAGCGGCAGCAACCTCGCGACGATCTCGGCGAACCTCGCCGGCACGAAGGTGGTCCTTGACCTACTGAAGCCGGTACTCACCTCGCGCTACCCGAAGCTCAAGTCCGCCTACAACTGGCTGGCAACGGCGCGGCTCGATATCGCCCACGACAAGTCCAAGGGACGTTATCGATCACTCGCCTCACTGAGCCTGCACCGGCGCGAGGTGCTCAACACCGACCTCAGTGAGCTCACTGAACTGCTGGCTCCAGTGGCCGCTATCGCGGAGCCGAGGGCGACCCATGACTGAGTGGGAAACCTCACCACGCCGCGGCATGGACCGCCGCCATTTTCTACAGAGCGCCGCCGGAGTTGTCGGCGGACTCGGCGTCGGCAGCATCGCAGGCATCGTCGGCACCTCTATCGCCGGAGCCGACGACGCACCTACGGTCGCCGCGGTACCGCTCTTCGGCCAGCACCAAGCCGGCGTTCTGCAATCCCGCCAGACCGTCGTCTCGTTCCTCGCCTTCGACGTCACGGCCACCGACCGCAACGCCCTCGCCCGGCTCTTCCAGGCGCTGGCCGGACGCGCCCGCGTCCTCACCGCAGGCGCTGTCCCCAACAACCTCGGCATCTCCGCCCCACCGGCTGACAGCGGGCTGCTCGGTCCGACGATCGTCCCGGACAACCTCACCATCACCGTCGGGGTGGGCGCCTCTCTCTTCGACGGCCGCTACGGACTGGCGAAGCGCAAGCCGAAGCACCTACGGCAGATGGAGACCTTTCCCAACGACAACCTCAACAGGACGATCTGTGACGGCGACCTGCTGATCCAGCTCACCGCCGACCACCCCGACACCCTCGTGCACGCGATGCTCGACCTCACCAAGAACACGCGCGCATGGATGCAGCCGCGTTGGCGCATGGACGGTGGCACCCCGCCGCCGCGCCCCGACGGCGCACCGCGCAACTACCTGGGCTTCAAGGACGGCATCGCCAACCCCGACGTCACCGATGACGCGGAGATGAACCGACTCGTCTGGGTGCAGCCGAACACGGCGGGCGAACCGGCGTGGACGGCCGGCGGTTCCTACCATGTCATCCGCATCATCCGAATGCTCACGGAGTTCTGGAACCGAGTCGGCCTCACCGAACAGGAACGGATGATCGGTCGGCGCAAGGACAGCGGCGCACCACTGATCGGTGGCACGGAGGACGCCGTCTTCGATTACACGAACGACGGCGCCGGGGATGGCATCCCGATCGACGCACACATCCGGGTGGCGAACCCGAGGACGCCCGCCACGGACTCGAGCCGGATCCTGCGTCGGGGCTACAACTACGACTCCGGTATCGACACCAACGGCAACCTAGAGATGGGGCTGCTCTTCAGCTGCTTCCAGCAGAACCTCGACCGTCAGTTCGTCGCCGTGCAGAAACGTCTCGCGGACGAGCCCCTGGTCGACTACATCTCACCAATTGGTGGCGGCTACTTCTTCACGCTGCCCGGCCTCACCAGCGCTGCCGACTGGTACGCGCGATCCTTGCTCGCTTAGATCACCGTTCCTCATAGCTGATGCACGGTGTTTTCAAGATCAACAACTAGATGCCCACCGTTCACCTTCCGTTCGCCTCTTCGCGGTGCTGATTCAAGGCCCTGCGGGAACGCTGGCGCCGTCCGCTCCGCGTGCCAGTCGCAGTGTCACGCGCAGCGGCGACCGGAATGCACGTCCAATCGAGAGGAACCAGCTGTGGTGAACCCATCTCGGCGTCGAGCGAAGTTCGCGATTGCGAGTGCCGCAATCGCGGCAATCGCGACGACGACCGCCCTCACCGTCGGAGCCCCCGACTCCAACGCCCTCATTGCCCCCGCGGCCGCCGCGGCGTCCGCGAAGACCGCAACCCCGATCCAGCACGTCGTCGTGCTCTTCGACGAGAACGTCTCCTTCGACCACTACTTCGGTACGTACCCCAAGGCGCTGAACGACAGCGGCCCCACCTTCGTGGCGACCAAGGGCACGCCGAAGGCCAACAACCTCATCACGCCGAAGTCGCCGATCACCCCGGACACCACGGGTCTCATGCCGACGCGCCTGAGCCCCAGCCAGGCGGTCACCTGCGACGAGAACCACACCACCAAGGGTGAGGAAGCCGCCACCAACAACGGCCAGAACAACCTCGCCGTCACGGCGACGCTCCAGCCCTGCACCACGGCCGGCCTCTACAACTCGTCGGACCTGGTCCTGGACTACTACGACGGCAACACGGTCACCGGGCTGTGGAACTACGCGCAGAACTACGCGATGAGCGACAACTCCTACAGCGACGTCTTCGGACCGTCGACTCCGGGCGCGCTCAACCTCGTCTCGGGTGAGACGTACGGCTTCCGCGAGTACAACACCAAGCCCGTGACCGTCGGCGCCACCACCTACCACGTGGGTGACCCGACCAACCCGGTCAACGCAGCGGCAGACACGTACGCGATCGTCTCACCGACGGCTGGCCTCGGAACGGTCATCAACGACCCCGACCCGGTGTATGACGACTGTGCCAACACCAACGGCACGAGCAGCAACACCGTCGCAGGTGCGGCCAACGGGCAGAAGAACATCGGCGACGTGCTCAATGCCAAGAACGTCAGCTGGGGCTGGTTCCAGGGCGGCTTCGCTCCGACGACACCGTACGACCCGGCCACAGGCGCACCCGCGCAGTGCGGCGCCAAGCACACGCTCGTCGCTCAGGCCAACGTGCCCAGCGCGCAGCAGCAGAACCCGTTCGACTACAGCGCGCACCACAACCCATTCGAGTACTACGCCTCGACGGCCAACCAGCACCACCTTGCGCCCACCAACCCGGTGAGCCAGGTCGGCCAGGCCGACCCGACCGCCAACCACCAGTACGACCTGTCGTACTTCAACCAGGCGCTCGCAGCCGGCGACATGCCGTCGGTGAGCTTCCTCAAGGCGGCGTCCTACCAGGACGGTCATGCGAAGAACTCCGACCCGATCGATGAGCAGAACTTCCTCGTGACGGAGATCAATGCCATCGAGAAGTCGAAGCTCTGGCCGTCCACTGCGATTGTCATTGCCTACGACGACTCCGACGGTTGGTATGACCACCAGTTGGCGAGGATCACGCACGGCTCGAACAACGCCGCCAACGATGTGTCGTCGCTCTGCACCAGCGCTCCGCTGCCTGGTGGCGAAGCGGGTCGCTGCGGCCCCGGCACCCGCCAGCCGCTGCTCGTCGTCTCGCCGTACTCGAAGACGAACTACATCGACCACACCCTCACCACCCAGTCCTCGATCACGAAGTTCATCGAGACCAACTGGAAGACGGGCAGCGTCGGTGGCAACTCCTTCGATGCGACGGCCGGCTCGCTGAACGGCATGTTCGACTTCAAGAAGCCGGGCAACAAGACGGTGATCCTGAGGACGAACGGCACGGTCAGCAAGGTCTCCGCCACGGTCAAGCTCAAGGCGAAGAAGCCGACCTTCACCGGCAAGTTCAAGGTCGGCAAGACCGTCAAGGTCAAGCCGGGCACCTGGACCGTCGTGGGCACCACCTACAAGTACCAGTGGTACTCCAACGGCAAGAAGATCAAGGGCGCTACGAAGGCCACCTTCAAGGTGGCCAAGAAGTACGCCGGCAAGAAGATCACCGTGCGAGTGATCGGCACGCAGGGCACTCAGAAGGTGACCAGCCCGGCGGCAGGTAAGAAGGCCTCGGCCTAAGCACCCGGTTTAACCAGAGAAGGACCCCTGGAGCGACGGCTCCAGGGGTCCTTCTGCGGTTTCGAGACGGCTGCCCTGCAGCCTCCTCAGTCACCGGCTAGCGCACGAGAGCGACGGCGGATACTTCCGCTGCTCGCTCTGCACGGCGGGCGTAGCGCTGCTCGGCGCGGCTCGCGAGGTAACGCCATCGGTTCGCCGATGCCATCTCTCGCGAGAGCCTGCGCCGCTGCGCCTGCTCCTGCATCTCGCGCATTCGCTCGCGCGCGAGTTGCTCGTGCATGGGATACATCACTGTGCTCCTTGCATGAACGTCGGCGTCGAATTGCCGACGGGTCGGAAGAGTCAGAAGTCGGTAGAGCCTTTTCATCAGGCAGCCACCTCGTCGGCGGCAGCCGACATGCCAGAGTCGTCTGCGACGGCGTCCTTACGAGGACGGCCGCGCGGACGCTTGCGGGCGACGATCACGCCACGCTCGAAGAGCTCGCCTCCCCAGACACCCCAGGGTTCCCGGCGGTCGACCGCGCCTGCGAGGCAGGCAAGCCGGGCCGGGCAGCCGGCGCAGAGCTCCTTGGCGAGCTCCAGGTCGGTCGGCGTATCGGCGAACCAGAGGTCCTGGTCCGCGATGCGGCAGGGGACGTCCTCGGGACATTCCTTGGCGAGCGGGTCGAGCCCGACTGCGAGGTCGAACAGCGCAATTGCGTCGTCGATCGGTGCTCCGTCAAGCAGAGCGGTTGCGGTGAACACGTCGGGTCACCTCCTTACTTTTTAATGGGATCTGCCGTGAATTCCGGGTTGTGGGTTGTTGGCGAGAAACAAAAAGGCCGCGGTTCCCGTCTTGGGATCCGCGGCCTCGAGGTGCCTTCCTGACTGTGTGTCAGGGAGTCATCCCTCGAGGCGGGCGGATCCGCTTGGCCGACTTGGCTTGGCGGTTGTCCCACGCGAGGTACGCATCCGCTGCCGAGGAGGCAACCGACACGTGTCCCGTCGCAACCGGCCACGTGACCATGTAGGCCTCGCGGATGGTGCGCGCACCGGCGAAGACGGTCGCGGCAGATGCGGCGGTAGACGGCATGCCAGCGGCGGCCGTCTGCATGAACGCGAACTTAGTCATGCGGGCCACCTCATCTCTGAACTCGATGTCGTCTGGTTCTTCACGCGGGGAGTGCGTTGAGTGAGAGGTTAACGAAGGTGAGTAACCATGGGCAAGCGAATTAATTTTCACTCGGCACGAAAGCGTTCCCGGCCGTGGAATCTTCGTTGGAATCGCGAGTGGGGCACGATGCGTTCCACAGTTGTGTTGCGCGAAGATTCCGATAGCTCATGGCACGGTAGGAGCGTGACCAACCGCGCAACGATGCGCAGGACGACGACCCGGACGGCACTTGCCGCGGCTGTCGCGACGCTCTGCGTCGTCCTCACCGCATGTGGTTCCTCCGGTAAAGCAAGCGGAACGGCCTCATCGACTCCTGCATCTGTCACCGCCTCCCCCGACGCGACCACGCTGGCGGCGATCACGATGGCGTACCAGACCTTCTTCGCACCGGGCAGCAGCGATGCGCAGATCGCCGGCGCCGTGCAGAACGGCGAGACGCTCGTAGTCCCGGCACAGAGCGAGGACCATTCCCAGTACGAGGGGAAGTCGGGCGTCACAGTCGACAAGGTTGTGATGCAGTCCGCCCACGTTGCGAAGGTGACCTTCACCGTCACCATCGACGGCTCGCCGATGCTTCCCGGCGCGAGCGGTTACGCGGTGAACGACGCCGGCAGCTGGAAGATGGCCGCCACGACATTCTGCGAACTCGTCACATTGGAAGGAACCGCGCCGGAGTCCTGCAAGGATCCGAAGCAAACAGCCCTCCCGACGGAGTAACGAGTGCAACCAGTCACTCGTGGGCGATCGCTCACGACCGTCCTGCTCGTCCTCAGCCTCACCTTTCTCGATACCACGGTGGTAAGCGTGGCGCTGGGCAACATCCAGTACCACCTCGGCGCCGGCGTCATCTCGCTGCAGTGGGTCGCCAACGGCTACTCCCTCGCCTTCGCCAGCCTCATGCTGCTCGCCGGCTCGATCAGCGACCGCTTCGGTCGCAAGAAGCTGATGCTGATCGGCATCGTCGTCTTCTGCCTCGGCTCGGTGATCGCCGGGGCGGCACCCAACATCGAGACGCTCATCGCAGGACGCGCCGTGATGGGCATCGGTGCCGCCGCCTCCGAACCGGGCACGCTCTCGGTGATCCGCCACCTCTACCCCGACCGCGCGCAGCGGGCGCGGGCACTCGGCGCCTGGGCGGCGGTCTCCGGTCTCGCCCTGGCGCTCGGCCCGGTGATCGGCGGCATCCTCGTCGGCATCAGTGACTGGCGGGCCGTCTTCTGGTTCAACCTTCTCGCCGGCGCCGCGCTGCTGGTCGCGGCGCTGCGCTATGTACCCGAGAGCAGCGACCCGCGCCCCGGGCCGCTGGACATCCCCGGCTCGGTCGCCGGCACGGTGAGCCTCGCCAGCCTGATTGGCGCCGGCATCTTCGGCGAGCAGTACGGCTACGGCAGCTGGTGGATCATCGCCCTCTTCGTCCTCAGCGGCGTGGGGCTGATCGGCTTTCTGCGAATCGAGACGCGGGCGCAGAACCCGATGCTCGACCTCGGCTACCTGCGCGACCGCGTGGTGGGCAGTTCGCTCTTCGTCGCCTTCGCCGTCTACTTCGGCATCTTCTCGATCTTCTTCTTCACCGCGCTCTACCTCGATCTCGCCGTTGGCTACGGCGGCTGGCAGATGGCGGGCGTCTTCACACCGATGGCGGTGGCGATCGTCCTCGGCTCGCTGCTCGCCGGCCTATGGGTAGGACGTTCCGGGCCGCGGGCACCGATGCTCGTGGGCTGCCTCGTCAGTGCTGCCGGCATCCTGCTCACCCGCACCGCGATCGTCGCGGAGCCGTCGGGGCCGACGTTGGCGTTCGTCCTCGCCGTCGCGGGGATCGGTTTCGGCATCGCGGTGGTGCCGCTCACCGCGGCCGTCCTCGGCCATGTGCGCTCGGCGGACTCGGGCATGGCCGCGGGGGCGACCAACACCGCACGGCAGCTCGGCGCGGTGATCGGAGTGGCCGCCCTCGGCGGGCTGGTCTCATCGCACCTCACCAACGACTTCGGCAGGTCGCTCACCGATCAGGGGGTGACCGGCTCGAAGCGGGAGTACATCCTCAACATCCTGCTTACCGGCGGCGGCGACGCGTCAAACCTGAACATCGCGCACCCGCCTGACGTGATCAAGGGACTGGTGGAGCAGGCGATCACGGCGTTCCGTACCGGTCTGCACGTGGCGCTGTATGTCTCCGCTGCGCTCATCGTCGTCGGCGCCTTGGCGACCCTGGTCATCCCGAAGCAGGCGATGGCCCCGGACGCCGAGCTCGACTAGTCCGCTTGCGGCTCAGTCCTGGTCACTGAGGCCGCTGGTCACTGAGGCCGCTTGTCACTGAGGCCGCGCTGCACCATGAAATCGACTGCTTCGTTCATGTTGATCGGACGTAGCGTCTTGCCCGGATGCTGGCTCGGCCAGACTCGAAAGGCTTCGTCGATGAACGCCTGCCCGACATCGGCCACGCCGGCGAAGTCCAGGTCAATCTCGGTGAAGTCATCGAGGCCGTTGAGCAGGCGACGCGCCTCTGACCGTGAGACGAACTGCAACCCGAGACCCGCAAGTTTCACCGAGGGACGGGTCCGGACGAACTCGTGATCCTTCGTGAAGGCGCGAAAGACGCTCTGCAAGGTGCGCTTCGTGTCGGTCGCGATGCGCGCGAAGACAACGGTTCCGCGTTGCACGGAGGAGATCCCGACGGACTGGTCAGCGCGGAGGTTGTCGACCGTCCACCGCTTACCGTTCGCGGCGAGCTGAAAGAGGTCATTCGCCTTCGACGTGAAGAAGATTCCTTCGCCGGTATGACGATCTCGCATCGTCGTCTGCTTGCCCTTGGTGAGGGCGACGATTGCCTCGAAATCGTCGGAGAGCCCCAAGATCCGCCGTAGGTGTGCCAATGCGCCTTCGCCGTCGTCCGCGATACGTAGAGCGAGGAACGACTCGGTCGACCAAAACGCCACCTCGACCGTGTCGCCTCCGCTGTGATCGATCGCATTGTTGAGCATCTCCAAGAATGAGAACTGCGCGATCTTTCCGGCGGGAGCTGCTGTGTCTATGCCGACCGCGGACTCAAGCTGTCGCCAGACAACGTCTTCTTCGAGGTCCTCGAGGCCGAGGTGGACGGACCAGGACGGCTCCTCGGTCGGCTCGACCGTGGCGGCTGAGATCACGGCGGTGTGCACACCTAGCGCGGCGCGGACCTGGTCGGCGTCGAAGAGACGATGACCACCCGCCGACTTGGTCGACGGGATCGCGCCGGCGTCGGCCATCCTGCGGAGTCTCCAGACAGGAATACCGAGCAGATCAGCCAGAGTGCCGATCCGGACGGGTGCCGTTGCGTTTGCCATCATTCGCGCCTTAAGAATCTCGCTATGGGTGAGATTGGGGGACTCAACCCCCAATAAATCTCACTGACCGTGAGAATATTACAGTAAATCTCACTATCTAGTGAGATTTACTGGGCGTTAGGCCGGGGCGCTCCCCCGCTGCGCGCCGCAGGTCACGTCCCTTCACCGTTGAGAACGGCTAGCACCGCATCGGCGTAACGCTCCAGCTTGATCGAACCCACCCCGGAGACCCGGCCAAGGGCCACCCGGTTGGCAGGGCGCGCATCGGCGATGCCGACCAGCGTGGCGTCACTGAAGACGACGTACGGCGGCACGCCCTGCTCCTGCGCCTGTGTGCGGCGCCAGGCCCGCAGCTTGGCGAAGAGTTCGGCATCCTGCGCGGATGGCTTGTCCTTCTTCGCGGAGTTTTCGACACGCGCCTTCCGGCGCTCCTCAGCCACTGGGCGGAGGCCGTCGAGGAAGCGGCTCGGCCGCCGACTGCGCCGCTGCCCCGGACTGCGCGCCATCGCCCACGACAGCGCGAGGCGCTCCCGGGCGCGGGTGATGCCCACGTAGAGCAGACGCCGCTCCTCGGCGATCTGCGCGTCGGAGGTGGCGTGCTGGATCGGCAATGTCGTGTCGGTGAGGCCGACGACAAAGACGACGTCCCACTCCAGCCCCTTCGCCGAGTGCAGCGAGGCGAGGGTGACTCCCTGCACGGTCGGGGCGTGCTGGGCACCGGCGCGGGCATCGAGTTCGGCGACAAGTTCAGGCAGGTGAGCCGTGGTATCCGTTGCTGCCACATCTTGCGCAAGTGCTACCAGCGCGGCGAGTGATTCCCAGCGTTCGCGGGCACTGCCGCCGTTCGGTGGCGCATCCGGATACCAGTTGAGGCTGGCGAGGACGGCCCGCACGGCATCGGCGAGCGGCATCTCGGTCGACTCGGAGCGCGCCGCGCCGCGCAGCAGCAACCGCGCCTCCTTGATCTCGGGCCGGTCGAAGAAACGCTCTCCCCCGCGCAGGACGTACGGCACGCCGAGCTCGGTGAGCGCCTGCTCGTAGACCTCCGACTGGGCGTTGATACGGAACAGCACCGCGATCTCGGCCGCCGGCGTTCCGGAGTCGATGAGGCGTCGACACTCAGCGGCCACGGCCGCCGCTTCGGCGGGCTCGTCCTCATGCTCGGCGAAGGTGGGAATCGGCCCCTCCGGGCGCTGGCCGACGAGAGTCAGGCGGGAAGGCTGACTGCGCATCAGCGAATTCGCCAGCCCGACTATCTGCGGTGTGGAGCGATAGTCGCGCTCCAGGCGCACCACGACCGCCTCAGGGAAGCGTCGCTTGAAGCCGAGCAGGTGTTCCGGCGTCGCCCCGGCGAAGCTGTAGATCGTCTGGTTGGCGTCGCCGACGACGCAGAGGTCGTCGCGGCCGCCGAGCCACGCATCGAGCAGGCGCTGCTGTAGCGGCGAGACATCCTGGTATTCGTCCACGACGAAGTGCCGGTAGCGGGAGCGGATCTCTTCGGCGACGTCGTCGAACTGCTCGATCGCGGCGGCCATGATGAGCAGCAGGTCGCTGAAGTCGACCACTCCGGTTCGCTTCTTCACTGCTTCGTACTCGGCGAGCAGGCCGGCGATGCGGTCGGGATCGGCAGGGGTCATCCGTCCCGTCGTACGCACCATCTCGGCGTAGCTCTGCGGTGTGGCGAGGACGGCCTTGGCCCAGTCGACCTCGGCAGTGAGATCGCGCAGTTCGTTGCGGTCGGTGTTCCAGCGCAGCCGGGCGGCCGCGTTGCCGACGAGACGCAGCGGCCGGTCGACCACATCAGGGATCGATCCCCCGAGGACGCGCGGGGCGAAGTACTGTAGCTGGCGCAGGGCTGCGGCGTGGAACGTCCTGGCCTGCACGCCGTCGGCGCCGAGTGACCGCAGCCGGCCCCTCAGCTCGCCCGCGGCGCGCGCCGTGAAGGTCACCGCGAGCAGCTGCCCGGGCGGCACTGCTCCGGATCGGACGGCGTAGGCGATGCGGTGCGTGATGGCGCGGGTCTTGCCGGTTCCGGCGCCCGCCAGGATGCAGACCGGGCCGCGGACCGCCTGCGCCGCCTCACGCTGCTGGGGATCGAGCCCCTCCAGCACCCGGTCAGCAGCAGTCATAAGGGCCATCCTGCCAGCGCCGGATGACAGGACCTCGCCCCCTACGATCTGCCGATCGAATACGTCTAGCAGCTACGCGATCTCTCCCAAAGGAAGACTTCGCTGCGACCGTTCAGCGGCGACGCCGCCAGCCAGAGCCGGCCCGCACCATCAATGCAGAACGAGTGCCGGCTCACTGTGCCGTTCAGACTCGCGTCAAGCCCAGCCGTGCGCACGTGCTGCACGTACCCGTCGGCCTCGTGCAGCCTCCACCTACCGAAGTAGCTTTCGAACCCGTCGGCACCTTCCGCAAGAAGGCCGTCGTACCCTGCGCGCGCGATCTGCACCGATAGCGCTCCGCTGGTGCCGTAAGTGAGCTGGCCGCTGCGCGGACGCCGCTGCGCGGATGTCTCGACCCCCGTGGCAACGTCCCGCTCGCGGATGTCGAGCAGCGTCCACGTGCCAACCAGCCACGCGGCAAGCGAGTCCCCCAGAGGCGGTGTGCTCGCCGGTGGATGCCGATGGCGGGTCGCCTGCTCATAGGCGTAGGCGTAGGTGACGATCTTCGCCTCGCTCCCGGGGCAAGCCACGATCTGCAATCCGACTGGAAGATCCTCCCCCAGATACCCCGACGGCACGCTCAACGCCGGCCACTGCAGCGCGGAGGCGACGAAGGTCAATGAGCTCTGGTACGTCACAGGCGCAGCTTCGGGAAAGGCGGGAAGTCCGACCACCGGCTGGTCGAGCACCTGGGTGTTCCGGTCGCCGTTGACAGCCGGCAGCATCGCCCAGGTGGGAAACACCAGCGCGTCGATGCCCGCCGCATCCATCGCGGCGGTGAAGGCGTCTCGGTACCGCTGCTCATTGGCGGCGCCCTCCAAGGTGGCGGGGTCCTCGTCCTGCGGCGGGGCGCTCACAGCATCATCGAAGGCGCGCTGGTGGAGCGGATGGAGCAGCCCGGAGGCCGCGATCTCCCGCACGCTCGGGTATGGGATACCCGGGTGCGCGTCGAGGTATTGCGCCAGCGACCACGCGAAGCGCGCCGGCGTTTGTGGAGGACGTGGGATCGCGTCGATCCCAGGGACGACGAATGGGTCGATGACCTCGGCACCCAGTGCCCGCAGTTCGGCGATCGTATTGGCGAAGTTTCGGATGATGCCGGCATCGGTAACCGACTCGGGGAACACCTGTCGCAGAACGCCGAGCCGAGCACCTTGCAACGCCGCGGTGTTGAGGGCCTCGCAGTAGGACGGGGCATCGGGGTCTTCGACAATCACGTCGAGGAGCACCGCCATATCGTGCGCCGAGCGCGCCATCGGGCCGACCGTATCCCGATTGAGGTCGAGCGGAACGACCCCCGTACGGCTCACGAGTCCGACGGTGGGTCGCAGTCCGGCCAGCGCGCAGTGGGCAGCGGGCATGCGGACGCTTCCACCCGTGTCGGTGCCGATGCCAACGACCGCGAAACTGGCAGCAAGGGCGGCGGCGACGCCGCCGGAGGAGCCGCCGGTGGCATAGGCCGTGTGGTAAGGGTTGCGGGCGAAGCCGGGGACCACCGAGTTGATGTTGTCATGGCCGCCGCGAGCAAACTCCGAGAGCGAGGTCTTGCCGACGATGACGCCGCCGGCGGCCTTGATCCGGGCGATGACAGGAGCATCGGCCGGCGGCACGTAGTTCTTCCAGCCTTGAAAGCCCGAGGTCATCGGCAACCCGGCCATGTCTATGTTGTCCTTGACCACTACCGGGACGCCGAAGAGCGGACCCGCGATTTCACCCGGATGGGCGGCGAGCCATACATCCTGATCAGCGGCCAACGCCATCGCCGCGTGGTTGACCGTGATCATCGAGTTGATCAACGGCCCTCGCTTGTCATACGCGGCGATCCGTGCCAGATGCGCTGCGACGACCTGCTGCACGGTCCAGACGCCGGCGCGATAGGCCGCATGGAGATCGTCGATCGACAATTCCTCGACCGAGATATGGCCGAAGCCGTTTGCGGGATCCGGCCTCATCGACACAGCCATCAGCCCGCTCTTCCCAATAGCGTCGGTCGCGCCCACGTGAACGTGCGGCGTCCGTTGAAGAATCCGGCTAAAGGCTGTCGCAGCTCACGCAGCGCTGTCAACGAGTCAGGGGCATCCAGAACCACCAACGTCGCCGGCGACCCAACCTCGATCCCGCGCGAGGCTCCCGCAAACGTCTCCGCTGATCCGGTCACCATCGACCACACCGCGGCCAGCTCCCTGTCATCGGAGAACTGGCAGAGCATCGCGTACAGGTTCGCCATCCGCAGGACGTCGGCGTCGCCGTACGGGGTGAAGGGGTTGCAGACGTTGTTCGTTGCCACCGCCATTGCCGGACCACCGGGCACAAGCGCAATGGGTGGCGCGACGCTGCGGGGTTTGAGGACGTCGATCTCGCGCGCGGGCAGGAAGATGTCGGTTGCCGGAAGTACGACGAGGCCCACGCCGAGATCGCCCATGCGGCGTGCCACCTCGGTTCGGCCATGCGCATCGAGAGCACTGAGCTTGGTGACGTGCCCGACGGTGACCCGGCCCTGCCAGCCTCGTCTCTCGGTCTCGTCTAGCACCAACGAGAGGTGCTCCCACGATCGGTCGAGGTCGAAGTCGACGTGGAAGTCGACGGGCAGGTCGTGCGCAACCCCGAGATCGAAGATGGTTCGGATGTGTGCAGCCGGATCCCGGTCGGTGTACGAACAGCCGCCCACCGCGGACGCACCACCAGACAGGGCACGTTCAAGGAGGGCCAGCGTGGCGGGTACCCCGGTCGTGCCGTCCTGGGCGAAGGGAACGAGCCGGAGGTCGATCCGATCGGAGTACTCCCGCTGAAGCTGCGAGATGGCGTCCCACGATCGCAGGCCGGCGTCAGGGTCGACCTCGACATACGAGCGGATCAGCGTCGTGCCGTGCGCGATCGCGCTATCGAGGACGCGGGCTGCACGTGCTTTCACGTCGTCGACGGTGAAGGCACGCTTGGCCTTCCTGACTCGCGCCACTGCGCCCGCAAGATCGTCGCCGGAGACGACATGCTCCAGGAGGTGCGCCTTGTCGAGATGCAGATGCACGTCGGCGAAGCCCGGAAAGGCGTACGCCCCTTCAAAGCCTCCGGATCCCTGCCCCGAGTCGTCCGCTGCCGCAGAGATCGACGTGATGACGCCACCGGTCACCGCGACGTCGACGGTCCCTACGTACCCGTCGAGGGTGACGTTGCGGATGACATCACTGGGCGACATACCCACCGTCCGCGACGACGACGCTGGCGGTGATGAACGAAGCCGCGTCCGACAGCAAGAAGGCGATGGGTTCGGCGATCTCGGACGGCCTACCAAGACGACCGATCGGGTGCATTCCGACGAGATCCTCCAGCGAGCCCTGCGGCCCCGGCCCATCGGCGAACTGCCGCTGGAGAAGCGGTGTGTCGACTGCTCCGGGGCAGACGACGTTGACGCGGATTCCACGTGGGGCGAGGTCCAGTGCCGTGCTGCGCGAATAGCCGATGACCGCGGATTTCGACGCGGTGTAGGCCGCGAACCTTCTGGCACCGACCAATCCGAGCTGAGATGCGACGTTGACGATCGCCGCACCATCGCTCAGGTACGGCAGGACGGCCGAGGTCACGATGTGGTAGCTCGTCAGGTTGGTGCCGATCACCCTTTCCCAGGCGGCGAGCGTTGTGTCGACCACGTCGCTGACGAACTCGATGCCCACGGAGTTGACGAGTCCGCTCAGCGGTGCCTGGGTCGCGGCCGAAGTGACTGCTTCGCGGACCGCGAACTCGTCACAGGCGTCGACCTTGACGGCGGCGATCGACTCCGGCACCCGGGAAATGTCGAGATCAAGCACCGTCACCGACGCACCTAGACGGGTGAGCAGAGCCGCGGTGGCGGATCCGATACCGGAGCCGCCACCGGTCACGATGTAGTGGCGTCCTGCGAATGTGTCAGGAGAGAGCGTCATTGGGTCTCCTCAGGGTGGCAACGGCCGGCGAGCACGGCGCGGTAGCAATCGGCGTACGACATCGACGTCGCGCCCACGCGGCACGTCGCGTCCCACAGGGTGGCGAGCACGCTGTCGAGTACGAGGGCGGACTCCTGCGCCATAGCGGGCAGCGTGCCAAGCACGTTGGTACACACCAGCGGTAGGACGGTGGCACCTGAGCCGGCCAATGCGCGGAGTTCGGTCGCCACGACATCGGCTGGGATGGCTGCGAAGTCGAGGTTCCGCTCGATGCCCATCGCCTTGTCGCCCGCAACGACATATCCGGCGTCCGACAGCGTGGCCACCACCCGCTGATGGATGTCGGCGACGTAGGGAGTGAAGACGCCTAACTGCGGGTCGGTCATCTCCTCCAGCGCTGCCATCATCGCCATCCGGCTACTCACCACCGGAACGCCGACCTCGGCCGCCGCGGCGAGGACGGCGGCCTCACGCTCGACACCGAGCCAGAACCCCGCCGTCCCTGCCCAGCTGATCAACGAGACCTCGGCGTCAGCGAGCAGCGCGGCGGCCGAAGCGAGCCCGGCGATATCGAACTGGGCATCCGAGGTCGGGTCGGCGGCGATCCGGCGCACCCCGATCCGGGTCACGAGGAACGACACCCCGAGCACTCCGGCGACCGCCGGTAGGAAAGCCTCGATAGTCGGGTTGGACGAGGGCACGATCAAGCCGACCCTCATGCCACCAGCACCTCCGCGAGGTCGCACAGCCGCGCCTCGGCGCCAGCTGGACCGACGAGCTGAACCGAGACCCGCTCGGCCACCGGCATGGAGATCGCGGGAAGCCCCGTGAGCGAGACCGCCCGCAGCCAGCCGTGCAAGGCCGTCGCGTCGTATGCGGTACCGCCGACAAGAACCTGCTCGCCGAACCCGATCGCCCCGCAGACAGCCACTGGGAGCAACAGCGCGTCGGCATGTTCAACGGCCATGGTGACGCGTTGGCGTACGTCCTGTTCCTTGCCCACGAGCTCCTCCACCTCCCCCCGTTCCGCGGTCTGGGTCGAGGCCTCTGCCGCGGCCAGCACGGCCAGGCTCGATGGCGCTAAGAGATCCTCGCGCCCATCTACCAGGGCGCGTACGCCGTCATGAGTGTCGGTGAGCTCGCGCAGCCGCCGGTAGACGGCGTATGCCTCCACGAGCGCTTCGGCGACGACAGGACTCGCGTCGACGAGGTCGTAACCAGCGTTCTGAACTCGACGACAGGCGTCCTCCATTCCGGCCGCGACCTCCGGCGAGACCGCGCCAAGCGCCTCGGCCGGCACGACGACGATGCGACGGGTGCGTGGCCGCAGCGCGCCATCGCCCATCAAGACGCCGACCACCCGGCGTAGCACCGAGGCGTCCCTCGCCAGAATGCCCGGGACATCGAGGCGGGCTTGTTGACCGACAGCCGGCGCACCGATCTGGTCGCGTGCCGGCGCACGTCCGACGCCGCAGCGAAGCCCCAGTATCCCCATCGCCTGAGCAGGCCAACGCGCTGAACCGCCATAGTCACCTGCGAGGGCGAAATCGACGACGCGCGCACTCACGGCGACTGCATCGCCACCGCTCGAACCACCGGGAGAGATGGAGGGATCGTTTGGGTGCACCACTCGACCGTCGAGGCGATTCTCGGTGTCGACACCGAACCCGAACTCCGGACACACACCCTTCCCGACGACCACGGCCCCCGCATCACGCACAGCGGCCACGAGCGGTGGGTCCGTCCTAGGCACGTTGCCGACCTGTGTGAGCGAGCCGGCACATGACTCGACTCCCGCGACCGGGAAGAGATCCTTGACGCTGAAGCAGAGCCCGGCGAGGGCGCCAGTGGCGCCAACCGCCTCACGCAGGACCCGCTCGGGCGAAACCGCCCGCAGCGCATGGGTGAAGCTCAGCTCCTCCCACCGCTCAAGGGCCGCCTCGGCATATGTCGTGCCGCTCATCCCCGCGCAGCCCGATCGCGTCGGACCCCCGCCTCGATCTGCTCCCAGATCTCGCGTCGCAGATCGTTGAACTCCGGGCTGGTCGCGTCCCGCGGGTGCGTGAACGGCACGTCGTACACCTGGTCGACCCGTCCGCCCGTCATCACGCCAACACGGTCGCTCAGCAACAGTGCCTCCTCGATCGAGTGCGTCACGAAGATCGTCGTCACCGGGTGCTTGTGATGCAGGTCGACGATGAGCTGCTGGGCCTCCAAGCGGACGTAGGCGTCGAGTGCCGCGAACGGCTCATCCATGAGCAGCACCTTCGGCTTCATCGCCAGGGCACGGGCGATGCCGACCCGCTGCCGCATGCCACCCGAAAGCTGGTACGGCCTGCGTCCCGCGGCACTCGCCAGGCCAACCTCGGCCAACTGCTCGGCCGCCGCCCGGCGGCGCGCCGACCGTGACATGCCTGTGGAGCGCAGCCCGACGGCGACATTGTCGAGTGCAGTCAACCAGGGCATCAGGGTCGGCGATTGAAAGACGACCGCCCGATCGGGTCCGGGCCTCCGCACAGGTACATCGCCGACCGTGACAGCGCCCGAGTCCGCGGAGTCGAAGCCGGAGACCAGGTTGAGCAAGGTCGTCTTGCCGGTCCCACTGGGGCCGAGCAACGAGAAGAACTCTCCGGGGCGAACGTCAAGAGTGCAGTCGTTCAGGGCATGCACCTGGCGTTCGCCTTGCACGAAGCTCTTGTCAACGTTATGGAAGCCGACGCCTACCGGCGTCAGAACTGGCGTGGTGGTCAACTGCGCACCCCCGTCTCGGCGTGCCAGCGAGTGGGGCGTCGCGTCACGACCTGCAGGAGCAGGTCGGAGAGCAAACCGCACAGGCCGATCACCATCATGGCGGCGAAGACGCCGGGGTAGTCGAAGTAGTTGTACGCGTTCCAGAGCGTGTAACCGAGGCCGGAATGGACCGCGAGCATTTCGGAGGTGACGCCCATCATCCAAGACAGGCCGAGACCGAGGCGCAGGCCGCCGACGATGCCCGGCAATGAGACGGGCAGGATGACGTGCGCGATCAGCCCGAGCGGGCCTTGTCCCATCATGCGACCAGCGCGCAGCAGCTCACGGTTGACTCCGGAGACGGCGGTCACGGTCGAGGCGATGATCGGGAAGACCGCGCCGAGGACTGTCAGTGCGAGATTGGCCGACTGTCCGACACCGAGGACGACGATGACCACAGGTATCCACGTGACCGGTGGGATCGGGCCGAGGATGCGGAACGTCGGGGTAAGCAAGCTATCGGCCAGCCGCCACACCCCGACGGCAGTGCCGAGGGCGACGCCGGCAACGGTCGCCAACGCGAAGCCCAACGCGACACGACCGAGCGTTGCTCCCACGTCACTGAAGAGGTGGTCGCTGTAGAACATCACAGGGGTCTTCTTCGTCCCGAGCCACATCTGCAGGGCGTCGAGCACCTTCATCGGGCCCGGCACTACCGCTCGGGGCAGCACACCATCAGAGACGAATAGTTGCCACCCCGCGACGAAGAGCACCGGGATGATGAGGCCGAGGCCAACCCGCGCGAGTCGCCGGCCGATCCGGCGCGGGGGCCTGGCCGTGGGGGGG
>DASXYU010000013.1:0-38111 GCA_036502295.1 Jatrophihabitans sp. | reverse complement strand
GCCTGCCCTGACTGCGGCGTCGTGCACACGTGCCCGAAGTTGCGCACCGAGGCGCCCACCGCGCGGGAGTCGCGCTCGAGCACCACCACCGAGAGCCCGCGTCGCAGCGCCGCCGCCGCGTGCCCGAGTCCGACGATGCCGGCACCCACCACGACGAGGTCGGCAGAAGCCAACTGTTTACCTGTAGCTGCCACGATCTGAGCATGACCTACAGGGGTGAACAGTGATCGAACTGGCTGTGTTCGACATCGCGGGGACCACCATCGAGGAGCACCAGGCGGTGTACGTCGCCCTTGCGGACGCGGTGCGCGCGGCGGGTGCCGAGCCGACCAGCGACGACATCGCGAGCTGGATGGGGGCCGACAAGCGCGAAGCGATCGGTGCCCTCACTGGGCTCACCGATGTGGCGGAGATCGAAGACGTCCACACCCGGTTCCGCACGCGTCTCGCCGAGCTCTACGCCGAGACGCCGCCGCAGCCGCTTCCCGGGGTCACCGAAGCGCTGGCGCAGCTGCGTACCGCCGGAATCAAGGTCGCCCTCACCACCGGCTTCGACCACGCCGTCGCCGACGACCTGCTGGCTACGGTCGGATGGGGCGACAACCTCGATGCCGTTGTCTGCGCCGACGATGTCGAGGCCGGACGGCCCGCGCCGTTCATGATCCAACGCGCGATGGCGCTCACCGGCATCGCCGATCCGGCGCACGTCCTCACGGCGGGTGACACCACTCGCGACTTGTACGCAGGGACGAATGCCGGCGCCGCGATCGTCGTAGGCGTCCTCAGCGGAGGACAGAGCCGGGAGCTGTTGGAGTCGGCTCCGCATACTCATCTGCTGGGATCGGTGGCAGAGATTGCTGGCTTGCTTGCCGACCGAGGACAATCCTTCTCCTGATCGCGAGCCCCATCGCGGCGGCGACGAGGCAGGTGATCGCGCCGAGGAACAGCCCGGCCCGCCCGCCCCAGTGCGAGGCCACCGCGCCGGCGATCGGTCCACCGATCGGTGTCGAGCCGAGGAACGCCACCGACCACAGTGCCATCACGCGTCCTCGCATCTGCGGATCCGCGGCGAGCTGGATGGTGCTGTTGCCCTTCGAGAGGAATCCGACGCTGGCTGCGCCGGTGAGCATCAGCGCCACGAGCTCCAGCCACATCACCGGGGCGAGGGCGGCGGACAGGATCGCAAGGCCGAAGAGCGTGGAGGAGACGACGAGCGCCTGCACGCCGGTCTTGCCACGGGCCGCGACCCAGAGTCCACCGAAGACCGCACCGAGACCCATCGCGGCAGTCATGAAGCCGTAGCTGGCAGAACCACCGTGGAACGTGTTCTCCGCAACGACCGGCAGCACGACCTGGAACTCGTAGGCGAGGCAGCCGACCAGCGCCATCATCAGCAGTGGCACGCCGATCGCCGGCGTGCGCCACACGTAGCGCAGCCCGTCGACTAGTTGCCCCTTCGCCCGCGGCGCCGGCGTCGTGGGCTGCAGCTGCGTGGTGTCCAGCCGGACGAGTGAGGCGACCACCGCGATGAAGCTGGCGGCGTTGATCAAGAAGCAGAGGCCGATGCCGCCGACGGCGATGATGACCCCGGCGAAGGCCGGTCCGACGGCGCGGGCCGCGTTCACCGCGGTCGAGTTGAGGCTCACCGCGTTGCGCAGATCCTTCGGCCCGACCATCTCGAGGACGAAGGCCTGCCGTGCCGGGTTCTCGAACGTGTTGTTCAGCCCCAGCAACATGGCGAGGACGTAGACCTCCCACAGCGTCACCACGTGGGTGAGGGTGAGCAGGGCGAGCACCAGGGCGAGGACACCCATCATCGCCTGCAGGCCGATCATCAGCCTGCGTTTGTCGACGCGGTCGGCCACGACGCCGCCGTAGGGGCCGAGGATCAGGACGGGAAGGGTCTGCAGCGCCACGAGCAGACCGATGGCGGTGCCGGAGTGCGTCAACTGCAGGACGAGCCAGGATTGGGCGACGGTCTGCATCCAGGTGCCGATGAGCGAGATCGCCTGCCCGCCCATGTAGCGGCGGTAGTTGTGGTTGCGCAGCGAGGCGAAGGTCGTCCGTCCGAGGAGGCGGAGATGACCAGGCGCGGGGGAGAGCGCGACGGTCATCGGGCGTTCGCCGCCGCCTCGGTGACGCCGGCGAGTGCTTCCAGAGCAGGGAGGGCCTGTAGCAGGGCGGCCGCGTCCTCGGCGGGGAGCGCCGCGATCTGCTCGTTGAGCAGGGCGGTGCGTGCCCGGCGCATGCGCAGGTGTGCCCGGCTGCCACTGGGTGTGATCTCGGCGTGGATCACGCGCCGGTCGGCATCGCCCGTCACGCGCCGGACGAAGCCCTGCTCCTCGAGCCGGCCGAGGATGCGGGAGAGCATCGTCGGGTTGACGCCTTCGATGTCTGCCAACTCGCTGCAGCTGATCCGCTTGGCCCGTGAGACGGAGCCGAGGACGTTGAGCTGCGTCCGGGTCATTCCGTCCTGGGTCGACTGCCGGTCGAGCTGCCGTGCGATGCGGGCGACGGCGATCCGGAGGCGGTTGATCGTCGTCTCGTCGGTGGGGGTACTCATGCGCGTCACGCTTTTCATGTAAGGGTGTCAATTAATTGCCTATCGGCAAGCATACTCCGTACGGTCAACGCTCCGGCGGACAGCACTGTCAACGAGGTCGACGAGGTTCCTTAGAATCAACTGGTGAGTACGCCCAGCCAGTCCACCTCCCTCCCGTCGCAATTCACGCCGGCGGAGGTTGAAGGCCCGCTGTATGAGCGCTGGATCGAACGGGGCTACTTCACGGCCGACCCCAGTAGCAACAAGCCGCCGTACACGATCGTCATCCCGCCGCCGAACGTCACCGGCTCGCTGCACCTTGGCCACGCCCTGCAGCACTCGATCATGGACGCGCTCTGCCGCCGCAAACGGATGCAGGGCTATGACGTCCTCTGGCTGCCGGGCATGGACCACGCCTCGATCGCCGTGCAGAACCTCGTCGAGCGGCACCTCGCCGAGACCGAGGGCAAGGGTCGCTTCGACTACACCCGCGAGCAATTCATCGACCGCGCCTGGGACTGGAAGAACGAGTACGGCGGCAAGATCCTCGGCCAGATGCGTCGCCTTGGCGAGGGCGTCGACTGGAGCCGCGAACGCTTCACCATGGACTCCCACCTCAGCCGTGCGGTGCAGACCATCTTTAAGAGGCTTTATGACGACGGCCTCATCTACCGCGCCGAGCGGATCATCAACTGGTGTCCGCGCGACCTCACGTCCCTCTCCGACATCGAGGTCGATCATGCGGACGAGCCGGGCGAACTCGTCAGCATCCGCTACGGCTCACTTGATGGCGGCGCGAACTCGATCGTCGTCGCCACCACGCGCGCCGAGACGATGCTCGGTGACACCGCGGTCGCGGTGCACCCCGAGGACGAGCGTTACCAGCACCTCATCGGCACCACAGTGCCGCTTCCGCTCACCAACCGGCAGATCCCGATCGTCGCCGACGAGCACGTCGACCCATCCTTCGGCACCGGCGCGGTGAAGGTGACTCCCGCACACGACCCGAACGACTTCGAGATCGGCCAGCGCCACAGCCTGCCGAGCCTGACGATCATGGACGAGCGCGCAGTGATCACCGTTCCCGGGCCGTTCGAAGGCCTCGACCGCCTTGAGGCCCGTTCTGCCGTCGTCGCGGCGCTGCGCGAAGAGGGGCGCATCGTCGCCGAGAAGCGCCCGTACGTGCACGCGGTCGGCCACTGCAGCCGCTGCGACACCATCGTGGAGCCGCGCCTCTCGCTGCAGTGGTGGGTGCGGGTGGAGACGCTCGCGAAGGCCGCCGGTGACGTGGTGCGCGACGGGCGGATCGAGATCATCCCCGAGTCGATGACGCCGCGGTACTTCGCCTGGGTCGACGGCCTGCGCGACTGGAACATCAGCCGCCAGCTCTGGTGGGGCCACCGCATCCCCGTCTGGTACTCACCCGACGGCAGCGAGACCCGCTGTCTCGGCCCGGATGAGACGGCCCCCGAGGGCTGGGTGCAGGACGCGGATGTACTGGACACCTGGTTCAGCTCGGCGCTCTGGCCGTTCTCGACGATGGGCTGGCCGGAGGACACCGCCGACCTGCGCAAGTACTACCCCACCTCCGTCCTCGTCACCGGCTACGACATCTTGTTCTTCTGGGTCGTACGCATGACGCTCTTCGGTCTCTACGCGATGGAGGACGTGCAGCCCTTCGACCAGGTGCTGCTCACCGGCATCGTCCGCGACGCCCACGGCAAGAAGATGAGCAAGTCCCGCGGCAACGTCGTCGACCCGCTCGTCTGGATGGACGCCTACGGAGCCGACGCGGTGCGCATGTCGCTGCTGCAGGGTGCGAACCCCGGTGCCGACCAGGCGGTCAACGAGGAGTGGGTGGTCGGGGCCCGCAACTTCTGCAACAAGCTCTGGAACGCCACCCGTTTCGCGATGCTCAACGGCGCCACCGTCGCCGGTGAGCTGCCGAGCGACCTCAGCGGCGCCGACGCCTGGATCATCTCCCGGCTGAACGGCGTCATCAGCGAGGTGGACGACCTCTACGAGCGTTACGAGTTCGCCAAGATGGCCGACCTGCTCTACCACTTCGCCTGGGACGAGGTCTGCGACTGGTACCTCGAGCTGTCGAAGGTGACGCTCGCCGACGAGGCGACCGCACCGGCCACCCGTCGCGTCCTCGGTGAGGTGCTCGACACCCTGTTGCGGCTGCTGCACCCTGCGATCCCCTACGTCACCGACGCCCTATGGCCGACCCTCACCGGGGGTCAATCGCTGGTGATCGCGGCGTGGCCGGTCTCCGATACGGGCCGTATCGACAAGGACGCCGAGGCAGAGATCGCCGACCTGCAGGCCGTGATCAACGAGGTGCGCCGCTTCCGCTCGGATCAGGGCATCAGGCCTTCGCAGCGGATTCCCGCGCAGCTCACCGGACTCGCCACCCACGAGGCCGCGGTGCGGACGCTGCTGCGTCTGCAGGAGCCGGAGGCCGACTTCGCCGCCACGGCATCGCTCACTACCTCGACCGGCGTGGTCGTCGAACTCGACCTGTCGGGGACGATCGACGTCGCGGCCGAACGGGCTCGCCTCTCCAAGGACCTCGCCGCCGCGCAGAAAGAGCTCGTGACCAACGCCGGCAAGCTCGGCAACGAGTCCTTCACCGGAAAGGCACCCGAGGACGTCATCGCGAAGGTCCGCTCCCGTGCTGAGGCCGCCGAGGCCGAGATCGCCCGCATCGACGCCGCGTTGGCTGCGCTGCCCGATGCCTAAGGACTGGGCCGCACTGCGGCGCGAGGTCGAACGCGAGATCTTCCACCGCCGCGGCGAGGGGCACATCGACCCCTCGAACGAACGGATGCTCACGCTCGTCGACCTGCTCGGCAATCCGCAGCGGGCGTTTCGCGCCATCCACATCACCGGCACCAACGGCAAGACCTCGACGGCGCGCATCGCGGACGAGCTGCTGCGCGCCTTCGGACTGCGCGTGGGTCGCTACACGAGTCCGCATCTGACGAAGGTGACCGAGCGGATCGTCATCGACGGCGAGCCGGTCGACGATCGCACCTTCGTCGAACACTATGACCGCCTCGCGCCGCTCATCGCCATGGTCGACGGGCAGTACGACTCTCCATGCAGCTTCTTCGAGATCATCACCGCCCTCGGCTTCGCGATCTTCGCCGAGGCTCCCGTCGATGTCGCCGTCGTCGAAGTGGGAATGGGCGGAACGTGGGACAACACGAACGTCCTCGACGGCGAAGTCGCCGTGATCACCCCGATCGATCTCGACCACATGCAGTACCTCGGTGACACCGTCGCCGCTATCGCCAAGGAGAAGGCCGGCATCATCAAGCCGACCGCCACGGCGATCATCGCCAGCCAGCCGGTCGAGGCGGCCGCGGAACTTCTGAAGCGCGCCGTCGAGGTCGACGCGGCCGTGGCGCGCGAGGGACTCGAGTTCGGCGTCCTCGAGCGAAGGGTCGCCGTCGGCGGTCAGGTGCTGCAGCTGCAAGGTCTCGGCGGCGAGTACGAGGACGTCTTCCTGCCGCTCTACGGTGCGCACCAGGCGCAGAACGCAGGGCTTGCACTGGCTGCGGTGGAGGCGTTCTTCGGCAAGGGCGGCAAGAACGGTGCGCTCGACGTTGACATCGTCCGAGCCGCCCTCGCCGAGGCCACCTCGCCGGGACGGCTCGAGACGGTGCGCTCGGCGCCGACGGTGCTTGTCGATGCCGCGCACAACAAGCACGGCATGGCCGCCTCACTCGCGGCGCTGAGCGAGTCGTTCTCGTTCCGGCGCCTCGTCGCCGTCGTCGCCGTCCTCGCAGACAAGGACGCCAAGGCGATGCTGGAACTCCTGGAACCCGTCGTCGACGAAATCGTGGTGAGCCAGAACAGCTCGCCCCGGGCGCTCGACGTCGACGAACTCGCGGCGCTCGCAGTGGATGTCTTCGGCGACTCGCGGGTGAGCGTGGAGCTGCGGCTGGACGATGCGATCGATGTGGCAGTGACCCTCGCCGAGGAGACGGGCGACAACTCCGTCGCCGGATCGGGCGTCCTTGTCACCGGCTCTGTCATCACCGCCGGCGAGGCGCGCGCACTGCTCGGAGCCCTCGGTGGTTGAGCCGACTCCCGAGCCGCGCCTTACTCAGGACGAGCCCTTCGACACAGGCGCTCCGCGCCTTACTCAGGACGAGCAGTATGCGGAGCGGGCGCGGCGGGCTGATCGGGCGACCCGGGGCGCACTCGCCGGAGTCCTCGGCCTGGAAGCCCTCGTCACGCTGCTCGTACCGCGGGCGCTCGCCTATAGCAACGCCGGTCTCGGGACGACGAAGACGGTCGTCCTCATCGGCTTCGCGGTGATCCTCATCCTCGCTGCGGGAATGCAGCGCCGTCACTGGGGGATCGGCCTCGGCTCGGCACTTCAGCTGCCGCTCGTCCTCAGCGGAGTCTGGCTCTGGGGCATGTTCCTGATCGGCGCACTCTTCGTCGCGATCTGGCTGTATCTGCTCAAACTACGACATGAACTTGTCGGAACCCCTGGTGGCCCGCGGGTTCTCATCTCCTAGGCGCGTACTGGGAGCAGGTGAATTTTTGTTCTACTTGCGCGGACACTTCCACCCCGATCCTGAGATCGGCACCGGCGCGGACCGCGTCTACGCCGATCTCGGCGTCGCGGGAGTCCGCGAGTGGGTGCAGAGCTTCGGCGTCGATGCGCGGCACGCGCATCAGAAACTGCCGGTAAGTGGCGACCCACCCCGCTTCGTCCGCGTCCTGCGCAGACACGGCGCGGGACGGGCTCTTGCCGATGTCGCCTTCGCCGCGATCCACAATTCGCAGGGTGCACCGCGCGGACTGGTCGTCGTCGGGCGCGACGCCGACTCCGATCGGTTCGAAGCATCAGACCTGCACGCCATCGAGGGTGCTGCCGACGCAATCGCGCTCGGTCTGACACTCGTCGCCACTCGCGCGGTCGAGCGGGCCGCACACCACCGGCTCTCCGAACTCGCCGAGCAGCGCCGCGTGTTGCTCGCCGAACTCGTCGCAGCCGAGCAGGCGGAGCGTTCGCGCATCGCGGCCGACGTCCATGACGACGCCTTGCAGACGCTGACGGCGGCGCACCTTCGCGTCGAGCTGATGTTCAAGCACTTCGACAACGAGCGGTACGACCTGGCGCGCGACGCCGGCGGGAGTCGGCGTGCCGGCAACGATCTCCGAGCGTCCCGGTCACCTCGGCGTCCGCGGCATGCGCAGCAGGACGACCGCCCTCGGCGGATCGTTCACGACCGGACCGAGTCCGATCGGCGGTACGCGCGTGCAGCTACGCGTCCCCCGCATCGCGGGCTGAATGATCAACTCGCCCGGATCGCTCGACAACGCGGGATCAGGGCGTGTTGATCAGCTGCGTCATGCCGTGAAGAACTGCGACAAACCCAGCGCGCGCAGTCCGCGGCGGTAGGCGACGGAACTGCGGTCGGCGGCGATGTTCACCTCGAGGCGCGGGTCGAGCGGAAGGTTCTCCGGCTTCTGGTTCTCGACGATGGCGCGGTCCTCCTCGAAGATCCGCAGGTTGAAGTCGAAGATGTCCTGCGCGTCCTGATCGGTGTCGAAGTTCTTCGCGATCGGGGCGAACATCGTCGTCCTCAACGCGGACACCGGCGAGGCGGCGTTCATGATGCAGAGCCTGCCGTCGTTGGGGAAGTGCACGATCAGCGTTGCGGTGAAGGGCAGGTGCGCCTCGAAGCGGCGCAGCCACTGGAAGCCCGGCTCGCCGATCTTGTCGCCGTGCGGATAGTTGCCGACGCTGGACCAGTAGTCGGCGATGAAGCCGTTCTCGGTGGTCTCCGGCACGTAAGGCGGCACTTCGGCGTTGTCCGGATCGCCGAACGTGCCGGTGTGCACGAAGGCGAAGTGGGCAACGTCGATGAAGCCCTCCAGTTGCCGTCCGGCGAAGGCCTTCACCTCGAACGGCGGGCAGGTCACCTGCTGGTAGGACGCGTCGTCCCATCCCGGCATCAGCGGGATGTCGGCCACTCCCTCAGCAGGACGCAGGCACGTCCAGATCAGGCCGTAACGCTCGATCGAAGGATAGGGACGCAGGTTCAACCGCTCGGGGATCTTGGCGTTCGGATCGGCCGGGATGCTGAGGCAGGCGCCGCCCGCCCCGAAGCGGAGCCCGTGATACGCGCACTGCACACCCGCGCCGTCGCCGCGCCCCATCGACAGCGGTACACCGCGGTGCGGGCAGATGTCATCGGCGACGACGAACCCGTCGGCGGCCCGGTACACGACCAGCGGCGCGTCGAGCAGCGTCACCGACGCGGGTCCGGTACCGACATCGTCGACGCGGGCCACGGGGTACCAGTGGCGGGCAAGGATCGCCCAGTCGAGAGGCTCGAAAGTGCAGTTTCGGGGGAGCTGAAGGTCCTCAGCAAGAGTCATGGGTCACCTCAGGCAGAACGGAAATCGGATCAGGACGGCAGAAACGCGCGCTGTCGGCCATGCGCGATCTGTCCCTGGTTCCATGCCCGTAGGTGGGCCTGCTGGTGACCGGACATACAGGCATCATCGCCACGCGTCGTTACTGCCACGTTTCCATCGACAAACGGCGCGGTGACATCCTCAGGTCGTCCTCCCCGCGGTCGACGGCACGGCTAGGGTCTTCGGCGTGACTGCCGCGGTGCTTTCTCCTGAAGCGCTGGCTGCGGTCTGCGCCAGTCCGGTATGGCAGCGCGAGATCCTCGCCACGCTCCCGTACGGGTCGCTCGGCGAACTCATCGCTCGCTCTAACTCTGTCATCGCAGGTCTGCACTGGAGCGATGTCGAGGACGCGCTCGCCACGCACGCTCGCATCGGTGAGCGGGCGGCAGGGGACAGCCGGGAGATGGTGTGGTCACGGCAGGAGCAGTCGGCAGCGGAGCAGCGATCGGCGCAGACCACCTCTGCGCTCTATGAGGCGAACGTGTCCTACGAGAACCGCTTCGGCCACATCTTCCTGATCTGCGCCACGGGACGGACGGCGGAGGAGATCCTCTCCGAGGTGCACGCCCGCCTCGGCAACGACGACGCGACCGAACAGCTGGTCGTCCGCGACGAACTCGCCGCGATAGTCCGGCTGCGGCTGGGGAGGTTGTGGTCGTGAGCGTGAGTACCCACGTCCTTGACGCGGAGTTAGGACGTCCGGCGATCGGAGTCCCGGTCGTCCTCGAACGCCGTGTTATTGACGGCGAGGACGACACGGGCTGGGTCGAGTTGGCACGCGCCACGACGGACGTCGACGGCCGCGCCGCTCCACTCGCCTCCGACACCCCCGACGGGACGTACCGCATCAGCTTCGACATCGCCGCCTATGCGGGGCCGGAGGCGTTCTACCCCGAGGCGACGGTCGTCTTCCGGGTCTCCGGCGGCGGGCACTTTCACATCCCGCTGCTGCTGAGCCCCTTCGCCTACTCGACCTATAGGGGCTCATAAGTGAAGGCAGTGATCATCGGCGCCGGCATCGGAGGCATGTCGACGGCGATCGCCCTCACCCGCATCGGGTGGGAGGTCGAGGTCTACGAGCAGGTCGTCGAGAACAAGCCGGTGGGTGCGGCGATCTCGGTCTGGTCCAACGGCGTGAAGGTGATGAACTACCTCGGACTCGGCGAGCAGATCGCCGAACTCGGTGGCCGCCTGGAGGCGATGGCCTACCGCTGGATGGATGGCCGCACCATGTGCGACTTCAGCCTCGAGCCGGTGACGCTGCAGACCGGGCAGCGGCCGTACCCGGTGGCGCGCGCTGAGCTGCAGGCGATGCTCATGCGGGCCTGGGGCGTCGAGAAGATCCGCTTCGGGATGCGGATGGTCGACGTGGTGAGTGAGGACGACCATGCGAGCGCCAGCTTCGAGAACGGCGAGGTCGCCACGGGCGACATCGTCATCGCCGCCGACGGCGCCCGCTCACTCGCCCGCGACTACGTAACCGAGTTGGTCGTGGGGCGTCCTCTTGAGCGCCGCTACGCCGGCTACACCAACTTCAACACCCTCGTCGACATCGACGAGGCCGTCGGCCCCGCCGATCACTGGACGACTTACATCGGCGAAGGCAAGCGGGTCTCGGTGATGCCGGTGGCGGGCAACCGCTTCTATACCTTCTTCGACGTCGTGCAGCCCGCCGGTCTGCCTTACGAGCGGTCGCGGGCGAAGGACGTCCTCACCGAACACTTCGGGCATTGGGCCGAGCCGGTGCGGCACCTCATCGGTCAGCTCGACCCGCAGATGGTGAACCGGGTCGAGATCTTCGACATGGATCCCTTCGACACCTGGGTGCGCGGACGGGTCGCGCTGCTCGGCGACTCCGCGCACAACACGACCCCGGATATCGGGCAGGGTGGTTGCAGTGCGATGGAGGACGCCGTCGTCCTCGCCATCGCACTACAGACCAACACCCTCGGGGTGCAGGACGCGCTGCAGCGCTACGCGCAGGCTCGTGTTGAGCGTGCGGGGGAACTCGTCCTGCGGGCCCGCAAGCGCTGCGACGTGACGCACGGCGCCGACCCGGCGGTGACCCAGGCCTGGTACGACGAGCTGTGGGACGAGGACGGCACCCGAGTCATCGCCGGCATCGTCGGCAACATCGTCGGCAACCCGCTGGGCTGAGCGCCTCAGCTGGTAACTCAGCTGGTAACTCAGCTGGTGAAGAGGTCGCGGATCGTCGGCTCGACCGGGGAGACGTGCACAGTGTTGCCGGGGTCGGGGGTCGTCGGACCTGAGCAGAGCGATCCGAGGCTCGCTCGCCCGGGCGAGACCTGGCGCGGCGCCGCGTCGCCGGACAGGCGTACTCGCATTGACGTTGCCACCGCCACCGTCCTCACCTCGCAGGTGCTCTTATTCACGATGAAGTACGCGTCCGCTCCCGGTGCGAGGACCACCTCGGTCGGCTTGCGTCTCGTCACCTGCTGGCCACCTCCGTGGGCGTAGGTGAACGCGAGCCTCTTTGCCCCGGCGTAGAACGCGATCACCGGATAGCCCTCGATCGAGCAGGCGACAGCGGCGGAGTTGTGGACCGTCCAGATGACTGGATTCTGTTGCGTCGCCGCACTAACGCGAGCACCTGGCCGCAGCACCAGGTCTTTCGACGCGCACACCCGCTTAGCGACGGCCGGTGGTGGCGCCGCTGGGGACGTGACCGACGACCTGACCGATGACCTGGCTGATGCTGTGCTGCTCGATGCTGTGCTGCTCAGGGCCGTGCTGCTCAGGGCCGTGCTGCTCAGGGGCATCGGCAAGGGTGTGCCGCTGGGCAAAGGTGATGAGTGGCATGCGCTCAACGTGCAGGCTGCGATCGCCACCGAGCACAGGACACAGCCTCGCCGATTCATGACCACGACCTCCCGCAGACCCTCTGCCAGGACTGACGTTGTGGGCGGCGCGGACGTTGCGCCGGCAGCGGTCTAGGCGCCGAGGTTGAAGGTCGCCGGGTGCGGGCCGGTGCGGCCGTCCCGTTCGAGTGTGTCGATCGCCGTCATGTCGTCATCACCGAGGACGAAGTCGAAGAGGGTGAAGTTCTGCGCGATGCGCGCCGGAGTCACCGACTTCGGGATGACGACGTAGCCCTTCTGCAGATGCCAGCGCAGCACCACCTGCGCGGCGGTGCGCTCATGCGCCGTGGCGATCTCGGTGACGGTCGGGTCGTCCAGGACGCGCCCGGACGCGAGCGGGCTCCACGCTTCGGTCGCGATCCCCAGCCGCTCGTTGGCGGCAACCGAGTCGCGGTTCTGCAGGTACGGATGCACCTCGATCTGGTTCACGGCGGGGACGGCCTGCGTCCCGTTTACCAGGCGGTCGAGGTGCTCCGGGAGGAAGTTCGAGACGCCGATCGCCCGGATGCGTCCGTCCGCCTGCAGTTTCTCGAAGGCACGCCAAGTGTCGATGTAGGCGTCCCGCGCCGGCAGCGGCCAGTGGATGAGATAGAGGTCGACGTGGTCCAGGCCGAGCGCAAGCACGCTCTTGTCGAAGGCGCGCAGCGTCGAGTCATAACCCTGGTCGTTGTTCCACAGCTTCGTCGTGACGAAGAGCTCCTCGCGGCTGATGCCGCTGTCGGCGATCGCCTGGCCGACTCCCGCTTCGTTACGGTAGGCGGCTGCGGTGTCGATGCTGCGGTAACCAACGCGCAGGGCCTCGGTGACAGCTGCTCGGGTCGCCTCGGCGGGCACCTGCCAGACGCCGAAACCGAGTCGCGGCATCTCCACGCCGTTGTTGAGGACGATGGGGGATACGTCAGTCACAACGCCGAGTCTAGGACGGCCATCGCACCGGCGAAGGACGAGCGCAGCGCGCGCTTCTCGTCCTCGTCGCACCAGGCGGCGTCCACCCCGTTGAGGGCGATCGTCTTCGCGTCCTGCAACGAGAGGCCGAGCGCCGGCAGCGCCTCGCGGTACTCGCGGCCGATGTCGGTGCGGAAGAACATCGCGTCGTCGCTGGAGAAGGTGACGCGCAGTCCCGCCGCCACCATCGCGGCGATCCGGTGCGCCGGATCGAGGCTCCACCCCGAACAGATCGTCGTCGAGACAGGCGTGCAGGTGAAGGCGACACCGGCGTCGAGTGCCTGCGCGGTGAGCGCGGGGTCATCGACGATGCGGTAGCCGTGATCGATGCGATCGACGTGCAGTTCGTCCAGGGCGATGCGGATGTTCTCCGGGCCGGACTGGGGCGTCTCGCCGACGTGCGCACAGGTGAGCAGTCCTGCGGAGCGGGCGAGGGCGTACGCCTCGGCGAACTGTGCAGGGTCCTCCAGACCTTCGGGGGTGAGGTCGTCCATGCCGATCCCGACCACCTCGGGCAGCGGGTTGGCGATCACCTCGCGCACCATGTCGATGGCCGCGGCGCCGCCGTCGTGGCGGTTGATCGCCGCGATGACGCGGAATCCCACCCCGAGATCGTCACGGGCGGCGCGCAGCCCGCTGATGATCGGCTCCATCACCTGCCGGTAGCTCAGGCGCCCGTCGCCACGGCTTGGCGCGGCGAAGTACTGCGGATTGATGAAGTACTCGCGGTAGCGCAAGTTGCCGGTCTCGACACCGATGCGGACGCCGTCGTACGCGACGCGCTCGAAATCAGCCGGCGCGCGGACGACGTCGTGACCGGCGCGGAAGGCGACGAGGAAATCAGCGAGATCGTCATAGTCGAAGAGCGTGTCCGGATCGGTGGTCGGCAGCGCCACCTCGTACTTTCCCGCAAGCTCGATCAGGGTCTCGGCGGGCATCGTGGAGACAAAGTGGCAGTGCAACTCGGTCTTCGGCAGGAGCCTGAGGTAGTCATCCGGTGAGATCACGCGAGGAGCCTCTCAGCTAGGGTTTACAGCGTGGTTACGGCTCTCGAACGCACCCTCGTCCTGGTCAAGCCCGACGGAGTGGCCCGCGGCCTCACCGGGACGGTGCTGGCGCGAATCGAAGCCAAGGGATACCGGCTCGTCGCCCTCGACCTGCTGACCCCGGGGCTGGAGCTGCTCAGCGAGCACTACGCCGAGCACCAGGGCAAGCCGTTCTTTGAGCCGCTCGTCGAATTCATGCGCTTCGGGCCCGTTGTGGCCGCGGTTGCCGAGGGGCAGCGCGTCATCGAGGGCTGGCGCTCGCTGGCCGGTGCCACCGAGCCGACCGCTGCGGCGCCGGGGACGATCCGTGGTGACTTCGGTCGCGACTGGGGGACGGCCGTGGTGCAGAACATCGTCCACGGCTCGGATTCACCCGAGTCAGCCGCCCGCGAGATCAAACTCTGGTTCCCCCAACTCTCTTGATCAACACCGCCTTGATCAACACAGCGCAACGGCCCCTGAGGGGCCACGGGACTGTGTTGATCAAGGACAGCAAGTCACAACTTTCACATCAGTCTCAGTTGTAACAAGGGCCTGTCGGAACCTCGGAAGTCACTCGAGTCTCCCTAACATCAGCCCGTGGCCCTGACGTCGATGCCCCGCCTGACTGCGGTGTCGCAGCAGGTCTCTCAACGGGGCGCCGACCTGTTGGGCGGTGATCTCGCCATCGACCTCGGCACTGCCAACACCCTCGTCTACGCGCGAGGACGTGGCATCCTCCTCGACGAGCCCTCGGTCGTCGCCATCGACACCCAACTCAACTCCGTGGTCGCCGTCGGCGCCGAAGCCAAGCGCATGATCGGGCGAACCCCCGCACACATCCGCGCGGTGCGTCCCCTGCTCGACGGCGTCATCGCCGACTACGACCTCGCCGCAGAGATGCTGCGCTTCTTCGTCCGCAAAGTGATGCGGCGCCGAGGCTCCTTCACCGGACCACGCATCGTCATCTGCGTCCCCTCCGGCATCACCGGGGTCGAACAGCGCGCCGTGAGCGAGGCGGCGTTCGCCGCGGGAGCCCGCCGCGTGCACCTGCTCAGCGCGCCGATGGCCGCGGCGATCGGCGCCGGGCTGCCGGTGAACCAGCCCGCGGGTTCCGCGGTCGTCGCGATCGGCGGCGGCACCACCGAGGTCGCCGTCCTCGCCCTGGGCGGCATCGTCTCCTCCACGAGCCTGCGCATCGCCGGCAACGCCCTCGACCAGGCGATCGTCGACCACGTCCGCAGCGAGTTCGGTCTGCTCATCGGCGAGCGCACCGCCGAGGAATTGAAGATCTCGCTCGGCAGCGCGTTTCCGGTCACGGGGGCCCGGCAGGCAGAGATCCGAGGACGTGACATGGGCAGCGGGCTGCCGCGCAACGCCACCATCGCCGCCGACGAACTGCGCCGCGCGATGGAGCCCATCTTCGCCCGCATCATCGCGGCGATCCGCAGCACCATCGACCGCTGCCCGCCCGAGCTCGCCGGCGACCTCGTGAGCCGGGGCATCGTCCTCACCGGAGGCGGCGCGTTGCTGCGCGGTCTCGACACGCGACTCGAGCACGAGATCGGTGTGCCGATGATCGTCGCCGAGCGTCCGCTCGATTCGGTCGTGCTCGGCACCGGCACCGTCGTCGAGCACTTCGAGCAGTTGAACAAGGTCGTCATCGACGGCCACCGGCGGTGACGGAACAGCGGTGGCAAGCATCACCCGTGTCGGCCCGCACCGCCTTCTTCGGCGGCTGACCCGCCGACAGCGTCTCTCGACGCTGCTGCTGTCGGTCGTGGCGATCGGCTTCATCACCCTGGACCTCGGCGGCAGTGGCCTGGAGTCGGCGCACACTGGCGTCCGCGGGTCTTTCGGCGCGCTGTACCGCGGCACCGACTCCGTCCTCGGCCCGGCGCGACGCTGGCTGCAGGGCCTGCCGAGCGCGGGGAGCAACGAGGCGAAGCTCGACGACCTGCGCGCCGCGAACGAGCAGTTGCGCGGTCAGCTCTCCGCTGCCGAGCAGCAGCGCAGTGACGCGAGGCAACTCGCCCGGTTGGGCAGCATCACCGCGGTGCAGGCGGACGGCGCCTCCGTCCTCGCGGCCCGGGTGGTGGCGATCGGCGCCGGCGAAGGCTTCGACTGGACGGTCACCCTCGACAAGGGCAGTGCGGACGGCCTCGCGGCCGGACAGACCGTCACCGACGGCGCGGGGCTGGTGGGACGCGTGCTGCACGCCGACAAGACCTCCGCCGTGGTGCTGCTCGCCGCAGACCCCGGCTCCGGTGTCGGTGCCCGCGACAGCCGTAACGGCGAGATCGGCATCTCGACCGGCGCGGGGATGGACGGCTTCACCTTCCGTCCCCTCAACCCCGACGCGAAGCTGAAGGTGGGCGACCAGCTCAGCACCGGCCCGAGCCAGGACAGCAGTTACCTCGCCGGCCTGGCGATTGGCACGATCACCAGCGTCACCACCTCGACGGACGGCACGGTCACCGCTCACGTGAAGCCGGTGAGCTCGCCGACGTCGCTGGACGTCCTCGGGGTCGTCGTGCCTGCTGCACCCCCTGACTCGGCGGCGACCGACCCGGCGGCAGGGGTGACGCCCCGATGACGCGGATCGGCCTGCTCCGCGTCATCGCGGCGCTCACCGCAATTGTCACCGCCTTGCTGTTGCAGGGCAGTGTCGTGGCGCCGCTCGTCGCACCGACACCGGTGAGCCTGCCCGCCGTCCTCGTCGCGGCGGTGGCCCTCGTCGACGGCCCCGGGGCAGGGCTTGCCCTCGGATTCAGTGCCGGGCTCGTCGCGGACCTCACCACCCGTCACCCCGTCGGTGTGCTGGCGCTGGCGTGGCTGCTCGTCGGAGTGTTCTGCGGCGCGCTCGCCGTACCACGCGTCGAGGTCAGCCTCGGGGCGGTCAACCCGACGCCGGTGCGGCACGTGCTGATGCGCGACGCGGTGATCGCCGCGGTGGCCTGCGCGGCGTCCTCGTTGGGTGCGGCGCTACTGCTCACCGCCCTCGGCAAGGACGGGGCAATGCTCACTCCGGCGTTCGCGCACCTCCTGCCGACGCTCGCCGGCGACGCCGTCCTCGCCGTGCCGGTGGTGGTGTTGGCCCGGATGATGCTGCGCTGGGCGCACCTTCGTGCACCGGCCGCCAGCGCCGTGGTGAGCGCCCATGGTTAACGTCCTGCCGCCACCGACGGGGCTACCGCCACGGCCACCCTCCGCCCCGCGCCCCGGCCCCTCGCTGCGGCATTCGCGTCGGCTGCGCGGGCGCCTGCTCGTCATCGCCGTCCTCATCGCCTCGATGATGCTGACGCTGATGGGGCGCCTCTACTGGGTTCAGGTCGCCGACCCGAACAAGCCGGTGCAGACCGCCGGCAACCTGCACACGGGGACGCTCGTCATCCCCGCGCCGCGCGGGCAGATCGTCGACGCCACGGGTACCCCGCTGGTCGACAACACCTCCGTGCAGACGATCACCGTCGACCGGCAGACGCTGATGCAGCTGCCCGACCACGGCCAAGCCGTCCTCGCCCGCCTCGCGCAACTGCTCGGCACCACCGCCGCGGCGCTCGGCAAACAGATCACCCCGTGCTCACCGGACGTCGCCGCACCGTGCTGGACGGGGGAGCCGTACCAGCCCGTGCCCGTGAGCAGCAACGCCTCGGTGCAGGCCGTCCTCACCGTGGGCGAGCACAGCGAGCAGTTCCCCGGCGTCACCGTGCAGACCGTGACGCAACCGAAGTACCCGTGGGGCAGCCTCGCAGCGCACGTCCTCGGCTACACCGGCCAGATCACGGCGGACGACAAGAAGACCGATCCGGCGCTGAACGATGCCGACCAGATCGGGATGAGTGGTCTGGAGGCGGAGTACGACTCGGTGCTGCGCGGCTCCGACGGCGTGCAGGACGTGATGCTCAACCCGCAGGGCTACGCGGTGGAGCAGGGCAGCCTCACGCCAGCCGTGCAGGGCGACACCCTCGTCACCAGCATCGACCTCAACATCCAGAAGCTCGCCGAGCAGTCGCTGGCGCAGCAGATCACGGACTCGCGTGCCGCGGGCAAGGCAGCCACCTCGGGGTCGGTCGTGGTGATGGACCCGAACACGGGACGCATCGTCGCCGCGGCGAGCTACCCGACCTATGACCCGCAGGAGTTCGTCGGCGGCATCTCGAACGCCGACTACGCCGAACTCACCGCGCCCTCGGCGGACAATCCGCTGCTGAGCCGCGCCATCGCCGGGCAGTACGCGCCGGGCTCGACCTTCAAGCTCATCACCACGTCCTCGCTGGTGTCGCACAACGAGATCTCGCTCAACGGCGCCTATCCCTGCCCGAGCCAGGTGAGCATCGACGGACGGGTGAAGACGAACTACGACAGCGAGTCCTTCGGCGGCGACCTTTCGGTAGCGTCCGCTCTCGGTTACTCCTGCGACACCTTCTTCTACGTGCCCGCGGCAAATGAGTACTACGCAGACCAGACGAAGGTCGACGCCGGCAAGAAGCCGAACGAGTTCCTGCAGAGGACGGCCGCCCAGTTCGGCGTCGGCGATGCGCCGGACATCGACCTGCCGGCCGACGAGCAGGCCAGCGGCTCCTACGCCGACCGCGAGACGCGCCTGGCGAACTGGCAGGCGAACAAAGCCGACTACTGCGCCGCGGCGAAGAAGGGCTACCCCGACGTCACACCGGTCTCGCAGCGCAAGTACCTCACCCAGCTCGCCTCGGAGAACTGCACCGACGGGTGGCGTTACCGCGCAGGCGACAACGCCGACATGGCGATCGGGCAGGGCGAGACGACGATGTCGCCGTTGCAGCTCGCGGTGGCGTACTCGGCGATGTTCAACAGCGGCAAGATCTACGAGCCGACACTCGGCTGGGGTGTCGTCGACGGCAGCGGCAAGGTTGTGCAGACGATCAAGCCGAAGGTGAAGCGCACCGTGAAGGTCTCGCGCAACACCTTCGACTACATCGCGAACGCCCTGAACTTCGGGCGCGGCTGGGCGGTCTCCGGTGCCTTCGCCTACCTCAACTCGCCGTACGCGTCCAAGATCGGTGGCAAGACGGGAACTGCCGAGGTGGAGGGCAAGCAGGACACGTCCTGGCTAGTCTCGTGGGGACCGCAGGGCACGGACAAGAACGGCCACGTCACGGCGAAGTTCGTGATGGTCGGGATGGTGGAGCAGGCCGGTACCGGCGCCACGGCCGCCGGCCCGATGCTGAAGCGGATCTGGGACGGCATCTTCGGCTACAACGCCGACGGCACGAAGACGAAGCCGATCGTCGCCAACGCCTCGCCGATCGCCGTGTTGCCCACGATCGCTCCGAGCACGAAGACGGCGACGCAATGACCCTTCGACACGGCGACTTCGTCGCCTACTCAGGGACCGCCCTTCGACCGTCCGCGATCAACCCTGCCGAGCCACTGAGCTGGGGCGGCCCCCTGCTCTCGCTCGCTGCGAAGCGGCACCGCGGCTACGACCTCGTCCTCGCCGGCGCGGCGCTGGCATTGGCGCTGATCGGTGCCGTCCTCGTCTGGGCGGCGACGCGTGACACCGATGGAACCGCCTACCTCTCCCGGCACCTGCTCAACGTCGCTATCGCGACCGCACTCGCGCTGTTCGCCTCGCGCCTGGACGCCCGCCTGCTGCGGGTTTTCGGCCCGCTCGTCTACGCCGCCAGCATCGGTGGACTGCTGCTGGTCTTCGCGATCGGTTCGACCATCAACGGCGCCCACGCCTGGATCGAACTCGGCGGCGGCTTCGAGCTGCAGCCCTCGGAGTTCATGAAGCTCGGCCTGATCGTCGGGATGGCCGTCCTCTTCGCGCAGCGCGAGGCGAAGCGGACGAACTCCGGGTTCGCCGGAGTGCGCCTCGGGCCGCCGCCCGGGACGGACGTCCTGCTCGCCATCGGCCTCATCGCGATCCCGCTGGTGCTGATCATGAAACAGCCCGACCTCGGATCGGCGATGGTGCTCGCGGCGACCTCCTTCGGTGTGCTCGTGGCGGCGAACGTCCGGGCGCGGTGGACGATCGGGCTGCTTCTTGTCGCCGTCGGCGTCGCGGTCCTCGCGGTGAAGAGCGGCATGCTCGCCGACTACCAGCTCAAGCGCTTCCTCGTCTTCACCAACCCGACGCATGACCTGCAGGGCGCGGCGTACAACGTGAACCAGGCGCACATCGCGATCGCCAACGGCGGTCTCTGGGGGACCGGGCTCTTCCATGGTCCGCAGACCAACGGCGGCTTCGTTCCCGAACAGCGCACCGACTTCATCTTCTCCGTCGCGGGTGAGGAGTTCGGCCTCGCGGGAGGTGTCGTCATCATCGCGCTGGTGGCGCTGATCTGCTGGCGGGGGCTCCGTATCGCGCGCGCTGCAGACCGTACGGGTCGCCTCATCGCAGTGGGCATCGTCAGCTGGCTGGCGTTCCAGGCGTTCCAGAACGTCGGGATGAACATCGGGCTCATGCCGGTGACCGGACTGCCGCTGCCGTTCGTCTCCTACGGCGGTTCGTCGATGTTCGCCCAAGGGCTGGCTATCGGTCTGCTGTTGGCCGTCCGCCGCCGCAGCCTCACGTCCGCGTGATCACTTGGAAGGTCGCGAGAGTGGCGTCCGCCGCATAGGCGATGCGGACGCCGGCGGTGCGGGCTGAGTGCAGCGCCGCGAGTGTCTCGACCGTGATCGTCTCGCCCGGCACCAGGACGGGGACACCCGGCGGATACGGGGCGATGAGTTCGGCGCTGATCCGTCCTATCGCCTTCTCCACCGCGACGGTCTCGTGCCGCGCGAAGAACGCCTCCCGCGGCGTCAGTGGCGCCGGGGGGCGACCCGGAACGGCGAAGGATGCAGGGTTGCTGCCACCGCCTGTGCGCGGTGCTTGCGCGGCAGCGGCGATGACCGCGTCGCAGAGCGCCGCAACATCCGAGGGACGGTCCGCAATCGTGACGACCGGGATGAGGATGTTCTCGTCGGCCTGCTCGAGCGGGAAACCCGCCGCGATGAGCTCCCGCTCGATAGCGAGTCCGGAGTAGCGCGACCCGCCCAGCAGCACGATGAGCTTCGCCGGATCGTCGCAGTCGGGCAGGACGAGGCCGGGCAGCGCGTCCAGCAGCCGCGCCCTTGCCGTGGCGACCGAGGTCGCGAGAATGCCGAGCAGTTCGGTGCCCAGCGGCGAGGCGATCAGCGCGCACGCCGCATCGACGCTGGCGAGGATCGAGCCCGCGGGGCTGGTGGTGTTCGTCGCGCTGTAGCCCCGCTCGAGTCGGTCGCGGTCCAGCCGCTCCGCCCTGGCGAGGACGACCGAGCCTTGGCTGTACGCCGGCAGCGTCTTGTGCGCACTGAAGACGAGGGCGTCGGCCCCGACCGCGAGCGCCTGCGCGGGATACGCAGGGTGGAAGCCGAAGTGCGCCCCCCACGCCTGATCGACCACCACCGCGACGCCGCGCGAATGAGCCAGCGAGACCAGCGCCGCGACGTCGGAGAGTGAGCCCACATAGCTCGGCTCCACCAGAAAGAGCGCCTTCGCGTCCGGGTGCGCGTCGAGTGCCGCCCGCAGATCCTCGACCGCGAGGCCGAGCGGCAGACCGAGCGCAGGATCCACCTGCGGCGTCAGCCACACCGGATCCAGTCCGGCGAGGATGAGGCCGAGCAGCGTCGAGCGGTGCGCGTTGCGGGCCACTAGCACCTCATCGCCGGGGGCGCCTACCGCGAGTGCGAGTGCTTGGTTGGCGTGCGTCGACCCGCCGGTGGAGTAGCGGCACCAATCGGCGCCCCAGTCGCGCGCCGTCCTCGCCTCGGCGTCGACAAGGACGTCCTCGGCGTCCTTCACCGACGCAAGGCCACCGAACAACGGGACGTCACCGGCGTTCACCCGGCCGAGGTCGGGCCAGATCGCCCCGCTGCGGTGCTTGTGTCCGGGGATGGTGAAGGACGAACCGGGGGCGTCGGCGAAGCGCGCCCAGGCGTCCAGAAGCGGGGCCTCCGGAAGAGGTGAGGTCGGTAGCTCGCCCATATGTCCACTCTCCTACTCCAGCGCGACGGGCAGTGGCTTCGGGGCGGTGTAGGTGGTGCCGACGCTCGCCGCGATCACCATCACGATCGCCACCGCGAGCAGCGCGGTGAGCGATTGGCCGAGGACGAGGATGCCGGCGAGCGTGGCGAGGGCCGGCTCGAGTGACATCAGCAGGCCGAAGGTCGCCGCGGAGATGCGGCGCAGCGCCAGCAGTTCGAGGGAGTAGGGCACCAGTGAGGAGAGCACCGCCACGGCGAGGCCCACGAAGAACACCGACGGCGTGAAGAGGTGTGTCCCGCCTTGCACGATGCCGATCGGCAGCACCACGATCGCCGCCACCACCAGCGCGATCGCCAGACCGTCCAGTGAGCTGAACGCCGCCCCCACCCGCTTGTTCAGCAGGATGTAGCAGACCCAGAGCGTGCCCGCGACGAGGGCGAGGACGACACCGAGCGCCGAGACGTGCTTGCCGTCGCCCGAGTCGCCTTCGCTGCGGAAGGCGAGCAGGACGACGCCCCCCACCGCGAGCGTCACCCAAAGCAGGTCGATGCGCCGGTGCGAGAGAACCACGGCGAGGACGAGGGGCCCCAGCAGCTCGATGGTCACGGCGGGACCGAGCGGCATCCGGGAGAGGCACTCGTAGAAGGTCCAGTTCATGAAACCGAGGGAGAGCCCGAAGGCGAGCACGGCAAGCCGGTCGGACCGGCTCCGTCCTCGTAAGGACGGCCGCGTGATCGCGAGCAGCATCAGCGCACTCAGCCCCACGCGCAGCAGCACCGTTCCGCCCGGGCCCGCCCTGTCGAAGAGTTGGGTGGCGAAGGCCGCGCCGAACTGCACCGACGCGCCCCCCGCCAAGAGCAGGACGATCGGGTGGGGGGCACGCACAAGGCTCAATCCTGCCAGTGGGGCGTCGCCTCGCCGTGCAGGCGAAGGCGAAGGGTGCTTTCAAATACCGAACGAACGTGTCGGGGACAACGACCCTTGTTTCGGGTGCATCGGCGACGGTGTCAGCGAAGGTGAAGTAGCTCCATACACTGGGCAGGTGACAACGCCCATCTCCGTCTTTCCGCGCCTGGAGCGGTTACTGCCCCGGGTCAGCAAGCCGATCCAGTACGTCGGCGGTGAGCTCAATGCGCGCAGCAAGGCCTGGGACGACGTCACGGTGCACTGGGCGCTGATGTACCCGGACGCCTACGAGGTCGGCCTACCGAACCAGGGCACGCAGATCCTCTACGAGGTCATCAACGAGCGCAGTGACGCTCTCGCCGAGCGCACCTACGCAGTCTGGCCGGACCTCGAGGCGCTGCTGCGCGAGCACGGCATCCCGCAGTTCACCGTCGACAGTCACCTGCCGCTGGGAGCTTTCGACCTGATCGGCGTCAGCTTCTCCACCGAGCTCGGCTACACCAACCTCCTCACCGCCATCGACCTCGCCGGCATCCCGCTTCATGCGGTCGACCGCGACGAGACACATCCGATCGTCCTCGCCGGTGGGCACGCGGCCTTCAACCCGGAGCCCATCGCGGACTTCATCGACGCCGCCGTCCTCGGTGACGGCGAGCAGGCGGTCGGCGTCATCACCGAGGTCGTCCGCGACTGGATCGAACAGGGTCGTCCCGGCGGACGCGACGAGGTGCTGCTCCGCCTGGCAGCCACCGGAGGGGTCTACGTCCCGCGCTTCTATGACCTCACCTACCTGCAGGACGGCCGCATCGCCGCGGTGACGCCGAACCGCGAGGGCGTCCCCGCGCGGGTCAGCAAGCACACCGTGATGAACCTCGACGAATGGCCGTACCCGAAGACGCCGCTGGTGCCCCTCGCCGAGACGGTGCACGAGCGGATGAGTGTGGAGATCTTCCGCGGCTGCACCCGCGGCTGCCGCTTCTGCCAGGCCGGCATGATCACCCGCCCGGTGCGTGAGCGCAGCATCCACGGCATCGGCGAGATGGTGGCGGCCGGCCTCGCGGCGACCGGCTTCGAGGAGATCGGCCTGCTCTCGCTCAGCTCGGCCGACCACTCCGAGATCGGCGAGATCACCGAGCAGCTCGCCGACCGCTATGCCGATGACAAGATCGGTCTCTCGCTGCCCTCGACGCGCGTCGATGCCTTCAACATCGACCTCGCCAACGTCCTGGCGCGCAACGGCCGCCGCAGCGGTCTCACCTTCGCGCCGGAGGGCGGAAGCGAACGCCTGCGCCGCGTCATCAACAAGATGGTGAGCAAGGACGACCTGATCCGCACCGTCTCCACCGCCTACGCCAACGGCTGGCGGCAGGTGAAGCTCTACTTCATGTGCGGTCTGCCGACCGAGACCGATGAGGACGTCCTGGAGATCGCCGAGATGGCGCACGACGTCATCCGCGCCGGCCGCGAGGCGAGCGGCAGCCGCGACATCCGCTGCACGGTGAGCATCGGCGGCTTCGTCCCCAAGCCGCACACCCCCTTCCAGTGGGCCGCCCAGGCCGATCCCGAGACCGTCGACAACCGGCTGCGCAAGCTGCGCGACGCCGTCAACGCCGACCGCTCGCTGGGCCGCAACGTCGGGGTCCGCTATCACGACGGGCAGCCGTCCCTGATCGAAGGATTGCTCAGCCGCGGCGATCGCCGCGTCGGCGCGGTGATCGAGGCGGTGTGGCGTGACGGCGGCCGCTTCGACGGCTGGCGCGAGCACTTCAGCTACGAGCGCTGGACCCGCTGCGCCGCCTCCGTCCTCACCGAGGGCGGCGTCGATCTCGCGTGGTTCACCACCCGCGAGCGCGACGGCGACGAGGTGCTGCCCTGGGACCATCTCGACTCCGGGCTGGACAAGCAGTGGCTCTGGGATGACTGGCAGGACGCGCTGGGCGAGTTCGAGCAGGACGACTGCCGCTGGACGCCCTGCTTCGACTGCGGGGTCTGCTCCAATCTCGGCACCGACATCCAGATCGGCCCGACCGGAGGCGAGTTGCCGCCACCCGAAGGACGCCGGCAACTCCCCCTAATCTCACGTTGAGTGGTCACTTATCGCGTCGAGTGGTCACCTATAAGTGACCACTCGACGGCACAGGTGACCACTCGACGGGGAGGGAAGGAGGTGGGGAGTAGTGGCTAAGCGACAGCCGGAGGGGCCACCTCCGCCGCCGGTCGTGCAGAAGGTGCGGCTGCGCTACGCGAAGCGAGGACGGCTGCGCTTCACCAGCCACCGCGACTTTGCCCGTGCCTTCGAGCGGGCGCTGCGCCGCGCTGACGTGCCGATGGCCTACTCGGCCGGCTTCACGCCGCACCCGAAGATCAGCTACATCGGAGCTGCCCCGACCGGTGTGGCGAGCGAGGCCGAATTCGTCGAGATCGGCCTCGCCACCGCCGTTGAGGTCGAGGCACTGCGCGTCGCCATCGACGAAGCCCTCCCGCCCGGGATCGACATCGTCGAGGCGGTCGAGGTCGCCGCCACCGGCGCCCGGTCGCTCGCCGACCGCATCCAGGCCAGCCACTGGAGCATCGAACTTCCCGGCGTCGCCGCGCCAGCGGCGGAGCAGGCGGTCGCCGCCTTCCTTGCTGTGGACGAGTTCCCGGTTCAGCGCCTCACGAAGGACGGTCACCGCCAGCTCGACGCGCGCGCACCGGTGGTCTCGCTGTGCGTTGTCCCGGGCGGGGACGCCGCGGTGACATCGTCTGCCATACTGGACTTGGTCGTGCGACAGGTGACCCCCGCCGTTCGACCCGACGATGTTCTCTCCGCGCTGCGGGAAGTCGCCGGTCTCGCCCCAAGCGCGCCGCCATTGGCGGTTCGCCGGGCGCAGGGACCGATCGATGCCAATGGCACGGTGGGGGATCCACTCGCCGACAGCTGACAGACTTCGCTGACCCGACGCCCGTTGCGGGAGGCCAGCCACAACCGCCTTCGTGCGGCCGCGGAACCCGATGCTGGGTCCTGCGCCCGGAGGCCACAGAACTGGAGTGATCCGAGCGCATGCTCGAACCCGAGAACACTGAAAACAGCAGCACCGAGGCCGCACCGGCCGACAACCTCACCGAGAACCCCGCGGCCGCCGTCGCCGAGGAGACCGGTGCAGGAGTCGCGAAGAAGAAGCCCGCTGCCAAGCGGGCCGCGAAGGCCCCCGCGAAGCGTCGTCCTGAGCTCCCCCGCGGACGCGAGGTGCCCCCAGCCGAAGGAACGGCTCAGAAGGCCGCCCAGAAGACGACACAGAAGGCCGCCCAGAAGACAGCGCAGAAAGCGGCCCCCAAGAAAGCCACTGCCAAGCGGGCGCCGAAGAAGGTCGCTTCGCCGGTCATCGACGAAGAGTCGACTGAGAACGCCGCAATCGAGAAGACCGCCGACAGTTCGGCGGCTACTGCCCCCTCCGTCCTCTTCCAGGTTCCGGCCGCGGACTTCGCCGCCGCTTCGCGAGCGACTGCCGACGCGAGCACCGCGGGCATCGCCGAGGCCGCGGAAGAACTCGTCGAGGAACTCGCCGACGAGATCACGGTGACCGACGAGGAGTTGCGCGAAGTCGCGATCGACGAGGCGAACATCGCCCGCAAGCGTCGTCGCCGCGGCCGCCGGGGCCGCGGAGGGCGCAGCAACGCCGGCGGACCCGAGACCGAGGACGACGAAGACGAAGACGACGCCGTCGAGGACGGTGAGGTGGGGGCGCACGCCGCCTCCGAGGACTCCGAGGACGACGGCGAGGACGCTGCCGACGGGGCCGACGGTGAGGGTGGCGGTCCGTCCACCAAGCGTCGCCGTCGCCGCCGCCGCTCGGGCGGTGGCGGAGGGGCCTCCGGCACCGACCTCGGCGAGGACGATCCGCCGAACACGGTCGTGCATGTCCGTACCCCTCGTAGCGCCGACAGCGACGACGACGGTGTCAAGGGCGTCAAGGGCTCGACGCGTCTCGAGGCGAAGCGGCAGCGCCGCCGCGACGGCCGCGACAACAACCGCCGCCGTCCGCCGATCCTCACGGAGTCCGAGTTCCTCGCCCGCCGCGAAGCTGTCGACCGGGTCATGGCCGTGCGGCAGAAGGGCGACCGCACCCAGATCGCCGTCCTTGAGGACGGCGTCCTCGTCGAGCACTACGTCACCCGCGCGAGCACCACGTCCTACGTGGGCAACATCTACCTCGGCCGCGTGCAGAACGTCCTGCCCTCGATGGAGGCGGCGTTCATCGACATCAGCAAGGGCCGCAACGGCGTCCTCTACGCCGGCGAGGTGAACTGGGACGCTGCCGGCCTGGAGGGCAAGAGCCGCAACATCGAGAGCGCGCTGAAGAGCGGCGACGTGGTGCTGGTGCAGGTCACCAAGGACCCGATCGGCCACAAGGGCGCCCGCCTGACGAGCCAGATCTCGCTGCCGGGGCGCTTCCTCGTCTACGTCCCCGGCGGTGGCATGACCGGCATCAGCCGCAAGCTGCCCGACACCGAGCGGCACCGCCTCAAGGGGATCCTGAAGAAGATCGTCCCTGAGGACGCCGGCGTGATCATCCGTACCGCTGCCGAGGGGGCCACCGAGGAGGAGCTCACCCACGACGTGCAGCGGCTGCAGGCGCAGTGGGAGCAGATCAAGGCGAAGACCGAGAACACCTCCAACGCGCCGATGCTCGTGCACGGCGAGCCGGACCTCGCGATCCGCGTGGTGCGCGACGTCTTCAACGAGGACTTCAAACAGCTCATCGTCGAGGGCGACGACACCTGGTCGACGATCAGCGGATACGTCGACGGCGTCGCGCCCGACCTGCGCGAGCGCGTGAAGCGGCACGTCTCGGAGAAGGACCTCTTTCACGAGCTCCGCGTCGACGAGCAGCTGATGAAGGCGCTGGACCGCAAGGTTTGGCTGCCGTCGGGTGGCTCGCTGGTCATCGACCGCACCGAGGCGATGACCGTGATCGACGTCAACACCGGCAAGTTCGTCGGCAGCGGCGGCAACCTGGAGCAGACGGTCACCCGCAACAACCTCGAAGCTGCCGAGGAGATCGTGCGCCAGCTGCGGCTGCGCGACGTCGGCGGAATCGTCGTCATCGACTTCATCGACATGGTGCTGGAGAGCAACCGCGAACTCGTACTGCGCCGCCTCACCGAGTGCCTCGGCCGCGACCGCACCAAGCACCAGGTCGCCGAGGTCACCTCACTCGGGCTCGTGCAGATGACTCGCAAGCGAGTCGGCGAAGGGCTGCTCGAAGCCTTCAGCGAGCCGTGCGAGCACTGCCGCGGCCGCGGCGTCATCGTGCACACCGAACCGGTCGAGCGCACCGGCCAGGCGCCGAACTTCGAGGACGACATGCCGCCGCAGGGTGGCAAGTCACGGCGTAAGCGCGGCGGCGCGGGCAACGGCGGCGCCGCTGCCCCGAAGAAGGTCGTCGAGGAGCCGCCGGAGGACGCGGAGGCGAAGGCCAAGCGCCTTGCCGCGATGAACGCGATCCATTCGGCTGCCGCGGTGATGCAGGACGATGACGATCTGGCCGTGATTGAGGAGATCGGTGGAGCCGATTCCGAAGCCGCTGGTCCGCCGTCCGAGTTCATCGAGGCTGTCGCCGAGGGCGATGCCGAAGCAGGTCTGCCTGCCGTGACCAAGATCCTCATCGAGGACGAGGACGAGGACGAGGACGTGCCGGCGCCGGAGTCCATCGGAGGGTCCGCCCCGCAGCCGGCCACCGAGGCTGCTGCTCCGGAGCAACCCGTTGCGCAGCCCCTCGGTGCGTCTGCACCCCAGCCTGCCGTGGAGGAGCCGACAGCGCTCGACATCCAGGAGGCGTTGGAGGACCAGGTCGATCCGATGGCCTGGCTCGAGGCTGAGGCGCAGTCACTGGCCGCCGATTCCGAGCAGACCTCGGCGGTACCCAAGCGCCGGCGTCGGGCGGCGAGCCGTCCTGCCGGGCCGCCGCAGGTGGGCTGACACACCGTTTTGCCTCGGCGGCACCCGGTCAAGTACCCTGACCAAGGCTGTTTTTCGGCCTCCCAAGCATTCAGAGCAGGAGTGGACGCGTTATGTACGCCATCGTCAAGACCGGCGGCAAGCAGTACAAGGTCGCCGAGGGCGATGTGATCGAGATCGAGAAGCTCGACGCTGAGCCCGGCGCTTCTGTGTCGCTTCCCGCGATCCTGCTCGTCGACGGCACCGCCGTCACACACGAGGCCGACAAGCTCGCGAAGGTCGCCGTCACCGCTGAGATCGTCGCGCAGACCAAGGGCCCCAAGATCAAGATCCACAAGTACAAGAACAAGACCGGCTACCACAAGCGCATGGGTCACCGTCAGAAGCTGACCCAGGTGCGCGTCACCGGTATCAAGGCCTAGGCAGAGGAGACATCTGAGATGGCACACAAGAAGGGTGCGTCTAGCTCCCGCAACGGTCGCGACTCCAACGCGCAGTACCTCGGCGTGAAGCGATACGGCGGCCAGGTCGTGAAGGCCGGCGAGATCCTCATCCGCCAGCGCGGCACGAAGTTCCACCCCGGTGACAACGTCGGCCGTGGCGGCGATGACACGCTGTTCGCCCTGGCCCCCGGCGCGGTTCTGTTCGGTTCGAAGCGCGGCAAGAAGACCGTCAACATTGTTCCGGTCAGCGCCTAAAGGCGCTGACCTAGAAAGGGCGGGCCTCGGACGAGGACCCGCCCTTTCTGTTTCCCACGGCCTGACCCTGTGTGCCCCAGGGCCGCTGTCGGGCCGCATGCGCGGCCCTCAGCAACACAAAGTCGAGGCTGTGCAGAGAAGGAGGTGACACGGGTGGCGAGTTTTGTCGACCGGGTGGTGCTGCATCTACAGGCGGGCAACGGCGCCCACGGTGTTGCCTCGATCCACCGCGAAAAGTTCAAGCCGCTCGGCGGACCCGACGGCGGCAACGGCGGCAACGGCGGCGACGTCATCCTTGTCGTCGACTCCAACGCGCACACGCTGCTCGACTTTCACCACCACCCGCACCAGAAGGCGCCCAACGGCAAGGGCGGCGCCGGCGGGCATCGCAGCGGCGCCAACGGGACCAACCTTGAGCTGCCCGTTCCGGACGGCACCGTCGTCTTCGACGGCAAGGGTGAGGTGCTCGCGGACCTCATCGGCGTCGGCACGCGTTTCATTGCTGCCCAGGGAGGACGAGGTGGGCTCGGCAACGCCGCGCTCGCCTCGACCAGGCGCAAGGCCCCCGGCTTCGCGTTGCTCGGCGAGCCCGGCGAGCTGCGCGACATCGTCCTGGAACTCAAGTCGGTGGCCGATGTAGGCCTCATCGGGATGCCGAGCGCCGGCAAGTCCAGCCTCGTCGCCGCGATCAGTGCGGCTCGGCCGAAGATCGCCGACTACCCCTTCACCACGCTGGTGCCGAACCTCGGTGTGGTGAGCGCGGGTGACACCACGTTCACCGTTGCCGACGTCCCCGGCCTCATCCCCGGAGCGGCCCAGGGCAAGGGCCTCGGGCTGGAGTTCCTCCGCCACGTCGAACGCTGCTCGGTGCTGCTGCACGTCCTGGACTGCGCCACGCTCGAACCGGGGCGCGACCCGATCAGCGATCTCGACGCCATCGAGGCAGAACTCGCCCAATACGAGGGCACGCTCAACGAACTCATCCGCAAGCCGCGCCTCGTCGCACTGAACAAGGTCGACGTTCCCGAGGCCCGCGACCTCGCCGACCTGGTGCGTCCTGAGTTGGAGGCCCGCGGCTTGCAGGTCTTCGAAATCTCGGCCGCCGCGCACCTCGGTCTCACCGAACTCAGCTACGCCCTCGTCGCGGCCGTGAAGGCCGACCGCGACGCGCGCCCGATCGCCGAGTCCACCCGCATCGTCCTCACCCCGAGGGCGGTGGACGACGCAGGCTTCACAGTCGTCCCCGACCCCGAGCAGGACGGTGGCTTCATCGTCCGGGGCAGCAAGCCCGAGCGCTGGGTGCTGCAGACCAACTTCGAGAACGACGAGGCCGTGGGCTATCTCGCCGACCGCCTCGCGCGCCTCGGCGTGGAGGAGAAGCTCGCCAAACTGGGCGCGGTGCCCGGTGCGCCGGTGACGATCGGCGAGATGCAGTTCGACTGGCAGCCCACGGGCGGCATGGCCGACGAGGAGTACATCGCGACGCGCCGCGGCTCCGACATCCGTCTCGAAGACATCTCGCGACCCAACCCGGCTGAGCGCCTCGCGGCGAAGAAGTCGCGGCGCAAGCATCAGGACGTCGAGGGGGAGTGGCAGGACGATGACTGATCCCGACGCCCGCTCCGCGGAGCGCGCGGGGCGAGACGATGGCTAGGGACCTCGTCGCCTCCGCCAGGCGCACGGTGGTGAAGATCGGGTCGTCCTCGCTGACCTCGAACGGACTGCTCGACCCGGCCCGACTCGATGCCCTCGTCGATGCCCTCGCTGCCCGGCGAGGAGCCGGGGGGGAGGTCGTCCTCGTCTCCTCCGGCGCGATCGCCGCCGGCCTCGGGCCGCTTGGTCTCGCCGCACGCCCCAAGGACTTGCCCACCCAGCAGGCCGCGGCGAGCGTCGGGCAGCTACTGCTCGCCGAGCGTTACGCCGCGAGCTTCGCCCGCTACGGCCTCACCGTCGGGCAGGTGCTGCTCACCGCGGATGACCTGCATCGCCGCGGCCACTACGTCAACGCCACCAGCACCTTCGAGAAGCTGCTCGCCCTCGGCGTCATCCCGATCGTCAACGAGAACGACACCGTCGCCACGCACGAGATCCGCTTCGGCGACAACGACCGCCTCGCGGCGCTGGTCGCGCACCTCGTCAACGCCGACGTCCTCGTGCTGCTCAGCGACGTCGACGGTCTCTACACCGGCAAACCCGACCGCCCCGGCTCGACCTTCATCCCCGAGGTGCGGACGCTGGCCGAGCTCGACGGCGTCGACATCAGCAAGGTCGGCAGCCGCGTCGGCAGCGGCGGCATGGTGACGAAGATCGACGCCGCCGCGATCGCGACGAGCGAGGGCATCCCCGTCGTCCTCACCGCCGCCGAGCAGGTGAAGGACGGCCTCGCGGGCACGGCGGGGACCTACTTCCACGCCACCGGCGACCGCTCCGCGGCGCGGATGTTCTGGCTTCGGCACGCCACCCGTCCGCGCGGGCACCTCGTCCTCGATGTGGGCGCTGTCGCTGCGGTGGTGGACCGGCGGATGTCGCTGCTGCCCGCAGGTGTCACCGAGGTGGAAGGCGACTTCTACTCGGGCGAGCCGGTGGATCTGATCGCGCCTGACGGCACCGTGGTCGCCCGCGGTCTCGTCGGCGTCGATGCCGCAGACATCCCGCAGATGCTCGGCCACAAGACCGGTGACCTGCCGGTCGAGCTGCGCCGCGAACTCGTCCACCGCGACGACATCGTCCTTCTTTAACGCCCGCTGTCACCACGTCGGCCTACCGTGGGGGAATGGCTGATGTCGTTCTCTTCCATCACATCCAGGGCGTGACGCCGGGCATCGTCGCCTTCGCCGACGAACTGCGCGCGGCCGGGCACACGGTGCACACCCCTGATCTCTTCGACGGCCGCACCTTCGCCTCGATCGAAGAGGGCATGGAGTTCGTCGACCAACAACAGTGGCAGAGCTGGCTGGAGCGCGGTATCGCTGCGGCAGATGCGCTGCCCGGCAACGCGGTGTACTCCGGCTTCTCGTTCGGGGTCACCTCCGCGCAGAAGCTCGCGATGACCCGCGAGGACGCCCGCGGTGCGCTGCTCTTCGAGTCGTTCATCCCACCCGAGTGGTTCGGCGAGTGGACGCCGAGCATTCCGGTGCAGATTCACGGCAAGGAGGACGACGAGTTCTTCGCCGAGGAGCTACCGGCCGCCCGTGCCTTCGCCGCGGCCAATCCGGGTGTGGAGCTGCACACCTACACCGGCAGTGAGCACCTCTTCGCGGACCGGTCGTTGGCCTCCTACGACTCGGAGGCCGCCTCGCTGCTCATCGGGCACGTCCTGGACTACCTCGCCGCCCTGTAGCCATGCCCGCGGGATGTTCCCGGGCTGCGTCGTAGTCTGCTCAACCGCCGTAACCTGGGTGCGTGGCAGAGGTAACCGAGCAGGACGTTCGAGCGGTCGCGGCGCGAGCCCGTGAGGCTGCAGCCGAACTCGCCCCACTGCGCCGTGCCGAGAAGGACGCCGCCCTGCATGCCATGGCCGACGCCCTCATCGCCGAGGCGCCACGCATCCTCGCCGCCAACGACCGCGACGTCGCCAACGGGCGCACCGCCGGCCTCGACGCCGGCCTGGTCGACCGTCTCACGCTCACCGCCGACCGGGTCGAGGCGATGGCGCAGGGACTGCGCGACGTCGCTGCGCTCCCCGATCCGGTGGGGGAGGTCGTCCGCGGCTACACCCAACCCAACGGGCTGGAGATCCGCCAGGTCCGGGTGCCGTTCGGTGTCGTCGCGATGATCTACGAGGCACGCCCCAACGTCACCGTCGACGCTGCCGGCCTGGCCCTGAAGAGCGGCAACGCCGCACTGCTGCGTGGCAGCGGCACAGCCTATGAGAGCAACACCGTCCTCATCGACGTTCTCGCGACCGCGGCCGAGAAGGCGGGTCTTCCGGCGGACTGCATCCTGCAGGTGCCGGGCACCGACCGTGGCAGCGTCGCTCACCTGCTCAAGGCTCGCGGCCTCGTCGACCTCGTCATCCCGCGCGGCGGCGCGGGCCTCATCGACTACGTCGTGCAGAACTCGACCGTGCCGGTGATCGAGACCGGCGTCGGCAACGTGCACGTCTACGTCGATGAGGACGCCGACCTCGACGTCGCCGAGCGGATCGTCCTCAACTCCAAGACGAGCCGGGTGAGCGTCTGTAACTCCGCGGAGTCGCTGCTGGTGCACCGCGCGGTCGCCGAGGAGTTCGTCCCGCGGATCACCAAGGCGCTGCAGGACGCGGGCGTGACGCTGCACGGTGACTCGACCTTCTTCGCGCAGGAGGGCGTCGAGGTCGCCAACGACGAGGATTGGGCCAAGGAGTATCTCTCGCTGGACATGGCGGCCCGCGTGGTGGACTCGGTGGACGATGCGATCGCGCACATCCGGCGCTGGTCCACCGGCCATACCGAGGCGATCGTCACGCGCAACCTCGACACCGCGCGGCACTTCGTCTCCCGGGTCGACTCGGCCGCGGTGATGGTGAACGCCAGCACCCGTTTCACCGACGGCGGCGAGTTCGGTTTCGGGGCCGAGATCGGCATCTCCACCCAGAAGATGCACGCCCGCGGCCCGATGGGCCTCGCCGAGTTGACCTCCACCAAGTGGGTCGTCTTCGGCGACGGACAAATCCGGTAACGGTCCGGGGAAACGCGCGCCCGCTCCGGGCGGTCAGGCTTGGTCCCTCGGCAGGCGCGCATTTCCCCTCCTTCGGTGCCGAGTGACGCCGCACACTTCTATAGCGTTTCCGTAGGGAAATGATTGTCACGTACCCTCGGCTACGTGATTCGCACGCGCGCAATGGGACTCGTCGGGGCCATGATCCCCGCGGTCATGCCGTGTCGCCTCGCGGCCTGATCCTCAGCCCTCAGCCGCAAACCTCCGAGCAGCCCCGAATCAGGGGTTTGTTCGCCTGCGTCGACACGATTCCGGAGACTCCCGTGACCAGCACCCTGCCGTCAGTTCGCAAGCGCCTGCCTGGCGTGAAGGCGACCGGCACGACCGCCGTCGAAGTTGACTGGGACCTGGTCTACAAGCGCAACTACATCGAGCGCCTCAAGCGCGACCGTCCTCCGATGAATATCCGCGCTGAACTCCCTGAACTCATCGAGCGCGGCTACGAGGACATTCCGGAAGAGGACATCGTCCGTCTCTACTGGTACGGCCTGGCCCACGACAAGCCCAAGATGGGCACCTTCATGGTCCGCGTGAAGGTCGCCGGAGGACGGGTCGACGTCGCGCAGCTGCGGGCGCTCGCCACCATCTCCAAGACCTACGGCCGGGACGAGGCCGAACTCACCACCCGCCAGGGCATCCAGCTGCACTGGGTCGAGCTGGGCAAGCTCCCCGAGACGCTGGACGCAATCCAGGCCGCGGGCCTCACCACCACCGGCGCCGAGGGCGACACCGTCCGCAACATCACCGGTTGCCCGGTCGCCGGCATAGAGAAGGACGAACTCTTCGACGTCACCGACGTCATCACGGAGGTCGCCGACTACTTCTACGGCAACGAGGCGTACTCGAACCTGCCGCGCAAGCACAAGTACACGATCGCCAGCTGCCCCAGCCAGTGCAACGCACCCGAGATCAGCGACGTCGCACTCATTGCAGTGCGCAACGAGGCCGGCGAGGACGGTTTCGCGCTGCGCATCGGCGGTGGCATGACCAACACGCCGCGCATCAGCAAGGACCTCGGCGTCTTCATCCCGGTCGCCGAGACCCGTGAGGTGCTCGAGGCAGTCACCAACACGTGGCAGAACGACCTGCGCTACCGCATCAGCCGGGCGAAGGCGCGCATCAAGTTCATGATGGACGACTACGGCCCCGAGCTGATGCGCACCAAGATCGAGGAGACCCTCGGCCGCACGCTCGCCGACGGTGCCGCCCCCGAGCCGCACAGCGAGGCCGACCACCTCGGCGTGCACCCGCAGAAGCAGGACGGCCTGTTCTACATCGGCGTCCCGGTAACGACAGGCAAGGTCACCGGCACCCTGCTGGAGAAGATCGCCGACGCCATCGAGCCCTTCGGCGGCGACGTCCGCTTCACCCGCCAGCAGAACTTCGTCCTCGGCAACGTACCGGAGGCGAAGCTCGAGGAGATCAAGGCGGTGCTTGCCGAGCTCGGCCTTCCGGTTGATCGCGGTCGCACCTTCGGCCGCTCGGTCGCCTGCACCAGCCACAAGTTCTGCAACTACTCGGTGGCCGAGACCAAGGGCAAGCTCGAAGAGGTGCTCGACGAGCTCACCGTCTCCTACGGCGCCGAGGCCATCGGTGACCTCGCAATCCACATGGACGGCTGCCCGCACGCCTGCGCCCAGCATTGGATCGGCGAGATCGGCCTGCAGGGAACGACCACCCGCATCGAAGGCTCCGAGGATCGCATCGAAGCCTACGACCTCACCGTCGGTGGCGGCCTCGGCACGCGCACCGCGATCGGTCGCCGCCTGATGCGCCGCGTCCCCACGCACGAACTCAACGCCGTCATGGACCGCCTCGTCGGGGCGTGGCTCGTCGAGCGCGACGAGAAGGGCGAGGCGTCCTTCACGATCGGTGACTTCACCAACTCGCACAGCGACACCGAACTCATCGCCATCGCGACCGCTGATCTCGATCTCCTCGCCTCTGCTCGGAACGGCGAACCCGGCGCGATCTTTGACGATGCGGTCGCCGTCCGGGTGCCCGGCCCGTTGCTCGACCTCGTCGACGGCGAGGACCGCATCGACGTCCACGGCACCACGGTGCACGAGGCGCTGCTCGCGGCGGTGGCGAAGTTCCCGAAGCTCGGCGAGCGGCTCTTCAAGGACGCTGCGGTGTCGGAGGAGTTCCTCGTCGCCATCGGTGACGACGACATCCGCACGCTCGAAGGCTTGGCGACCCCGGTGAAGCCGGGCGTCGACATCGTGATCGTGATGGCGATGAGTGGTGGCTGACATGCGATGTAAGGGCCACTGACCCCAGCCACCATCCCCCCGACTTGAAGGAACCACGACAGTGACTGCAGTACTGCCTGATCAGCAGACATCAGACCGCACCCCCGGCCGGCAGGCCGAAAATCCTGTGGCGTTCGACGACCTCGAGGTCGGCCAGATCGCGATCGACCTGGACGACCAGCACCCCGAGGTCGTCGTCGAGTGGGCGCTGGAGGCGCTCGGTGACCGCATCGCGATCGTCACCGCCCTCCAGGAGGACGGCATGGTCGTCCTCGACATGGCCGCCCGCATCAAGCCCGACGTCCGCGTCATCACCGTCGACACCGGCCGCCTGCCTGAGGAGACCTACGCCTTCATCGACGAGGTGCGCGCCCGTTACCCGCGCACGCAGTGGGAGATCATCAGCCCCGAGAAGCACGAGGTCGAGGCGATGGTCGGCCGCCGTGGCGTGAACCTCTTCAAGAACAGCGTCGAGGAGCGGATGCTCTGCTGCCAGATCCGCAAGGTCCGTCCTCTCGTGAAGGCACTGCAGGACGTCGACGGCTGGTTCACCGGCCTGCGCCGCGACCAGTGGGCGAGCCGCGCCGCGATCCCGAAGGTGCAGATCGACCACGACCACGAGGGAATCCTCAAGGTCAATGCGCTGGCCGACTGGGAGAAGGGCGACGTCGAGCGCTACATCGCCGACCACGACGTGCCGGTGCACCCGCTCTACGGCAAGGGCTACACCTCCTTCGGCTGCGCGCCCTGCACCCGCCCTATACAGGTCGGTGAGCACGACCGTGCCGGCCGCTGGTGGTGGGAGACGAACGCTCCCAAGGAGTGCGGCATCCACTGCCCGATCGAGACCGGCAGCTTCGAGCACGAGGCAGAGGCGATCTTCGCCGAGGCCGAGGCGAAGGCCGGCGGCAACTTCCACTGAACCCAAGATCATTGTTCCGAACTGCACGCCAGGGCATGCATCGGGGCGCGATGATCACCGATGGAGGGTGACGTGACCGAGCGCGGCGACTCTTTCAAGCTGAACGAGGACGAGGGGCTGGCGGTCGCCGAGGCGGCTACCGCCTTCGCCTCTGTGGTCGGCGGCGACCGCGCCGCGCTGTATCGCGAACTCGCGGCGCAGGCCGTTGAGGGCAGCATCGACGACACGCTGATCGACGTCCTCGAACGGGTGAGCGCGCTCGCGCTGGAGACCGGCAAGAGCCGGCAGATCGGCAAGGCCGAGGCCGAGCGCTACCTCCTCGCGGTCTACCGCCGCACACCTGCCGGCGCTGCGCTCACTGCCGAGGTGAGCGACATCAACAAGGTGCTGGCGCATTTCGCCGGCAAGCCGCTGGAGTCGATCCGGGTGAGTGCCCGCATGCCGGGGCGCTACCTGCTCGACATCGCGGCTGAGGGATTCGCCGTGCAGCTGTCGCTGGAACCCGAAGGGTTAGAGGTTCGCTCCGTCAACGCCGGCTGAGTCTGCGTGGGCGATGCGGTCCAGCTGCCGCCATACCGCGGCTAGCGTCACGCCGGAGCCAACGAAGGCGAACCAGAAGGGCGCGGCGAGTCCCCAAGTCTGGGCTATGAGGCCGCCGACTGCTTGCCCGACGACGAGACCGCCGTATACGCAGACCAGATACACGGCACCCACTCGTCCCTGGAACTGCTGCGGGACCGCGCGCTGCCGGACGGTCTGCGAGACCGTCGCCCAGACGAAGGCGTATGCCCCGAAGCCGACCATGATGAGGATTGCCACCCAGCCCCTGGTGGTGAGCGCGAACGCAAGATGGACGA
>DASXYU010000012.1:0-18602 GCA_036502295.1 Jatrophihabitans sp. | reverse complement strand
TCAGAGGGAGCGTGGGACGGCATGCGGCCAATTCTTCCCCACTCCTGCTACCGACTTGACGGAAGCCAGACCGTGGCGGTGCTGCCGGTCTCCACCGCGCTGTCGAATCGGACGGTGCCGCCGTGCGCGGCCACGATGGAGGAGACGATCGACAGCCCCAATCCGGTACCTCCGCTGGTGCTCGTCCTCGCCTTGTTCGCGCGCCAGAAACGTTCGAAGACGTGGGCCGCCTCCTCGGGAGGCAGGCCGGGGCCGGAGTCGAGAACCTGAACGGTGACGCCAGCTGCTTCGGCGTGAGCGCGCACCAGGATCGGTCCGTCAGGGCGGGTGTAGAGCGCGGCATTGGTGACGAGATTGCGCAGCACCCGCAGTAACTGGTCGGGGTCGCCCCGCACGGTGAGTCCGGTGGGCACTTGCTGCTCGATGCCGCGACCGGGGAACGCGGCCTCGACGCCCGTGACCACATCGTCGACGAGGTTGGCCATATCGACGGCGACGAAGTCGGGCACGGCGCCGCCGTCGGTGCGCGCCAGGATCAGCAGGTCGTCGACGAGGCGCGACATGCGTGTGCCTTCGGATTCGATTCGCGCGAGGTTGTCCGCTGCGGCGTCGGCGTCTTCAGAGTCGGCGTCGTCAGTGTCATGAGTGCTGTACGCCTGCTGCATGCGGGCGAGTTCGGCGTAGCCGCGAATCGAGGTGAGCGGGGTCCGCAGTTCGTGCGAGGCGTCGGCAAGGAACTGCCGCATCCGCTGCTCGCTCGCCAGCCGCGCGGCGTACTCCGTCTCGTAGGTCGCGAGCAGCGTGTTCATCGAGTCGGCGAGCTCACCGACCTCCGTGCCGGGGTCGTGTACCTCGACGCGGCGATCGAGGCCCTTGCCCTGATCCTTGAGTTCGGTGGCAACCTCTTTCGCCGTCTGCGAGACACGGAGCAGGTGCCGCAGCCCGAAACGCACGCCGGCGCGGGTCGCAACGAAGGCGACCACCAACGCCGCGAGTCCGATGATCAGCTCAAGCTTGATGAGCCGGTCGAGCGTCCTGTCGGCCTCCTCGGTCGACAGTCCAACGATGAACTTCGCGGGGACTCCGTTGAAAAGGAAACTCCGCACCGTGATGCGCAGCTGCACGCCCGCGCTGTTGTGCGTCGTGATCGCTGCCTGACTCGAACGCTGCGCCAGACGCTCAAGGTCCTCGGCGGCGAGATTGAGCGTCTCGACCGAACCGCTCGGTTTGGGAGGGATCGCCTGCCCGTCGAACCTGATCGCGATGGCGTAGATGAGCTGAGGCGCGCGGACTCCGCCTGTGGAGACGGTGCCGTTGAAGACGTCCTGCATCGAACTCGTCGAGGCGGTGGAGCTCAACTGCTGGTCGAGGCGGTCGAAGAGGAACGAGCGCAACCAGAAATATGTGCCTGCGCCGATCCCGAGAACGACGATCAGGACGAGGGCAACAGCACCGGTGACCAAACGCCCAGTGAGGCTGCGCGGAATGAAACGACGCACGACTACAGACTGACGCGACTACCTATGCGCTAGCTACGGGCCAGCGACACAGGTTAGTTACGAGGGGCCTTGATGACGTAGCCCGCGCCCCGCACGGTGTGGATGAGCTTCGGGTCGACCGAGTCGATCTTCTTGCGCAGGTAGCCGATGTAGAGCTCGACGATGTTGCTCTGGCCGTTGAAGTCGTACTTCCACACCCGGTCGAGGATCTGGGTCTTGGAGAGGACGACGCGCTCGTTGCGCATCAGGTAGCGGAGCAGTTCGAACTCGGTGGCGGTGAGGTGCACCTCGACGTCGCCGCGCGTCACCTCGTGGCTGTTCTCGTCGAGTTCGAGGTCCGCGATGCGCAGCACGCCTTCACGGGCGTCGTCGGGGTTGCTGCGGCGCAGGACGGCGTGCACGCGCGCAAGGAGCTCCTCGATGCTGAACGGCTTCACCACGTAGTCGTCGGCGCCGGCACGCAGGCCACCGATGCGGTCGGTGGCGGCGTCCCGGGCGGTGAGGAAGATGACCGGCACCTGCGAGCCGGCCGAGCGCAGGTTCTGCAGCACGCCCAGCCCATCGATGCCGGGCATCATCACGTCGAGGACGATGAGGTCGGGGTCGGTTTCGGCAACCTTGGCCAGCGCTGCACTACCGCTGTCTGCGGTGACCGTCTCGAAGCCGTCGAAGCGCAGTGCGCTCGATACCAGGTGGGTGACGTTCTCTTCGTCGTCGACCACCAGGACACGACGCTTGGTCCGTGGGGCACCTGCAGCTGCACTCATGCTCTTCACCGTCGATTCATAGCGATTCATCCGGTTCTAGGACCCTACTGGGCGGAACCTGTGCGAATCTTGCCCAACCAAGATAGGTACTAGCTGTGGGCTGGCTAGGGATCTCTCAGAGTCTCCACTGATGTGTCGGATGCCGTTGTCGTCCCGTCCCCTCTGACAACCGCTAGCGGACGCAGATGCCGCCGGTGGCGAGCGCCGATTTCACGACACCCACGGTGAGGTCCCCGAAGTGGAAGACGCTGGCCGCGAGGACGGCATCGGCACCCGCCTGCACGGCGGGGAGGAAATCCTCGACCTTGCCCGCGCCGCCGCTGGCGATCACCGGGACGTCGACCGCCGCACGGACCAGGTGGATCAACGTCAGGTCGTAGCCGTCCTTCGTGCCGTCGGCGTCCATGGAGTTGAGCAGGATCTCCCCGGCGCCGCGGTCGGCCGCTTCGCGGGCCCAGGCGACGGCGTCGATGCCGGTGCCCTGTCGTCCGCCGTGGGTGGTGACCTCGAACCCGCTCGGCGTCGGCGCTTCACCGTCCTTCACCCGGCGTGCATCGACCGAGAGGACGAGCACCTGCCGCCCGAAGCGCTCGGCGATCTCGTTCAGCAGTTCAGGACGGGTGATGGCGGCGGTGTTGACGCCGATCTTGTCGGCCCCTGCCCGTAGCAGCGCGTCGACGTCGCCGACCGAGCGGACCCCGCCGCCGACGGTGAGCGGGATGAAGACCTGCTCGGCGGTGCGGCGCACCACCTCGTAGGTGGTCTCGCGTCCCGAGGAGCTGGCGGTGATGTCGAGGAAGGTGAGTTCGTCGGCGCCCTGGGCGTCGTAGCGGGCGGCGAGTTCGACGGGGTCACCGGCGTCGCGGAGTCCCGCGAAGTTCACACCCTTCACCACGCGCCCCTTGTCGACGTCGAGACACGGGATCACCCGGACAGCAACCGTCATCGCACCGCTGCCAGCGCTTCGGGGAGGGTGAACTTGCCCGCGTAGAGGGCCTTGCCGACGATCGATCCCTCGACCGTCCTGCCAGCATCGGTGCGGACGCCCCCGATGGCGATGAGGTCCTCGATGCTCGAGACACCGCCGCTGGCGACCACCTCGGCGTTCGTCCTGCCGAGGACGTCGGTGAGCAGCGGCAGGTTGGGGCCGGTGAGGGTGCCGTCCTTGTTGACGTCGGTGACGACGTAGCGGGTGCAGCCGTCCGCATCCAGGCGCGCCATCGTCTCCCAGAGGTCGCCACCCTCCTTCGTCCAGCCGCGGGCGGCGAGTGTGGTACCGCGGACGTCGAGACCGACTGCGATCTTGTCGCCGTACTTCGCGATCGCGGTGCGCACCCAGTCGGGGGACTCGAGCGCGGCAGTGCCGAGGTTCACCCGTGCGGCGCCGGTAGCCAGTGCCGCCTCCAGCGAGGCGTCGTCGCGGATGCCGCCGGAGAGCTCGACCGACACATCGAGGCGCCCGACGACGTCGGCGAGCAGTTCGCGGTTGCTGCCTCGTCCGAAGGCCGCGTCGAGGTCCACCAGGTGCACCCACTCCGCTCCCCCGCTCTGCCACTCCAGCGCCGCGGCGAGCGGATCGCCGTAGGAGGTCTCCGAGCCGGCTTCGCCCTGCACGAGGCGGACCGCCTGTCCGTCGGCGACATCGACGGCGGGCAGCAGAACGAGACTCATCGTCGACCTCTATCGAAGGAGAACTTGATCAACACCGGGCTGGCGATCAGCAGGATGAACGCCACACCGACGACGACCTTTACCGAGCGGGTGAAGGTATAGGCGAGGACGAGGACGACCAGAACGGTGGCGCCGAGGAGTTTGCCGGTGTCGCGCCTGCGGCTGGACGGCATGCGCTGCCAGATCCGAACCCGCCGCCACAGCCTGCTGCGGGACTCCTGCCTGGCACGAGACGCCGCCTGTCGTTCGCGTTCCTGCTGCCGGGCATCCCGCTCGGCGGCTGTCTGCGCCTCGCGTGCTGCGCGGGCCACCGCGCGTTGCCTACTCACAGCTGGTCCAGCCAGTTGCGCAGCAGCACGGCCCCGGCGTCGCCGGACTTCTCGGGGTGGAACTGGGTCGCGCTCACAGTCCCGTGCGGACCGCCGTCCTCGATGGCGGCGACGAAGGGTTCGCCGTGCTCCGCGAGCGTCACTACGCCGGCCGTGTCGCCAAGGGTGTCAGGGCGCGCCGCGTAGGAGTGCACGAAGTAGAAGCGGGTCTGCGGATCGAGACCGGCGAAGAGGTGGGAGGTGCGCGGTGCGCTGACCGTGTTCCAGCCCATGTGCGGCAGGATCGGCGCGGTCAGCGTGCTGACACTGCCGGTGAGGACGCCGAGCCCTTCGGTGTGCACTCCGTGCTCGTCGCCGGAGTCGAAGAGCACCTGCATGCCCACGCAGATCCCCAGCAGAGGACGTCCCGAGGCGAGGAAGTCGGCGATGATCTCGCGCGCCCCGACGGCATCGATGCCTGCCATGCACGCGGCGTACGCACCCACGCCCGGAACGATGAGACCGTCGGCACTCCGCGCCGCCGCCGCGTCAGCAGTGACCTCGACGCTCGCCCCGACGCGCTCGACCGCGCGCTGCGCCGAGCGTAGGTTCCCCGACCCGTAATCGAGGACAACAACCTTCTTCACGACCGTCTACCTCGCGGTGGTTTCGACTCGGGGTACCGCCCGCTCGCGGGGGAGCTCAACCACCGTCAGAGCACGCCCTTGGTGCTCGGCACGCCGTGCACGCGCGGGTCGTACTCCGCCGCGTCGCGCAGCGCGCGGGCGACGGCCTTGTACTGCGCCTCGGTGATGTGGTGCCAGTCGCGGCCGCCCTGCACGTTGATGTGCAGCGCCACGGCAGCGTGGTACGTGAACGACTCGAAGACGTGCTTCGTCAGCGTGGTGGCGTAGTCGGGGCCGATCTTCGGCGGCGCCCCGGACGGCTCGTTGTGCACCAGGTACGGACGTCCCGAAAGATCGACGGCGGCAGAGACGAGGGCCTCGTCCATCGGGATCACGGCGTCGCCGAAGCGGCGCGTGCCGGCCTTGTCGCCGGCGGCCTGCGCGAAGGCCTGACCGAGGGCGATGGCGGCGTCCTCCACGGTGTGGTGGGCATCGATGTGCAGGTCGCCCTCGACGTGCACGGTGAGGTCGAAGAGGCCGTGCTTGCCGAAGCTGGAAAGCATGTGGTCATAGAAGCCGATGCCGGTGCTGACGTCGGTGCGCCCGGTTCCGTCGAGGTCGATCTCGACGAGAACCTTCGTCTCCTTCGTCGCGCGCTCAACCCTGCCTACTCGCCCGGAGGGCGAAATCGATTCGAGCCTGCTCATGCCAGTACCTCTTTCAGTGCCATGCGGAAGGCAGCCATCTCATCGGCGGTGCCGATGGAGACACGCAGCCAACCATCGGGTCCAGTTTCGCGGATGAGGACGCCCCGATCGAGCAGCCCCTGCCAGACGGCGTGGCGGTCCTTGGGTGCAGTGAAGGTCCCGAAGAGGACGAAGTTGGCGTCGGAGTCAGCTGCCCTCAGTCCGTTCTCGCGCAGCCATGCCACGGTGGCGTCGCGCTCGGCGCGGAGCGTGCCGACGGCGCCGAGCAGCTCCTTGCCGTGGGCGATCGCGACGCGGGCGACGGCCTGGGACACCGCGGAGAGGTGGTAGGGCAGCCTGACGATCCGCATCGCGTCGACGACGGCCGGTGCGGCGGCGAAGTAGCCGAGGCGTCCTCCGGCGAGGGCGAAGGCCTTGCTCATCGTCCGGGTGACGACGAGGCGTCCGTAGCGCGGCAGCAGTTGCAGGGCACTCGGCGTCTCGGCGCGGCGGAACTCGGCGTAGGCCTCGTCCACGATCACCATGCCCGCCCGCGGCAGCCGCTGGGTCACATCGAGGACGGCCTCGATGTCGGCGAGCGGCAGCGCGGTGCCGGTGGGGTTGTTCGGCGAGGTGAGGAAGACGACGTCGGGCTGGTGCTCGGCGATCGCGTGCAGCGCGGCATCGCGGTCGAGGCTGAAGTCGGCGGCCCGGCGACCGCTCACCCAGGCGGTGTGCGTGTTGCGGGCGTACTCGGGATACATCGAGTACGTCGGGGCGAAGCTCAGCGCCGTGCGTTCCGGACCGCCGAATGCCTGCAGCAACTGCTGCATCACCTCGTTGGAGCCGTTGGCCGCCCAGATGTTCGCCGCGGTGAGGTTGACGCCTCCGTCGGAGTTCAAGTAGGTGGCGAGGTCTTCGCGCAGTGCCCAGGCCTCGCGGTCGGGGTAGCGGTTCAGCGTGGCGGCTGTCTCGGCGACCGCCTTCGCCACGTCCTCTATGACCACGCTGCTCGGGGCGTACGGGTTCTCGTTGGTGTTCAGCTGCACCGGGACGTCGAGCTGGGGTGCCCCGTACGGCTCCTCACCGCGTAGTTCGTCGCGCAGCGGGAGTTCGTCGAGGCTGATGTCCGCGTTCACCGGTCTACCCGGGCCGAGACAGCAGCGCCATGGGCGGGTAGGTCCTCGGCATGCGCCAGTGCGACGACACCGGCGGCGACATCGGCGAGCGCCTCGGCGGTGTACTCCACGATGTGCACGCCCTTGAGGAAGGACTGCACCGAGAGCCCGGAGGCATGCCGCGCTGTGCCGCCGGTGGGCAGCACGTGGTTCGAGCCTGCGCTGTAGTCGCCGAGTGACACCGGCGCGTACGGGCCGACGAAGATCGCGCCGGCGTTGCGCACGCGCGCGGCCCAGGTGGGGGCGTCCTCGGTGATGATCTCGAGATGTTCGGCGGCGTAAGCGTCGACGACCTCAAGTCCCTGCTCCAGATCACGGACGAGGACGATTGCGGACTGCTCCCCGGTGAGCGCAGCGCTGATGCGCTCGACGTGCTTGGTGAGGCTGAGCTGGCGCTTCACCTCCACCTCGACGGCGTTGGCGAGTTCGATCGAGTCGGTGACGAGGACGGCGCCGGCGAGGGTGTCGTGCTCGGCTTGGCTGATGAGGTCGGCGGCGACGTAGACCGGATCGGCGCTCGCGTCGGCGAGGACGGCGATCTCGGTGGGGCCGGCCTCAGCATCGATGCCGACGACTCCGCGCACGAGCCGCTTGGCCGCCGCGACGAAGACGTTGCCCGGGCCGGTGATGACATCGACGGGTTCGAGGTCATGTCCCTCGTCGCCGCCGTACTCGCTGGTACGGCTCCCGCGGTCGCCATAGGCGGCGAGCGCGATGGCCTGGGCGCCGCCGACGGCATAGACCTCCTCCACTCCGAGCAGGGCGCAGGCGGCGAGGATCGTGGGGTGCGGGGCGCCGCCGAAGTCCTTCTGCGGCGGGGTGAAGACGGCGATCGACTCGACGCCCGCGACCTGGGCAGGGACGACGTTCATGACGACGCTGCTCGGGTAGACGGCGAGACCGCCGGGAACGTAGAGACCGACGCGACGCACCGGGATCCACTTCTCGGTGACGGTGCCGCCGGGGACGACCTGGGTGGTGACCGTCTCGCGGCGCTGCGCCTCGTGGGCGATGCGGGCCCGGCGGATCGACTCGGCGAGCGCGTCACGCACCGCGGGGTCGAGTTCGGCGAGGGCTCGCCGGATCGACTCGGCACTGACCCGCGGATCGGGGACGTCGACGCCGTCGAAGCGCAGCGTGGCCTCACGCGCAGGGACGTAGCCCTGCGTGGCAATCGCCTCGACGAGCGGCTTCACTTGCTCGGCAGCGTCCGCCACATCGACCTTCGCGCGCGGCAACACGCGGCGCAGTTCGTGGCGACCGGTCATCGCAGTGAGGTCAAGACGGCGCATCACCCTGTCAGGATACGGGCCGGACTGGTAGGGATTACCCATGCCGGTCGTGCCGATCTTCCCGCTCGGCCAGGTGCTCATGCCAGGACGTCCGCTGCCACTGCACATCTTCGAGCCGCGCTACCGGACGATGATCGCCGACCTCGCCGAGCCTGCCGCGCTCATAGCGCCCAGCACTCCGACGGGCGTGCAGTTCGGCGTCGTGCTGCTGTCCCGCGGTATTGAGGTGAACAGCCGCTGGGCGCAGGCACCGGATCCCGAGGCCGCCGGCACGATCGCCGCGATCGGCACGCTTGCCGAGGTGATGGAGATGCGACCGACCGCGGACGGAGGCTTCGATCTGCTCGCCGTCGGCAGTCGCCGTTTCCGGATCTCGTCCTGGGTGCGCGGCAAGTCCTATGCACAGGCTGAGGTCGAGTTCCTCGACGAGCAGGACGGCGACGTTCCTGCCGGCCTGGCCGAGGACGTCATCTCGCTCTTCTCCGAACACGTCGGGATGCTCACCGCGAGGACGGGGCGGGCTCCCTCCGTCCTCGCGGAACTACCGAGGCTGAGCGACCCGAACCTGCTCTCGTACTTCATCGGTGCGGCCCTGCCCCTGGATGAGCAGAACCGGCAGGCGTTGCTCGCCGAGCCGGATGCGGCGCGGCGGCTGGCGCGTGGCCGCGCGCTGTTGCGTCGCGAACTCGGCCTCTTCAAGCGGACCAACACCGTTTCGGTGTCCTACGACGCCCTACGCCTCGCCTTCGGTCCTAACTAAGTCGGCGGCGGTTGAGCTTGTCGAAACCGCGCTATCCGAAACCACTCCGAGATCGTCCTCGCGGGCGAACGCAGCGCAGAGGCCATAGACGAGCAGGCCAACCACGGGTTGCAGGAAGTAGAGGCCGTGCGCGTGCACGGTGAGCGCGGTGCGGATCTGTTCGTTCACGGCGCCGGTGACGTGTCCGCCGCCGAGGAGGAAGCCGATAAGCCCGGCGAGGGCGGATGAGATCAGTCCGCCGACGGCGAGGAGAACGGCCGTGACCGGGCCGCGAAGGCTCGTCGTCCGCCAGAGCCAGAGGGCGAAGGCGACACCGAGGAGGAGCATCAGGATCGCGAAGCGGCCGTCGCTCGCGGCCCAGCCCTCTTCTTCGAAGGGCTCGACGGTGGCGGCGGTGAAGAGGCCGGCGACGCGATGTGTGCTCACGACCCAGCCATCGGGACGGGTCGGGCTCCACGCCCACCAGAGCACCCCGGCGATGAGGCCCGAACCGACCATGGCCGCGAGCAGGCGCGTCCTCATCGACCCACCGCGCTTCTGATCAGCATGTGCAACTCATCGACCGTTCGCTGTGGCACCACGCGGGACACCTCGAACTGCCGCATGCGCTGCAAGGTGTCGCGTCGCCTGCTGGGACGCAGCAGCCGCACTGCGAGCAGCGGCAATGTCCAGATGCGACCCGGCAGACCGACCCGGCGCAATTCGCGCAAGACGCCCTTACGCGTATCCGCCACGAGTGACCGCAGCCGCTGCTCGACCGGCGCGTACTCCCGCGTTGCGGTGAGTCTGCGGATGATCGCCATCACGAGCGCGCGGAGCAGAAGGACGACGAAGCCGAGGATGGCAACGAGGACGCCCCACCCGTGCGCATCGACTCCCCACCACAGTCCTGCTGCGAGCGCGAGGATCGCCAGCCCGATGACCAGCAGGCTACGTCCAAGCGACTCGGCGATCGCACGCCCCACCAAGTACCGCGCCAGCGCCCACTGACTGAATGCATTGCCCTGCGCGAAGCTGCCCACCTGCGGGCCGCTGACAACCGGTTCGCTCACGATTTCGACGCTACCTCGTCCTCCGATGATGAAGCGTCTGCAGGGCGACACGCCGTAAAACGCCTGCAGGCGCTTCACGAACCACGCTAGGCCGAGACTGCGGCGGGCCCGAGCAGTGCCTTGAGGTCGCCCATCAGCGCGGCGGACGGTTCGACCCGCAGGTCCAGCACCATCCGCGGACTGTTCGTGCTCACCAGATGCAGGTGCACCTCGGTCATGCCGGGGTGGGTGCCGAGGACGTCACGGAGCCGCTCGATGAGCGGCGGCGTGCACTTGTTCGCCTCGAGCTTCAGCTTCACCGGGCCGTGCCCCGTGTCCGTGGTGTCGAGGATCGTCAGCTCCGAACCGATGATCTTCACCGTGTCGTCGCGCGCGTCCAGCCGTCCCCTGACCGAGACGACGGTGTCTTCGGCGATGGTCATCCCGACCTTCGCGTAGCTCGCCGGGAAGAACATCACCTCGATCGAACCCTCGAGATCTTCGAGGACGACCTGTGCCCAGCTGGCGCCGTCCTTCGTGATGCGCCGGTTCACCGAGGCGACCAGCCCTGCCATCGTCACCATCTGGCCGTCACCGGCCCCTTCGGCGTGCACCGTGGCGATCGTGGTGTCGGCGTGCTTTCCAAGCAAGTGCTCCAGCCCGAAGAGCGGATGGTCACTGACGTACAACCCCAGCATCTCCCGCTCGAAGCCGAGCAGCACCTTCTTGTCCCACTCCCCCTCCGGCACCCGCACGGCGAAGACGTCGTTCGCCGCCGTCACGTCATCGCCCAACGAACCGAAGAGATCGAACTGCCCGATCGCCTCGGCGCGCTTGACGTCCACCACGGTGTCCAGCGCCTGCTCGTAGATCTGGATGAGGCCACGACGCGAATGCCCGAGTTCGTCGAAGGCTCCGCCCTTGATGAGCGATTCGAACGTCCTCTTGTTACAGACCACCGCCTCGACCTTGTCGAGGAAGTCGCCGAGGTCCGTGAAGCGCCCCTTGCTCTTACGCGTCGCGACGATCGAGGTGACCACGTTGGCCCCGACATTACGGATCGCGGTGAGGCCGAAGCGGATGTCACCGCCGGTCGGCGTGAAGTCGGCATCGGAGTGGTTCACCGACGGAGGCAGCACCTTGATGCCCATCTGCCGGCACTCGGCCAGGTAGACGGCCATCTTGTCCTTGTCGTCCTTCACGGACGTCAGCAACGCGGCCATGTACTCGGCCGGGTAGTGCGCCTTGAGGAACGCCGTCCAGTAGGAGATGACGCCGTAGGAGGCCGAGTGCGCCTTGTTGAAGGCATAGTCGGCGAAGGGGACGAGGATCTCCCACAGCGTCTTGATCGCGACGTCGGAGTACTTGCGCGCGCGCATTCCGGTCTGGAAGCCCTCGAACTCCTTCTCGAGGACCTCGCGCTTCTTCTTGCCCATCGCGCGGCGCAGGTTGTCGGCCTGCCCGAGCGTGTAGCCGGCGAGTTCCTGCGCGATCGACATGACCTGCTCTTGGTAGACGATCAGGCCGTATGTCCCGCCGAGGATCGGCTCCAGTGCCTCGGTGAGCTCGGGGTGGATGTAGTCGATGTCCTGCTTGCCGGTCTTGCGCAGCGCGTAGTTGATATGGCTGTTCGCCCCCATCGGCCCCGGCCGGTAGAGCGCGATGACGGCGGAGATGTCCTCGAAGTTGTCCGGCTGCATCTGGCGCAGCAGCGAGCGCATCGGCCCACCGTCGAGCTGGAAGACGCCGAGGGTGTCGCCGCGTGCGAGCAGTTCGTAGGCACCCTCGTCGTCGTACTCCAGGTCTTCGAGCACCAGTTCGACGCCGCGGTTGTTCTTGATGTTGGCCAGTGCGTCGTCCAGGACGGTGAGGTTGCGCAGGCCGAGGAAGTCCATCTTGACCAGCCCGAGCGCCTCGCACATCGGGTAGTCGAACTGCGTGATGATCGCGCCGTCCTGCTCGCGCTTCATGATCGGGACGATGTCGATCAGCGGCTCACTCGACATGATCACGCCAGCCGCGTGCACCCCCCAGTTGCGGATCTGCCCCTCCAGGCCGCGCGCGGTGTCATAGATGCGCTGCACGTCGGGGTTGGACTCGTGCAGGTCGCGGAACTCCTTGCCCTCGTTGTAACGATCGCTGCTCGGGTCGAAGAGTTCCTTGAGCTTGATGCCCTTGCCCATGACGTCCGGCGGCAGCGCCTTCGTGATGGTGTCGCCCATCTTGAAGTCGTAGTCAAGGACGCGGGCCGCGTCCTTAATGGCCGCCTTGGCCTTGAGCCGGCCGAAGGTGGCGATCTGCGCGACACGTTCGGAGCCGTACTTCTCCGAGACGTAGTTGATGACGTCGCCGCGGCGGCGGTCATCGAAGTCGATGTCGAAGTCGGGCATCGACGGACGCTCCGGGTTGAGGAAGCGCTCGAAGATCAGGCCGTGCCGCAGCGGGTCGAGATCGGTGATGCGCAACGCGTACGCGGCGATCGACCCGGCGCCTGAGCCGCGGCCGGGCCCGACGCGGACGCCGTTGTCCTTGGCCCAGTTGATGAAGTCGGCGACGACGAGGTAGTACCCGCAGTACCCCTTCGTCTTGATGACCTCGAGCTCCATCTCGGTGCGGGCGACCACCTCGGGTGCCAGCTTCTCGCCGTAGCGCGCCGTGATGCCGCGCCATACCTCGGCGACGAACCACGACTCCTCGCTCTGCCCGGCGGGGACGTCGGCGCGCGCCATGTAGCCGCCGGTCGACTCCTGGAACTCGACCTGGCAGCGCTCGGCGATGAGCAGCGTGTTGTCGCAGGCTTCACGCATCCCCCAGGTGCCGTCCCAGAGGTCGCGCATCTCGGCCGGCGACTTGATGTAGTAGCCGCCGCCGGCGAACTTCAGGCGCTTGGTGTCGGAAAGTCGCTTGCCGGAGGCGACGCAGATCAGGGCGTCGTGGGCGTCGGCGTCACCAGGATTGTTGTAGTGGGAGTCGTTGGTGGCGACAGGGCGGATGTCGAGTTCCTTGCCGAGGCGCAGCAGGTCATCACGGACCACCTTCTCGATGTTGATGCCGTGGTCCATCAGCTCGAGGAAGAAGCTCTCCTTGCCGAAGATGTCCTGCAGCTCGCCCGCTTCGCGGCGGGCCTCGTCGTACTGGCCGAGACGCAGCCGCGTCTGAATCGCGCCCGACGGACAACCCGTGGTCGCGATGAGTCCCTTGGCGTATTGCGACAGGATCTCGCGGTCGGCGCGCGGATTGTAGTAGTAGCCCTCGAGGCTGGACAGGGAGGAGAGACGGAAGAGGTTCTGCATACCTTCGGTCGTCTCGGCGAGCATCGTCATGTGGGTGTAGGCGCCACCACCGGCGACGTCGTTGCCGCCCTCTTCCTCGCTGTCGCCACGGCCCCACCGGGTCCTGCGCTTCTCGAAGCGGGACGTGCCCGGGGTGAGGTATGCCTCGAGGCCGATGATCGGCTTCACACCGTGTTTGCGGGCCTTGCTCCAGAAGTCGAAGGCGCCGTGCAGGTTGCCGTGATCGGTCATCGCAATGGCCGACATGCCGAGTTCGCTGACGCGTGTGAAAAGACCGTCCAGCAGGGAAGCGCCGTCGAGCATCGAGTACTCGGTGTGGACGTGGAGATGGACGAACGAATCGGCACCGCCAGCTGTCATGGGTGTTCCACGACTCCCTTCGTCCATCCGTGCGCTCTCCCACCGGAGCAGCGCAGAGGACGATCATCGCACCGGCGACCGACAAGGTGCAGCCAGCGACACGCCAAGCTTGTTGACCGGCCTGGTTCACTCGCTCTGTGTCCAGCTCCGACGAGGTCGTCCTCATTGTCGAGCCTTGAGCACCACGTCGCCGCGATCAGGGGCTTCCTCGCCGCCATCGATCCAGCGACCGGCTATATCGCCGACAACTAGCCAATCGTGACCTCATCGCCGAGATCTGCTTAGGCGATGGTGACAGCGGTCCCGACCTTCGCCCAGGAGTAGAGGTACTTGACCGCCTTCAGCGGCAGGTGCACGCACCCGTGCGATCCCCCGGACTGGTAGCCCTTGGAGCCGAAGCCCACCTTCTGCCAGCTGGCGTCGTGAAAGCCGTACTCGCTGCCCTTGAAGGCGATCCAGTACTTCACGGGGTAGGCCTCGCCCGTGTCGGGATTGAGGACGGTGTCGCGCAATTTGGTCTGGATGGTGAAGTGCCCCTTGGGCGTCCTAGTCGCGTCCGTGGCCATGCCTGTGGTCACGGCCGTGTCGAAGACGGTCTTGCCGGCCGCGCAGTACCAGGCGTGCTGGGCCTTGAGGCTGACGATGACCCGGCGCGGCTCGGTGTTGTCGGCGCAGAAGTTCGCGGGCACCGGCGGCGCCGTGCTGGTGGCGCTGGCGGATGCCGGTGCAACCGGCGCCGAAGAGGTTACCGAGGAGGTGACGTCGCCGTGGATGGCGCGCTTCTGGGTGTCGTCCGCGAACGACAGCACCGGCCTCGCCATGCCTGCGATGAGAAGCGCTCCCGCCCCGCCCACCACCAGCACGCCAACGACAATGACCACGAAAGCGAGCCACCGAGGCATTCGGTGACGGTCCGCTGGTTCGGTGGGAGGCGCCGACGGTGGGGGCACCTCCCGCTTGCGGGGGAGGATCAAGCCTGACCGCCCGGAGTTGGCGCCTCCAACCGAACCGGACTTCCGGAGCTGTGCCTGGAACCGGGCGCGCTGCTCAGGGGTGAGCCGCACCCACTGCTCGCGCGTCATGGCCGGACGCTGCCCCTGCCCATGCACGTGCGACGGCCGCTGCGGCGGCCGGAGAGTGGGCGTGGTCATGCCCGCACAATCGGCCGCCCCAGCCGGGGTTTGAGCCCCAGCCGTCCTTGATCAACGCATCGGTTGGTCGCTGAACGACCGAAACGATGCGTTGATCAAGCAGGGTCGGGACCGCGCAGGACGTCCAGGGCGTGCCGAAGGTCGGCGGGATACGGCGAGGTGAAGCGGACGGACTCCCCGGAGGACGGGTGTTCGAAAGCGAGCTCCCGGGCGTGCAGCCACTGCCGGGTGAGGCCGAGGCGCTTGGCGAGGACGGGGTCCGCGCCGTAGGTCAGATCGCCGCAGCAGGGGTGCCGGATAGCTGCCATGTGGACGCGGATCTGGTGCGTCCTGCCCGTCTCGAGGTGGATATCGAGCAGGCTCGCTGCCGCGAACGCCTCCTCCGTCTCGTAGTGCGTCACGCTGGGACGTCCTGTCGAGACGACGGCGTACTTGTAGTCGTGCCGCGGATCGCGGTCGATCGGGGCGTCGATCGTGCCGCGGCTGGGGTCGGGATGGCCCTGCACCAATGCGGAGTAGCGCTTCTCGACCGTCCGCTCCTTGAAGGCCCGCTTGAGCAGCGTGTAGGCGCGCTCGCTCTTCGCCACCACCATGACGCCGGTGGTGCCGGCGTCGAGGCGGTGCACGACGCCCTGCCGCTCAGCCACCCCCGACGTCGAGATGCGGTAGCCGAGCCCGACGAGCCCCTGCACCACGGTCGGCCCGGTCCAGCCCGGGCTCGGATGCACGGCCACGCCCACCGGCTTGTCGACCACGACGATGTCATCGTCGTCGTGCAGGACGGCGAGTCCATCGACGTTCTGCGGCTCTTCGGAGAACGGCGCGGCAGGCTCCGGGATAGCGACCTCGAGCCACTGCCCGCCCTTCACCTTCACCGAACCCTTGGCCGCGGAACCGTCGAGACTCACCTGCCCGGCACCGATGAGGTCCGCGGCAGCGGTGCGCGAGAACCCGAAGAGGCGCGAGATCGCCACATCCAGGCGCAGTCCCTCCAGACCGTCGGGTACCGGCAGCAGGCGCGAGGCCGTCACCGCACGGTCTTGCTCTGGCGGGTGCCGTCGAATCGGATACCGACGAGGGCGAGGACGACGGCCAGCACCGCGCCGACGCTGATCGCGGAGTCGGCGAGGTTGAAGATGCCCCAGTACTTGCCGTCCGGACCGAAGAGGCTGACGAAATCCACGACGTGTCCGCGGCCGACGCCTGGGGAGCGGAAGAGACGGTCGGTGAGGTTGCCGAGTGCTCCGCCGAGGATGAGCCCGAACGCGATCGCCCAGCCGATGGAGCGCAGCCGCCCCGCGGTGCGGACGATGACCGCCGCCACTGCGATGGCGAGGACGGTGAGGACGATCGTGAAGCTCGTCCCCATCGAGAAGGCGGCGCCGGAGTTGCGGGTGACGTCCAGGTAGGCCGCGCCGCCCAGGACCCGCTTCGGTGCGTCACCCTCCAGGTTTGCCGCGACCAGGCACTTGGTGAGGATGTCCAGGCCGAGCGCGATCGCCGCCATCACCCCGAAGAGGACGACCCGCCGCGGCCGCGCCGGGGACTCCACGGCTGTCTCGACGTCTGCGCTACTCACACGGCCATTGTGCCGTGCCCTACCTTCTCTCTTCGCGCGCCTTGCAGTTGACGTCCATCGTCGCCTGCGGCTGGTACTGCAGCCGGGCCTTGGGAATCGGGTTACCGCAGATCTCGCAGATGCCATAGGTACCCGTATCGATCCGCTCGATGGCCCGCTGCAACTGTGAGATGAGGTCATAGCGGTTCTGCGCGATCGACTGCTCCTGCTCGCGGTCGAACGTCTTGCTGCCGGCGTCTGCCTGATCGTCGCCGGCGCCGTCGTTGCCCGCCTGCTGCAGATCGTCGAGGGCCTCGAGCGAGTTGTCGTAGGCCCGCTGCATCTCGCCGAGTTCGGCGGTGAGCCGGCCGCGGATCTCCTTGAGTTCGGCCTTGGTCCACTCGATCCGCGGTGGTGGCTTCGGGGCCGGTGGCGGCGGGGGAACCGGGGCGGGCTTCGGCGCCGGAGGTGGCGGTGTGGCCGGTATCTCGACAACCGGAGCAGGTGTCACAGGCTCGGGCGCAGCGACCGGCGGCGCCTTGACGAGAGCCGTCTTGGCCGGGGTCGCTGCCTTGACGGGCGCGGCCTTCTTGGTTGGTGCCGCCTTGGCAGGAGCTGGCGCCGCCCTGACGGGCGCGGCCTTCTTGGTTGGTGCCGCCTTGGCGGAAGCGGGTGCCGCCTTGGCGGAAGCCGCAGCCTTCCTGGCCGGCGCCGCCTTGGCGGGTGCCGCGGCCTTCCTGGCCGGCGTTGCCTTGACGGGCGCGGCCTTCTTGGCCGGTGCCGCCTTCTTCACGGCCTTCGTGGCCGGAGCGATCTTCTTCGCAGGCACAGCTTTCTTGGCGGCAACCGTCTTCTTCGCGGGCGCCTTAGTCGGAGCGACCGTCCTCGCCGGGGCCTTCTTGGCAGGGGCGGCCTTGGCAGGTGCCTTCGCGGGAGCCGTCTTCTTCGCGGGTGCCTTAGTCGGAGCGACCGTCCTCGCCGGGGCCTTCTTGGCAGGGGCCGCCTTGGTCACCGGAGCCTTCTTGACCGCAGGAGCTTTCCGCTGGACCGGGTTTGTCGAAGTCTTAGCGGCGATGTTCTTGGCCGGTACGGCTTTCTTCACAGGAGCCTTATTCGCCGCCTTGGCCGGAGCCTTCTTGGCGGGGGCATTCTTGGCGACAGAAGCCGTCCTCGCAGCTCGGGTGGAGCCCGTCGAAACCGCAGCCTTCTTGACCGCAGCCATGTGCGATCCCCTCTCCGTTCGGGACCTACCCGGCGTGAGACAACCAGCCTGAAAATCCACTGTTAAAGGCGGCAGAATATTGACCCAAAGCGGTCAACGCCAGTTACCGCGCCGTATATGCCTGTTATTTCGTAAGCAATTCCTGTAACCGCAGCCCTAACGTTTCGGCGTCCCCTCTTAGTTCCAGCACTTTCGAACGACCAGTGTGACCGCTCAGCAGCGAAACGTCCCCCTTTCGCAGCGCGAATGCCTTCGCCACCGCCGCCACGACGGCCTCGTTCGCGGCACCCTCCACGGGAGGCGCGTTGACGGCGACGATCAGCTGGCCGTCCTGCCCGTAGGCGCCTCCGACGGCGGTCCTCGACGAACCCGGCTTCACCCGCACGCTTACCCGCAGCACGCACTCGATCCTGTCGCATCACAGGTGTTCGCTGTGCGTCGGTAGCATCGACGGGCAAACCTCCCGCGATTGGGTCCATAGAGAAGGAAAGCCGTGTCCGGTTACGAGCCACTGCCTGCGACAGCCGGCTATCAGGCGTTGCCGCCGCACGTCGACCTCGCGGCGCTCGACCACGAGGTCGTTGAGCGCTGGCGCGCCGGCGGCATCTTCCAGCGCAGCCTGGCCCAGACCGCGGACGGACCTCGCTGGACCTTCTACGAGGGCCCGCCCACCGCAAACGGCATGCCGGGCACCCACCACGTCGAGGCCCGCGTCTTCAAGGACGTCTTTCCCCGGTTCAAGACCATGAAGGGCTATCACGTCCCCCGGATGGCCGGCTGGGACTGCCACGGCCTGCCCGTCGAACTCGCCGTCGAGAAAGAACTCGGTTTCACCGGCAAACCGGACATCGAGGCCTACGGCATCGCCGAGTTCAACGCGAAGTGCCGCGAGAACGTGCAGCGCCACGTCGACGCCTTCGAGACCATGAGCGAGCGCATGGGCTACTGGGCCGACTACGAGAACGCCTACTGGACGATGAACCCCGAGTACATCGAGTCGGTGTGGTGGGCCCTCAAGACGATCTTCGACAAGGGGCTGCTGGTCGAGGACTACCGGGTTGCGCCCTACTGCCCGCGGTGCGGCACGACGCTGTCCGATCACGAGCTGGCGCAGGGCTACGAGACGATCACCGATCCTTCGGTCTACGTACGCTTCCCGTTGACGTCGGGACCGTACGCCGGCAAGGCCTCGATGCTGGT
>DASXYU010000011.1:0-21137 GCA_036502295.1 Jatrophihabitans sp. | reverse complement strand
ACGCCGTTGGAGAACGGGACCAGCCCGAGACCGTTCGTCACCGGACGCAGGTCGGGGCCGAAGGAGTCGGTCGTCCCTCCGGTGTGCCAGCAGATCGACCCCGCCGAAACGCCGGTGAGAACGACGCTGGCCTGCCACGCTTCGCGCATCGCAGCACCGACGCCGTGCAGTTCCCACAGGGCGAGCAGCCCGGCGACGCTGCCGCCCCAGACCCAGATGAGGTCCTGGTCGAGGAGGTGGCCGCGAATGTCGGGAAGGGTCGGCATCGGGAAGAGCGAGAGGTGCGACGGCGCGAGACCGCGAAGCAGGGCGGCCTCGTAGAAGGCGGTGACGACCGCGGGGTTGTCACCACAGGCCGTCGCCAGGAAGCAGACCTTCGGTGCGCGCCCGGAGACTCCGGTGAGGTCGAGGGCGTACTCGGTGAGCGGGCCGATCTCCCAGCGCAGACGCGGGCTGGGGATGACGCCACCCGAGGTAGCGAGAATCGTGGGGGAGTCGGCAGCCATTGCCCGGCACAGTAGCCCGATCCTGCGCAACTTTTGGTCTTGAAACAGGCGATTCCCTGTTTCAAGACCAAAAGTTGACCTGTGGACAACGAAACGCACCGATCCGGGTTTTCGCCTACCGTCGCGGCCATGACCCGGCACGACAACCTGGACCACAACCCGTACCTGCCTAGCCGCATCGAGCCGGCGCCGTCCTTCGGCCTCGTCAGCACCGGGGTGACCGGCTCGGCGCGATTCAGGGTTCCGGGCTACGACCTGGCGGAGTTGCTCGGTGTCGGAGGCTCCGGCGAGGTATGGAGGGGACGTCACCGGCGCAGCGGCGAGGCGGTGGCGATCAAGTACCTCGTGGTGCCGAACGACCCGAAGGACGGGTTGGAGCAGGCACGGCATGAGGCAGCCATGCTGGCCGCGCTGCAGCACCCGCATCTAATCGGGCTCCGCGAGGCGGTGCAACTGCCGGGGGCGGTGGCGCTCGTCCTCGACCTTGCCGAGCGCGGATCGCTCGCCCAACTACTGCAGTCTCGAGGCGTCCTCGGCCCGGGCGAGGTGATCACCACGGTCGCCCCGGTCGCCGCTGCAGTAGCCCACGCCCACGCCGCCGGCATCGTGCACGGAGACATCACGCCGGCCAACGTCGTCTTCTCCCAGCGTGGCGACGCGCTACTCACCGACCTCGGCACCGCGCGTATCACAGGCTCGTTGCCGCCCGGCCCTTACCGCGGGTACCTGCCGACGACGGTCGATGACGTCTACGCACTCGGGGCGCTCGCGTTTCGTTGCTTGGTCGGCCACGAGCCCGGGACGTCGGTGCAGCAACGGCAGGCACTCGTTGCCATGCCCATCGAGATCGCCGAAGTGGTGCTGCGCGCACTCTCCCCCGAACCGGTGGCCCGGGGCAGTGCCGCCGACTTCGCCCTGGCGCTGCGTGCTTCCGGCACGCCGATCGCGATCGACTTCACCGCTGGCAGCGGCCGTCCTCCGGGTCCGGCCCGTCCCGCACCGACACGGAGGACGGCCGTCCCGCAAAGACCAATCGCGACCCCCGGATGGAGATCGCGATTGGCGGGACTGCGGCGCGGTTAGTTGAGACCCGGTTAGTTGAGGCCTAGCGCCCGCTCGAAGGCCCCGGCCTCAAGGCGGTCCTTGATGGTCGTGAGGAAGCGACCGGCGTCGGCACCGTCGATGATCCGGTGGTCATAGCTCAAGGCGAGGTAAACCATCGAGCGGACCGCGATCGTCTCACCGAGGTCGTCATCGCTCACGACTACAGGACGCTTGACGACCGCACCGAGGCCGAGGATCGCCGACTGCGGCAGGTTGATGATCGGGGTGTCGAAGAGCGCGCCGACGCTGCCGTAGTTGGTGATGGTGAAGGTGCCACCGCCGAGTTCGTCCGGGCTCACCTTGTTGTCGCGGGTGCGGGCGGCGAGGTCGGCGATCTTGCGGGCGATGCCACCGAGATTCAGGTCACCGGCGTTGTGGATCACCGGGACGAGCAGGCCGCGGTCGGTGTCCACGGCGATGCCCACGTGCTCCGCGTCGTGATAGGTGATCGTCTTCGCCTCGATGTCGACGGAGGCGTTGACGATCGGGTGAGCCTTCAGCGCCTCGATCGCGGCAACGGCGAAGAACGGGAGGAAGGTGAGGTTGACGCCTTCGCGGGCGGCGAAGTCCTTCTTCGCCTGCGCACGCAGGCGCGCGATCTTGGTGACGTCCACCTCGACGACCTGGGTGAGCTGCGCTGCGGTCTGAAGTGACTCGACCATGCGGCTGGCGATCACCTGACGCATCCGCGACATCGGCTCGACCCGACCGCGCAACGCTGCCGCGGCAGGCGTCGGAGCGGACGGCGCCGAGGACGGTGTCGGCGCGACCGCAGCACGGGCAGGGACAGGGGCGAGCGCGGTGGGCGCGGGCGTAGCAGCGGGGGCCGGTGCGGCAGGAGCGCCGGCGCCGTTCGACGCAGCGGCGAGAACATCGGACTTACGGATGCGGCCGCCAATACCGGTGCCGGCGATGCTGCCCAGGTCGACACCGTGCTCGCTGGCGAGCTTGCGCACCAGCGGCGTGACGTAGGTGCCCGCCACCTCATCGTCCTCACTTGCCGAGGCGACGAGAGCAGGGGCCGGTGCGGGAGCCGGAGCGGCGGGAGCCGGAGAGGGCTCTGGGACTGGCGCCGCGGCCACGGGCTCAGGAGTCGGTGCAAGGGTTTCCGCAGGCGCAGGCGCAGGCGCAGGCGCAGGCGCAGGTGCAGGTGCGGGCTCGGGAGCCGGTGCGGGGGCGGGGGCGGCGGGCTCAGCCGCGGGTGCTGCCGGGACCTCTCCGGCGTCGCCGATGACGGCGAGTTCCACGCCGATCTCCACCGTCTCGTCCTCGGCGACCTTGATCGCCAGTAGCGTGCCGGAGGCCGGCGACGGAACCTCGGTGTCAACCTTGTCGGTGGAGACCTCGAGCAGGGGCTCGTCCGCGTCGACGTGGTCGCCGACCTGCTTGAGCCAGCGGGTCACTGTGCCTTCGGTGACGCTTTCACCGAGGCGGGGCATGGTGACTGACGTAGGCATGGCCCACTAACTCCTTTGAGGTGGCTTGACTTATTCGTGGCTGGGTTGTTTGGCCACTCGTGACTTCGTCACTCGTGGACGTGGAGGGGTTTGCCGGCGAGAAGCAGGTGCGCCTCTCCGATGGCTTCGGACTGCGTCGGGTGCGGGTGGATCAGCTGGGCGACCTCACCCGGCAGCGCCTCCCAGTTGTAGATCAGCTGCGCCTCGGCGATGAGTTCACCGGTGTGCTCGCCGACGATGTGCACGCCGAGCACCGGCCCGTCCTTGGCGGCGACGAGCTTCACCGCGCCCCTGGCGTTGAGGATGGCGCTCTTGCCGTTGCCGGAGAGGTCATAGGTGACGGACTTGATCGCCTCGGCCCCGTACTTCTCCGCAGCCTGTGCCTCGGTGAGACCGACGGAGGCAACCTCGGGGGAGGAGTAGGTGATCCGCGGGACACCGGCGTAGTCGATCGGCACCACCGGCAGGCCGGCGATGTGCTCGGCGACGAGGATGCCCTCGGCGAAGCCGACGTGCGCCAGCTGCAGCGTCGGGATGATGTCGCCGACCGCGTAGATGCCCGGCACCGAGGTCTGGCAGTACTCGTTCACCACGACCGTGCCGCGGTCCATCGCGACGCCCTGCTCCTCGTAGCCGAGGTCGGCGATGTTCGCACCACGACCGATGGCGACCAGCAGCACCTCTGCCTCGAGCGTCTCCCCGTTCTCGAGCGTCACGCGCACGCCCGAGTCGGTCTTCTCCGCCCCGGCGAATCGCACGCCGAGCTTGAAGTTGATGCCGCGGCGGCGGAACGCACGCTCCAGCAGCTTGGAGTTCGCCTCGTCCTCAGCGGGGACGAGATGAGGCAGCGCCTCGACGATCGTGACGTCGCTGCCGAACGACTTCCAGGCCGAGGCGAACTCGACTCCGATGACACCGCCACCGAGGACGATCGCCGTCGCCGGCACGTGATCGAGGGTAAGCGCGTGCTCACTGGCGATGATCCGCTGCCCGTCGATCTCCAGCCCCGGGATCGTCCTGGAGTACGAACCGGTGGCGAGGACGACGTAACTGCCGGTGTAGTTGTCTCCTCCCCCGGCGGCTACGCCTTCATTGCCGGGGGCACCCCCACTGACGCTGACCGTCTTGGGGCCGGTGAGGCGTCCTTCGCCCTCGACGATCTCGATGCCGCGGCTCTTGATGAGCGCCGTCAGGCCCTTCCAGTTCTTGCCGATGACGCCGTCCTTGTACTTGTGGACGCCCGCCATGTCGATGCCACCGAAGGTCGCGTTGACACCGAAGGTCTCGCTCTCGCGGACGTAGTCAGCGATCTCGCCGGCGTGCAGCAATGCCTTCGTCGGGATGCAGCCGCGATGCAGACACGTGCCGCCGACCTTGTCCTTCTCGATGAGGGCAACAGTCTTGCCGAGCTCCGCAGCGCGCAGAGCAGCCGCGTAGCCGCCACTGCCTCCGCCGAGAATGACGAGATCGAACTGCTTGTCGGCCACGCGTGCGCTCCTTCTAGGTGTTGTCTCTATCTTTCCACTCGGCCAGCAGTGCTACTTCGTGAGGCTCTCGACGGCCGCCACGATCGTGCGCACGACAGCTCCGGTCCCGCCCTTGGGGGTGTAGCCGTGCGGCGCTGCCTGGTTGAACGACGGCCCGGCGATGTCGAGGTGCACCCACGGCACGCCGTCGGGCATGAAGTTCTTCAGGAAGAGACCGGCGACGAGCATTCCGCCCCAACTGTCGCTCGAGATGTTGTTCAGGTCGGCCACCGGCGACTCCAGACCGCCCGCGTACTCGGACGGCAGCGGCATTGCCCAGCTCGCCTCCCCGACGGCGTTGCCGGCGGCAACCACCTGATCTCGCCATTTCGGCTCGCCCATCGCTCCGATGACGCGCCCGCCGAGCGCCACCAGCTGCGCTCCGGTGAGGGTCGAGGTCTCGATGAGGAAGTCGGGCTCGTCCTCCCCTGCGCGGCTGAGGGCATCGGCGAGGACGAGACGTCCTTCGGCGTCGGTGTTACCGACCTCGACCGTCTTGCCGCTGCGCATGGTGATGACGTCACTGGGGCGGTAGGCGCTACCGCCCGGCATGTTCTCCGCCATCGGCACCGTCGCGATGACAGTGATCGGCAGCTTCAGCGCGGCGATGGCGAGGGTGCTGGTGATGACGCCCGCGGCGCCGCCCATGTCGCTCTTCATCCACGCCATGCTGTTGCCCGGCTTGAGGTTCAGGCCGCCGCTGTCGAAGGTGATGCCCTTGCCGACGAGTGCCACGGTGGCCTTCGAACGGGCCGGGCGGTAGGTGAGGCGCACCAGGCGCGGCGGGTTCACCGAGCCGCCGCCGACCGCGAGGATCGCGCCGTACCTGCCGCGCTTGAGGCCGTCCTCGGTGAGTACCTCGACGGTGACGCCGGTGCCGCGCGCGAGTTCCTTCACCTTCGCCGCGAAGCTTGCGGGGTACAGGTCGTTCGGCGGGGTGTTCACCAGGTTGCGGGTGGTGGTGATCGCCTCGGCGAGTGCCTTGGCGCGGGCCAGCTCGCGACGGCCGCCGCCGTCACCGGCGATGCTGATTGCGCGCAGCGCCGACTTCGCCGGTGAGGCCTTGTAGTCGGTGAAGCTGTATGCGCCGAAGAGGGCGCCCTCGGCGATCGCGCTCACCGGGCCGCTGATGGCGAAGTGCAGTCGTGCGTGGTTTGTCACCGTGCGGGTGACGGCGCCGGCGGCGCGGCGAAGGGCTTCCGCCTCACGGGCGTTCTCGCCGAGGCCGGTCGCCACGACGACGGGGAAGTCGGCGAGGCCGAGGGTGGAGATCGAGACGACCTGATCGGGGCGGCCGGTGACGCCGACGTCCTTCAGCGCCTTGAGCAGCTTGCCGCCCGATGTTGAACCAAACAGCGCGCGGCTCACCGGCTGGGCGCCAGGTGCGAGCCTGGGGCCGTCCTTGCCCTGCAACACGCCGACGACCACGGCGTCGGCCTTGATCGGGACGGAGGGATCGACGAGCGACACGGTCGGCATGGGGCTGATCTTAGTGACGTGTTCGTGAGGCCTGTCAGCGAGCTAACTAGGGTTTGCGGCATGACGGATCTCCTCCACTCGCCCCTGCACGACAGACACGTTGCGCTCGGCGCCAAGCTGGCCGACTTCGGCGGGTGGGAGATGCCCATCGAGTACCCCGGTGCGGGCGTCCTCAAGGAACACGCGGCGACGCGTGACGCGGTCGGCATCTTCGACGTGAGCCACCTCGGCAAGGCCTCGATCGTGGGGCGGTCCGCCGAGGGCTTGAGCGCGCGCGACTTCGTGAACTCCTGCCTCACCAACGACCTCGGCAAGATCGTCGCCGGCAAGGCGCAGTACACGCTCTGCTGCAACTCGGCCGGCGGAGTCATCGACGACCTCTACCAGTACCTCATCGCCGATGAGGACGTCTTCCTCGTGCCGAACGCGGCGAACACCGCAGAGGTGGTGTCGTTGCTCGCGGCGGCTGCGCCGGAGGGAATCACCGTCACCGACCGGCACACCGAGTACGGCGTCATCGCGGTGCAGGGTCCGAAGTCGACCGAGGTGCTCACAGCGGTGGGCTTGCCGGCCGAGCTGGAGTACATCGCCTTCACCGATGCATCCTTCGATGGTTCTCCGGTACGCGTTCTGCGCACCGGCTACACCGGCGAGCACGGTTACGAGCTACTGCCCACCTGGGACGGAGCGCCGGCGCTCTGGGACGCGCTGGTGCAGGCGGCCGCGCCGCTCGGCGGTCTGCCCGCCGGCCTCGGCGCACGCGACACGCTGCGCACCGAGATGGGCTATCCGCTGCACGGTCACGAGCTCTCGCCGACGATCACCCCGGTACAGGCCTCTGCGACGTGGGCGGTGGGCTGGAAGAAAGAGGCATTCTGGGGACGCGAGGCGCTGCTCGCCGAAAAGGCGGCCGGACCCGCCCGCAAGCTCTGGGGTCTGCTCTGTCTCGACCGCGGCATCCCCCGTGGCGGAATGAACGTCCTCGCTGCCGACGGCGCGGTCATCGGCGAGGTGACGAGCGGAACCTTCTCGCCGACGAAGAGGGTCGGTATCGGCCTCGCGCTGCTCGACACGAGCGTGGGGATCGAGGAGGGCGACGAGATCACCGTCGATGTACGAGGACGCACCTCGACGGTCCGCGTCGTGAAGCCGCCGTTTGTCGAGTCACGGGTTCGTTGATCAAGTCGTGGTTTTCGTCGCTGAGCGACGGAAACCACGACTTGATCACGACAGCGCGGCCAGCAGCGCGTCGTGGAGCAGGCCGTTGCTGGCGGCGGCGTTGCCGTGCAGCGGGCCGTCCTGCCCGCTGAGTCCGGTGAAGCGGCCACCGGCCTCGGTGACGATCGGCGCGAGCGCGGCCATGTCCCAGAGCGAGAGCTCAGGCTCAGCGGCGAGATCGACGGAGCCCTCTGCGACGAGCATGTAGGAGTAGAAGTCGCCGTAGGCGCGGGTGCGCCAGCATCGATCGAGCAGGCCGAGGAACTGGTCGCCGAGACCGCGGTCCTTCCACGCGCCGACCGAGGCGTAGGAGATCGAGGCGTCCTGCAGCGTCGCCACCTTCGAGACCGCGAGGCGCTTCGGCTCGTTGCCGAACATGCTGCCGTAGGCGCCGCCGCCGAGATGCGCCCACCAGCGCCGACCCAGCGCCGGCGCCGAGACGACACCCACCACCGACTCCGGCCCGTCCATCAACGAGATGAGCGTCGCCCACACCGGGACGGTGCGCACGAAGTTCTTGGTGCCGTCGATGGGGTCGATCACCCAGCGGCGCGACGAGTCGCCGACCACTCCGTACTCCTCGCCCCAGATCGCGTCCTCAGGACGGGCGATGGCGAGGCGCTCGCGCAGGGCTCGCTCGACCGCCTTGTCGGCGTCGCTCACCGGGGTGAGGTCGGGCTTGCTCTCGACGACGAGGTCATCGGCGCCGAATCGTGCCATCGTCAGGCCGTCGGCGAGATCGGCGAGTTCGAGGGCCAGCGTGAGGTCATCGGAGTAGTGGTTCGGCTGCACCGGCGCAGGCTATCGCGCTGCTCTTTCACGCGGCGCTGTCGCGCAGCGTGGGTCTCACGACTCCTGCGGGACGGCGACGCGCGGAATTCCGGTGAGTCCCCGATTGAACCGCACCGCGGAGCGGTACTGATCGAGCTTGTCCCAGAGCGCGGCGTGGGCGGCCCACGGAATCGGCTCGTCCCCGTCCTGCCAGGAGTCGCCGAAGGCGATCCAGACGACGGCCCACTCGGCCGCGTCGACCCAGCGTCCCTGACTCCAGTCGATCAGCGATTGCCGCACCTGGAAGGCCAGCCGCTTGGGGTCGGGGAAGTTGGGCGCGGTCTCCACCAGCCACACCCGGAAGTCGTGGGCCATCAGGTCGAGTTCGAACTCCGCGAGAACGGCAGGGTCGACCAGCGCAGTGGCCACGTTCTCGTGGCCGCGAGGGCGGCTGGTTGCAGACATCCCAGACAGTGTGCCGCTAGCGTGCGCGCGCCGCCTCCCAACGGTTCAGCGCGTCGCCGAGCGCATGCACCTCGGGGCGGATATCTGAGGATTCCGACAGCACCTGAACACAGACTTCATCGGCACCCGCGTCGATGTGCGCACCCGCGCGGGCGGCGATCTCGTCAGCGGTGCCGTGCGCGATGAGGGCATCGACCAGACGGCTGCTTCCCCCTCCTGCGAGATCCTCGTCGGTGAAGCCGAGACGCCGCCAGTTGTTGCAGTAGTTCACGTAGCCCAGGTAGCGCGCGAGCCACGGCCGGGCGATCGCGCGCGCCTGGTCCGGATCGGCGGTGAGGACGACGGTCTGTTCCGGCACGAGCAGCTTGCCCGGGCCGAGGGTCCTCCTCGCCTCGGCGGTGTGCTCCGGCGTCGTGAGGTAGGGGTGCGCCCCGGCCGAGCGAGCAGCGGCGAGCTTCATGACGCGGGGACCGAGTGCGGCGAGTACGCGGCGCTCCTCGGGAACGCCGTCCTCATCGAGGGCATCGAGGTAGTGCTGTATCGACTCGTACGGCTTCGTGTACTGCTCGAAACGCTCCGGATGGCCGGTGCCGATACCGAGGACGAAGCGACCCGGGTAGCGCTCCTCGAGGCGGTGGTAACTGGCGGCCGTGGTGTGGGCGTCCTCGCCCCAGATGTTGACGATGCCCGAGGCGAGCCAGAGGTTCTCGGTCTCGGCGAGTGCCTGCTCGGCGTTGGTGAGTTCGGCAGCGGCACCGCCGAGCCAGAGGCGGCGGAAGCCCGACTCCTCGACCGCGATCGCGAGACCCTCGGGCAGCGGCGCCCCACCCGCGCTGCGCCACACGCTGAAATGCTTCAAAGACCGTGTCATCTCATACCCGCGTCATCTCGGTGGACCATCCGACTCGGCTGTCTCCAGCACCTCTACTTCATCACCGATGTTGATCGTTGCGCCAGGGTCGTCGGGGACGGCGTTGTCACGGACGGCGTTGTCGGGGACGGCGTTGTCGGGGACGAGGTTCATCGCGAACCAGGTGGCGCCGTCCCAGCGGCGGTGCCGGGCGAGGGTGGCGATCGGTTCCTTACCGCGGGCGGCCGTGTCCGGGTCGGTCGTGGTGAGGACGCAGCGGTCGCAGCCCTTCGGTGTGCGGAAGACGGCCGTGCCGATCCTGACCTTTCGCCACGTGTCTTCGGTGAAGGCGGGGGCGCCGCTGACGACGACGTTGGGACGGAACCGGCGCATGTCCAACGGCCCTTCGTGGGCGAGCGGTCCGGCGGCGATCCAGTCGTTCACCTGGGCGAGTGACTCCTCGGTGGCGAGCAGCAGCGGATACGCATCGGCGAAGGAGACGCTGTCGGTGGGCCGGGTGAACTTCGGGTTCGGGTGCCGGCGGGTCGGGTCGTCGGTGAAGACCAGACTCACGGCGACGCCGAGGTAGTCGCTGAGCCAGTCGGCTGCCTCGGCCGATCCGGCGGAGGCAGCGAAGGGCGTGCCCTTGTGCACGCTCACGGTCGTTGCCGAGTCCTGCGGAGTGGCGACGAAGAGGTCATCCTTGTCCGGCGCGCGCAGCCAGACTCCGTCCTCAGTGGGGGTACCCCCGCCATCGGGGGCGTAACCGGCGGGGGAGAGTTCGGGGGAGATGAGCAACATCCGAGGGTGTTCGCGGGCGGTGACCGTCTCGCCGTCGGTGTCGGCGAGCATCCACCGTCGGTCGCCGCCCAGCCCCCATGGCTCCACGGTGGCGGTGGTGAGCGCCTCACCGCGGCAGGACTTCACCGGGTAGCGGTAGATCGAGGTCAGGGTGAGTGCCACCACGCAAACCTAACGGCTCGACCTTGTGTGTCACAGGGCCACTGGTGACGCCGAACTGCGGCTCCCAGCCACACAAGGTTGAGCCGTTTAGTCGTTGCGGCTGACCAGTAGGCGGCGGAAGGCGGCGAGGCGTTCGGGGTCGGCGTGGCCGTCCTCGACCCACTTGTCGAGGGCGCAGCCGGCCTCGGCCGAGACATGCTCGCAGCCGGGCGGGCAGGTGTTCGCGCCGTCCTCCAGGTCGGGGAATGCCCAGAGCAGGTCGGCGGCGGTCACATGCGCCAGGCCGAAGGAGCGCACTCCCGGTGTGTCGATCACCCAACCGGTGCCGTCGGGCAGCGGCAGGGCGATCGCGGAGGACGAGGTGTGGCGTCCCTTGCCGATGGCGCTCACCCGCCCGATCGCCCGGTACGCATCAGGGACGAGGACGTTGATCAGAGTCGACTTGCCGACGCCCGAGTGGCCGACGAGGACGGAGAGGTGTCCGTCGAGACGATCGCGCAGGGCGTCGAGTTCGCCTCCCTGCCGCGTCACCACCACCGGCACGTCGAGCTCGGCGTAGCGGGCCATGGCCTCCTCGGGGGAGGCGAGGTCGCTCTTGGTGAAGCAGAGGATCGGCTCGATCCCGGCCGAGAGGGCGGCGACGAGGCAGCGGTCGATGAGGCCGTAACTCGGCTCGGGATCGGCGAGCGCCGCGACGATCACCATCTGGTCGGCGTTCGCGACGAGGACGCGCTCGGTCGGGTCGTCATCGTCCGCGGTCCGGCGCAGCAGGGTGTCGCGCTCCGCGATGCGGACGATGCGGGCAAGGCTCTCGCCGTGGTTCGGGTCCACATCGCCGACGAGGCTCACCCGGTCGCCGACGGCGATCGCCTTGCGCCCCAGTTCCCTGGCCCGCATCGCGTTGATGGTTGCCCCGCCTTTCGCGCCGGCTCGGCCGGAGGCGCTCACGAGGACGCCGTAGCGGCCGCGGTCGACGGTGAGCACCATACCGTCGTGGGCGTCCTCGTGTGAGGGGCGGTTCTTCGATCGCGGTCGCGAGCCGCGGGGGTTGGCGCGCGTACGGATGTCGTCCTCATCGAGGCGATCCAGATCGCGGCGACTCATGCGTGCACGGGCCTCATGCGTCCACGGGCCTCATGCGCACAAGAGCTCCGCCCACATGCCGGGAAAGTCCGGCAGGGTCTTGCCGGTACAGCCGATGTCATCGACCTCGATGCCGTCCACCGCAAGGCCGAGGACGGCGCCGGCGGTGGCCATGCGATGGTCGGCGTAGGCATGCCAGAGGCCGCCGTGCAGCGGGCCGGGACGGATCAGCAGACCGTCCTGCATCTCGGTGACCGCCCCGCCGAGGGCGTTGATCTCGTCGGCAAGTGCTGTGAGGCGGTCCGTCTCATGCCCGCGCAGATGCTCGATACCGAGTAGCTGCGATTCGCCGTCGGCGAGGGCGCAGAGCGCCGCGAGGACGGGAGTGAGTTCACCGACGTCGTGCAGGTTCGCGCGCAGCGGCGCGATATGGCCGGTGCCGGAGACGGTGAGGCTGTCGGTGGTCACCGTGAGCGCCGCGCCCATCCGCGCGAGGAGTTCGCGCAGCGCGTCGCCGGCCTGGGTGGTGGTGATCGGCCAGTGCGGCACCGTCACCGATCCGCCGGTGACGAGGGCTGCTGCGAGGAACGGCGCCGCGTTGGAGAGGTCGGGCTCGACGACGACGTCGTGGGCGGTGATCGCGCCGGGATGGACGCGCCAGTGCCCCGGCTGCGGCGATTCGATCTCGACGCCGGCCTTGCGCAGGACGTCGATGGTCATCTCGATGTGCGGCAGCGAGGGGAGGGCCGCACCCACGTGCCGTACTTCGATGCCCTTCTCGAAGCGGGCTCCGGCGAGTAGGAGCGCGGAGACGAACTGGGACGAGGCCGAGGCGTCGATCTCGACCACACCGCCGGGCACAGACCCGGTGCCGATGATCGTGAAGGGAAGCGCGCCGTGCGTCTCGTCCTCGATGGTGACTCCGGCGGCGCGCAGCCCGTCGAGCAGGGCGCGCATCGGGCGCTTGCGCGCGTACTCGTCCCCGTCGAAGCGCGACTCACCGACGGCGAGCGCGGCCACCGGTGGGACGAATCGCATCACGGTTCCAGCGAGGCCCGCGTCGATGTCGGCACCGTGCAGGTCGGCGGGGGTGACGACCCAATCCGCGGCGGCGTCCTCAACCGACGCACCGAGGGCGCGAAGAGCGTCGGCCATGAGTTGGGTGTCGCGTGCACGCAGCGGCGCGACGATGCGACTCGGACCGTCCGCGAGGGCGGCGACGATGAGGTGGCGGTTCGTGAGCGACTTCGAGCCGGGCAGGGCAACCGTGGCGCGCAGCGGTGAGTGCCGACGCGGGGCTGCCCAGGCTGAACTCACACGCCCAGTCTGCCAGCCTGTGTCGTCCGCTTTGACTAGCGTGAGCGGCATGTGTGGGCGGTACACGTCGGTGAAGTCCGACGATCAGGTCGCGAACGAGCTGAAGGCGATCGACAAGCTCGAGGGCGGCGCCTCCACGCCCGACTACAACGTCGCGCCGACTGACACGGTCCGCATCGTGGTGAACCGCCCGCTCCGCGACGAGGCGGGAGCGCGGACGGGAGAGCCGGTACGGCAGCTGCGCGCCGCGAGGTGGGGCTTGGTGCCGACCTGGGCCAAGGACGTGAAGATGGGTGGCCGCCTCTTCAACGCCCGCTCCGAGTCGGTCGCGACCAAGCCGGCGTTCCGCTCGGCCTACAGGTCACGGCGCTGCCTGGTGCCGATCGACGGCTGGTACGAGTGGCGTGTCGTCGATACCCCGAACGGACCGCGCAAGCAGCCGTTCTACATGACTGCCGAGGACGGGCACGTCCTCGCCCTCGCCGGTCTCTACGAGTTCTGGCACGACCCGGCCGACGGAGATGCGCCGACGCTGACCAGTTGCACCGTCCTCACCACCGACTCCGTCGGGGAGCTCACTGTGGTGCACGACCGGCAGCCGCTCGTCCTGCCGAGCACCGCGTGGGAGCAGTGGCTCGACCCGGCCGTCGCCGACCCCGCCGATCTCCTCGTGGCGTGGGACGAGTCGGCCGGCGAGACGATCGAACTGCGCCCCGTCTCGACACTGGTGAACTCTGTGCGCAACGACAGCCCGGAACTCGTCTCGCGGGTCGAGCCGGTTGACGACCACGAGACCCTCTTCTGATGCGTACGAGCGACGCTTGCGGAGCGAACCGATGAGCAGCGACGCTTGCGGAGCGAACCGATGAGGTTGGTCGTCGGGACCGCCGCGGGGCCGGGATGGGTCGACCTCGACCTGCCGTCGAGCCGTTCGCGCCCAACCGCCTTACTGGCGCTCACCCACGGCGCCGGGGCGGGCGTGGAGACCCCCGACCTACTCGCGATCCGTGGTGCCGCGCTGGAGGCGAAGATCGCCGTTGCGCTGGTGACCCAGCCGTTTCGCGTGGGCGGACGAGCAGCGCCACCGAAACCTGGGCCACAGGACGCGACGTGGAGGGAAGTCGTCGCGGCACTGCTGGCCGAGAAGCAGGTTGCGGGGGCGCCGCTCGTCCTCGGAGGACGGTCGAACGGCGCCCGGGTCGCTTGTCGGACGGCCAAGAACCTGGGTGCCGTCGCCGTTGTGGCCCTTGCGTACCCACTGCACCCGCCGGGTAAACCAGAGAAGTCGCGGCTGGGCGAGCTTGAGTCAACTGACCTGCCGACGCTCGTCGTGCAGGGCAATAAGGACGCCTTCGGCATGCCTCCGGAGGACCCGCGCTGGACCCGTGTCGTGGTGCCGGGCGATCACAGTCTCAAGAGAGACACGGCGGCGGTGGCGGGGGCCGTCGTCGAGTTCGTGAAGCATCTGCCGCGCTGATCACGGCGTGTCACCCTGCGGTTGCTTCACGGACCGGCGCTAACGTCGGGCTTTGTGCGGTACTCCGAGGACGTCCTGGCCACTCCTGCTCGTCGCGCACCGCGGGTGCCGGAGATCGAGGCCGGGACCGATCTCGTCGTCGAGACTGCCGACGGCCGATTCTGCGGTGCCGTGGTCGCGATCGGGCGCGCTGTCGACTCCGGCGAGAAGCGGGACACCGTCACCCTTGAGGACCGGCGCGGCAACCGGCGGGTCTTCCCGATGCTGCCGGCGGCGTTCCTGGTCGACGGCAAGCCGGTGACCCTGGTCCGTCCTGCGCCGGCCGCTGCAGTGCCTGCGCCCCGTAAGCGCACCGCCTCGGGTTCGATCGCCGTGCAGGAGGCGAAGGCGCGCGTGGCCCGTGCCAGCCGGATCTGGGTCGAGGGCGTGCACGACGCCGCGTTGTTGGAACGGATCTGGGGCGATGACCTGCGCGTCGAAGGCATCGTCGTCGAACCGCTGAACGGCATCGACAACCTCGTGGACGCGCTCCGCGACTTCGCGCCGGGGCCGCAGCGTCGTGTCGGCGTCCTCGTCGATCACCTCGTCACCGGCAGCAAGGAGAGCCGGATCGCCGCCGATCTGGCGCGGCTGGGCTGGACGCAGGACGTCCTCGTCACCGGTCACCCGTACGTCGACGTCTGGCAGGCGGTGAAGCCGACGGCGGTCGGGATCGCGCGGTGGCCAGAGGTGCCGCGCGGCACTGACTGGAAGACCGGGATCTGCGCGGCCCTCGGGGTGACCGAGCCCCGTGAACTGTGGCGCCGCGTCCTCGCCTCGGTCGACAGCTACGCCGACGTCGAAGTGCCGCTGCTGCGGGCGGTCGAGGAGCTCATCGACTTCGTCACCGTTCCTGAATCTTCATGATCAACACAGCCATACGGCCTGTGAGGGGCCATGTGGCTGTGTTGATCACGCGGCGGCGAGGGGGGCAAGCGTCGCGTTAGCGGCAGCGGCAAGATCGGCGGGCGTGAGCTCGATCTGCAGCCCGCGCCTTCCGGCCGACACGAACACCGTCTCGAAGGACGAGGCCGAAGCATCGATCACCACCTGCAGCCGGGAACGCTGCCCGAGCGGTGAGATGCCACCGAGGACGTACCCGGTGGCGCGCTCCGCGGTGGCCGGATCAGCCATCTCGGCCCTCTTAGCCCCGACCACGGCAGCAAGCGCTTTCAGGTTCAGATGCCCCGCCACGGGCACCACACCGCAGACGAGTTTGCCGTCCACCGATGCGATCAGAGTCTTGAAGATCCGCTCCGGCGCCACCCCGATGGCGGCCGCCGCCTCCTCGCCGAAGCCCTGATTGCGGGGATCGTGGTCATACGGGTGCAGTGTGAACGACACGCCTCGCTTCGTCAGTAGCGCCGTCGCCGGAGTCCCCGCAGCCATGGACATCAACCTAGCGAGCCGGTGGAATGACTTTGCGTGTCAAGGGGTTTAACCACACATGGCGAACTGTGCTCTCCGCGAGCGGCCGTCCGGCGTGCGCTCCACGATCAAGGCGGTGAAGACTCTGTCGACAGCCGCGATAGGCTCACCGCAAGCGATTCCGGACCGAAGGAGCAGCGTGGCTGAAGAGACGGTGGAAGAGCGACGGGCGCGGTTCGAACGTGATGCGCTGCCCTACCTCGACCAGCTCTACGCCGCTGCCATGCGCATGACGCGCAACCCCTCCGACGCGGAAGACCTCGTGCAGGAGACCTTCGTGAAGGCCTACGCGGCCTTCCACCAGTTCACCGAGGGCACGAACCTCAAAGCCTGGATGTACCGCATCCTGACGAACACCTTCATCAACAACTACCGCAAGAAGCAGCGGCAGCCGCAGGAATCCAACGGCGAGCAGGTGGAGGACTGGCAGCTGGCGCGGGCTGAGTCGCACACCTCCACCGGTCTTCGTTCCGCGGAGATGGAGGCGCTCGACCACCTGCCGGATTCGGATGTGAAGGACGCGCTGCAGTCGTTGCCTGAGGAGTTCCGTCTCGCGGTTTATCTCGCTGACGTGGAGGGCTTCGCGTACAAGGAGATCGCCGAGATCATGGGGACGCCGATCGGCACCGTGATGTCGCGCCTGCACCGAGGACGTAAGCAGTTGCAGACGCTCTTGGCCGACTACGCCAAGGGGCGTGGGCTCATCCCGGCTGGAGCCGAGCAATGACGTCGCCATTCGGATTCGGCCCCGGCAACATCGACTGTGGCGATGTCATCAAGGACCTCTACCTCTACCTCGACGACGAGAGTGATGACGCGCTGCGCAACCGCATCCGCGAGCACCTGCACGGCTGCGCTCCCTGCCTGAAGCAGTACGGGCTCGAGCAGGACGTCCGCGCGCTCGTTGCGCGGTGCTGCGGCAACGACCAGGCCCCGCAGAGTCTGCGCCAGCGGATCAGCGTCCGCATCACGGAACTCACCGTCGAGTCGTCCTACCTCGAGTACCGGCCGGAGTAGGTAGCGAACGACTACGCCATCGGGACGGTCGGTGAGACGCCGTCGGCGATGGCCCGGGCAGCCGCTTCGGCAGCAGCGATGAGGTCTTTGCCGCGCTGCCCCAGGACGACTCCGGTCACCGCTACCGCCGTGTGGTCGATGATCCGGTAGACCCGGAACATGAAGCACCCGCCGGCCGCATCATCCGAACCCGTCTTGATCCCTACGAATCCCGCGGTACCGAGCAGCGTGTCGGTGTTGTGCACGGTGCCGGCAACAGGAATCTCCGCAGTCGACAGCTGGACGATCGAGGCGAAGGTCTGGTTCTCCATAGCGACCTGGCCGAGCCGAACCTGATCGGCGGCGGTGGAGACGGTCGCCTCGTCGAAGCCGCTCGGGTCGGTGTACGTGGTGTGCGTCATGCCCAGCGTTCGCGCCTGGGCGTTCATGTGCGTCACGAACTCGTCCACGGATCCGAAGATCCAGCGCGCCACCATGATGGCGATGTTGTTCGCCGACGGCAGCAGTAACGCCGTGAGTGCTTGGCGCTCGGTGAGCGTCTCGCCCTGCCTGACCGCCACCAGCGACTCACCGCGCTTCCTGCGCATGGCGGTGTCGGTGACGTCTGCGGCCGTCACCGTGAACGACGGGCCGTCGGCGTCCTGCGCGAGCGGCGCCTTCTTGAGGACGACGTAGGCGGTCATCACCTTCGCGACACTCGCTATCGGTACGGGCATCTGCTCCGGCGAGGCCGCCGGCGTCTCACCGTCGATCCGGAAGGCGGCCTGTCCTCGCGCCGGCCAGCCACTGGAGGTGAGCTGCGCCGGCGCAGGTGGGGTGCGGTCGGCGGCGGCGGTGGGGCCGTGGCGGTCGACGAGGACGAGCGTACTGAGCAGCAGTAGCGCGACGAGCGCGATGCCGGCCAGTGCTGAGAGGGCCCGACGGCGGTGTGGAGTGGTGGTCATGTGCTCCACCATCGGCGCCGACCGCTATCAGCAGCATTCGGCTGCTCCTTATGCTGCGCTTATCGGATGTCGGCAACCCTGAACCGTCCGGACCAAGTGCCGGCCGGGTGTCGGGTGCGCCCTCGGTGAGAGGAATGCTCGTGCGTGTGCTTCTCGCCGACGACGAGCGCCTGCTCGCGGACACGGTCGCCGAGGGGCTGCGCCGGCGGTCCATGGCGGTCGATGTCTGCTACGACGGTGAACAGGCGCTCGAACGCCTCGCGGTGAACGACTACGACGTCGTCGTCCTCGACAGGGATATGCCCAAGCGCAGCGGCGACGAGGTCTGTCGATGGATCGTGGAGCACGGCCAAGGTCCGTACGCATCGGGACCGCGGATCCTCATCCTCACCGCCGCCGGCGGTATCCGCGACCGGGTCGACGGCCTGGGGCTGGGCGCTGACGACTACCTCACCAAACCGTTCGCCTTCGCCGAACTGGTGGCCCGCGTACAGGCGCTGTCCCGCCGTCCGTCGCAGGTGCTCACTCCGGTGCTCGACATCGCGGGCATCGAACTCGACCAGCCACGGCACCGCGCCAGCCGCGACGGGCTGCTGCTGGACCTCACGCCGAAGGAGTTCGCCGTCCTCACCGTGTTGATGCGCAACGCGGACAGGATTGTGAGTGCGGAGATGCTGCTCGAACAGGCGTGGGACGAGCACGCCGATCCGTTCACCAATGCCGTGCGCGTGGCGGTGATGACGCTGCGCAAGAAGCTCGGCGACCCGCCGGTGATCCACACCGTGCCGCGGGTCGGCTATCGCTTCGGTGATGCCTCATGACGCCGCGCGTCCGGGTGCTCGTCATGCTGACGGTGGCGTGCTTCGTCGGCTGGGTGAGCATCAGTTGGGGTTTTGTGGCGTGCGAGAAGATCGCCGATTACCTCGTGAACCGTGGCACGCACTGCTCCTCTGATTGGAGGGACTGGGGCAATGGCGGCTGTGGCGGATTCTTCGGAGGCACCTCCTACAACGTGGTCCTGGGCATAGTCGAAGTCATGGCCTGCGTCCTGATCCTGCTGGTGCTGGGCTGGTCTCTCACTCGCTGGGCGCTACGTCCATTCCGGGAGATGGGCGAGGCGATCGCACAGTTCGGGCCGACCAGCCTCGGACTGCGCATCGGGAGGGCGAGGACGGGCGACGAGAGCGGCCAACTCGCCGCCAGCATCGACACGATGCTTGATCGAGTGGCCGAGGGCTACGAGGCGCAGCGGCATTTCGCCGCGAACGCATCCCACGAGTTGCGGACGCCGCTCGCCACGCAGCGGGCGTTGATCGAGGTGAGCCTCGCGAACACGCTCACCCCGGATCAGCAGCATCTCCTCGCCCGCCAGTTGCTCTCCACCAACGAACGCAACGAGAGCCTCATCGAGGGCCTGCTCGTCCTCGCCGAGACCGAGCGCGGACTGATGGCGCGCACGCAGGTACGGCTGGACGTGCTCGCGGCGGATGCCGTCGCGCTGCATCGCGTAGCTGCCGAGGAGGCGAAGCTGAGCGTCACCACCGAGCTCGAGGAGGCAGCCGTCCCCGGTGAACCAGCGCTGCTGGAACGCATGGTCGCGAACCTCGTGCAGAACGCGATCAAGTACAACGAGCCGGGCGGGTGGGTTCGAGTGGAGGTCCGCTTCTCGGGTGAGCTCATCGTCGCCAATTCCGGACCAGCTGTGTCAGCTGAGCAGGTTCCGGCCCTCTTCGAGCCGTTCCGGCGGCTCGGCGGCGAGCGCCTCGAACACTCCGGCGGGGTCGGCCTCGGGCTGACGATCGTCCGCTCGATCGTCGCTGCCCATCACGGCACGGTGACCGCGGCGGCGAACGGCGAAGGCGGCCTCACGGTCACCGTCTCGCTCTAGTCCTTTGAAAACTATTCCTTGAGACCTAGTGCCTTGAATTAGATGCCGTAATGCCAGCCGGTGACCATATAGGCGCCGAACCAGGCTGACAGGACGAACCCGGTGAGCAGCACCGGGATCAGACGCCGCAGCGGAGTCCGGGTCGTCCTTGCGGCGAGCGGCACCACGAGCAGCGCTCCCGCGAGGAGCAGTCGTGGCTTGCTGTGCCAGTAGTTCGTCGAGCCGACCACCGAGGCGAGGGCGCAGATGCCCAGCGCGAGATAGGGCAGGTCCGCCCGATCGGTGAGCATCGCCACGACGAGCACCGCCCCGACGAGCAGCAGCACGACGAGGATCGGGGTCATCTCCGCACCCTGGGTATGGGTGAGGGTCGACCAGACGAAATGCCAGGTCTGCTCGCCGAAGTCGAGGCGCGTACCCCACCCCGCTTTCTGGACGTGGAACCAGCCCGCCAGCTGACCGGTCCGCAGCGCCACGAAAAGCCAGAACAGCGGCGTGCTCGAGAGCCCCAGGGCACCGACGACCGCGATCCTTCGCAGGCCCGGCCGTCGTTCGCCCGGTTCGCGTCGGGAGGCGAACGCGATCCCCACGACCACAACCGTGGCGACGAAGCCGGTCGGCCGCGCAGCGCCGGCCAGGAACGCCAACGCGCCGGCCACGACCCAGCGCCGTTTCGTCGCCGCGAGCACCGCGGCCGCGGTGAGCGCGGCGAAGAGCGATTCGGCGTAGCCCATCTGCAGGACGACCGCCATCGGCAACAGTCCGACCAGCCAGGCTGCGACATAGCCCGAGCGGCGTGACCCCGTCGAGTCGCGGACGATGAGATGCACCAGCACCGCGATGCCACAACCGGCGATACATGACACCGCCGCCTCAGCTGGCATCACATTGACGGCGCCGACGGTATGCACCAGCCAGGCCAGCGCGGGGTACAGCGGCGAGAAGGCGAAGCGGTCGCCGGTGATCAGGGAGCCGCTCGGCGCGATGTCGATGCGTGCGGGATAGCCGGAGCGGACGATGCCTGCGTAGAGCTTGGCGTCCCAGATCGTGAAGCGACTGCCGAGAGTCTCGCCGGACCCACGGTTGAGGACGGCGACGACGCCGAGCTGCACGAGCATCTGGACCACACGGATGAGTGCCGGAACACCGACGTCCAGCATCAGAAGTCGACGTCGTGCCGGCCCCGCTGTTGTCGTGGGTACGGGATCGAGGGGGAGCGCTGCGGGTGCGTCGATGACCGTGTCGAGCCCCGCCACACTCACGGGCTGGTTCCTGTCGCGCCGGGACTGCTGGTTGTGGCGATGCCGCTGCCAGTGCCAGAGGCGCTGTAGCTGGCTGAGCCGTTGAAGCCTCGTCCGCCGGACGCGGTTTCAACGAGGCCGCTGCTCGTGGCGCAGGCGACCTCGGGCGGCGATCCGCACGTCGGACTTGAGGATGCCAGCAGCGTTGACGAACCCGCGGTGGCGAGCGTCGTCGCGGCGGCACTCGAGGCGGCCGCGGCGCCCGATCCCGGCGTATCGAACGGCGTCGAGGGCGTACGTGAGGGTCCGGAGAGGACGAATGCCAGGACGATACCGGTGATCGCGCAGCAGACGCAGGCGATCG
>DASXYU010000010.1:0-14254 GCA_036502295.1 Jatrophihabitans sp. | reverse complement strand
GACGAGGGTGTTGCGGATCATCGGGATCTGCACGGTGCGGAACAGCCTCATGCCGGTGGCGCCGTCCATCTTGGCGGCCTCGAGGACGTCCTCGGGAATCGCCTTGAGCGCAGCGCTGAGCACGACCATCGAGAAACCGACCTGAATCCAGACCAGGATGACCATCAACAGGAAGGTGTTCGCCGGAGAGGAGAGGATCCAGTTCGGCGGATGGCTCCAGCCGAGCTTGATGACGATCTCGCTCAGTAGACCCGTCTGCGGGTCGCCAGGGCTCTGGTAGTCATAAACGAGCTTGAAGATCACGACCGCGCCGACGAACGAGATCGCCTGCGGCAGGAAGATCAACGTCTTGGCGAGGTTGGTTCGCTTCATCTGATCGAACAGCAGCGCGAGCATCAGGCCCAGGAAGACGGTCACGGCCGGAACGATCGCGATCCAGAGGACGGTACGCAGCAGCGTCCAGAGCGTGTCGTGATCAGAAAAGGCGAACTTGTAGTTCTTGAAACCGATGAAATCCGTGGTGTACGGAACTAGCTTCTGCGTCCCGTCGGATGCCGTAACGATGTGCAACTTCTGGTCGCTCGCCTGAGCGTTAGTCAGGCTCAGCACGATCGTGTTGATCGCCGGAATGATCAGACCGACGAGGGCCAGGATGACGGCGGGACCGAGGCAGATGAGCACCGTCAGTGGCTTCTGCAGTCGGCCCGTTGCGCGGCCGGCCACGAAGAAGACGATCAGCAGGATGGCGAGGAAGCCGCCAACCGCCTCAATGACGCTAAGGAGGCGCGAGCCCGACTCCGACAGTGTGCTGGCGAGGATCAGCGGTGCGGCTGCTGCCACGGTCTCTCCCTCATGTTTCCGTTTATCCGTTGGTCACCGTACCGATCGTGGCCCGCCGGCGGAATGCCCACGGGCCACGATCAGTGACAGTTTGTTACTGGTTACTTCGGCAGCTGGCTCAGGTCAGCTGGCCGGCCAAGCGGCGTCGATGTCCTTAGCCACCTGAACCTGGTCCTTGGTGCCGGTGAACCAGTCGACCATCGACTTCCACTCCTGGCCCGAGCCGACAGCGGCCGGCATGGCGTCAGAAGCGTCGAAGCGGAAGGTCGCGGACGGATCGGCGAGGAACTGAGCCGACAGCTTGTCGATCGGGTCGGTGTAGAGCGTCTGATCGACCTTCTCGTTGGCCGAGACCCAGCCCGGGGCAACCGCGATACGGCTGTCGGCCCACTCCGGCGAGCTCAGGTAGTTTTGCACTGCCTGAACCTCGGGACGGTTGCTGAACGCGGTGACGAACTCGCCACCACCCTCAACGGGCTTGCTGGTGTCGCCGGCAGCCGGCAGGTAGAACGCCATGACGTCCTTGTCCGGACCAACCGTGGTGCCCTTCGGCCACTGCGCCTCGTAGAACGAAGCCTGCTGCAGCATCGCGCACTTGTTGGTGAGGATCGGAAGACCCGCATCCTGGAACGTCGTGGTCGCGATCTTCTTGACGTCGCCCACGTACGTCGGGTTGAGCATCCAGTTCTTCATGATGGTCATGGCGTCCTGGATCTGCGGGTCGCTGAACTTGATGTCGTGGCTGATCCACTTGTCGTAGACGTCGCCGCCTTCCTTGCCGAGGACGATCTCCTCCAGCCAGTCGGTGGCCGGCCAGCCAGTGGCCGTACCCGAACCGATGCCACCACACCAAGGCTTGGCCTTGCCAGCAGCGGCGATCTTGTCCGAGAGCGTCATCATGTCGGCCCACGTCGTCGGGACGGTGTAGCCGTTGGCCTTGAAGAAGCTCGGCGAGTACCAGACCAGCGTCTTGAGGTTGGCCGACATCGGAGCGGCGTAGAACTTGCCGGCGACCGAGCCGTACGACTTCCATGCGTCGTTCCAGTTCGCCTCGTTGGCAACCGTCTGCGCCGGCGGGTCGACGACCTTGCCGGTCAGCACCATCTGGCTGAGCAGACCGGGCTGCGGGATGATCGCGAGGTCGGGGGCGCTGTTGCCGGCAACCTTTGTCGGCAGGTCGGACTCGAAGCTGTTCGAGCCGGTGTACTTGATGGTGATTCCGGTGCACGACTGGAATTTCGCCCACGACTTGTTGAGCGAGTCCGATTCCGGGCTCAGGATCGAGCCGAACATCGTGACCGTGCCCTTCGGGCCGGCGTACGCCGAGTACGGCGCGCAGTCACCGGTGAGAGTGGTGGACGAGCTAGGAGTGGTACTTGAGCCTCCGCCAGAGGCGGAGTTGCTGCTGGGCGTGCCACTGCCGCCCGAGCTGCTACAGGCCGCGAGGCCTACGAGGACGGCGGAGCCCGCAGCTGCGGCAGCCGTAACCTTCTTCCAACGCATGGTGTTCTCCTTGGTTCACTTCTCGTGAGAGCGCTTCCACGAAACACCGCTGAGCGCCCTGAGCACCATGACACAGCTCACATCGAAGCGAAATAGGCCGCACGGCCCGATACCGGATCGTTGCAAAAAACCTTTACAGCGCCAGTTTTGTTACGGACAGATTTCCTACTCTTGTCCGGGAGTTGTCTTAGCAATTTGCATCAAGAACTCCGTGTTTGTCCTAGTTTTGCGAAGGCGATCGAGGAGAAGGTCGATCGCCTGCTGCGACTCGAGGGCATGCAGTACGCGACGCAGCTTGATCGTCACGGCGAGTTCGTCCGGGCTGAGCAGCAGCTCTTCCTTACGCGTGGAGGACTGGTCGACATCAACCGCGGGGAAGACGCGCTTGTCCGCGATGCGGCGGTCGAGCTTGAGCTCGGCGTTACCCGTGCCCTTGAACTCCTCGAAGATGACGGTGTCGCCGGCAGAGCCGGTCTCGACGAGCGCCGTGGCGATGATCGTCAGCGAGCCGCCGTTCTCGATGTTGCGCGCGGCACCGAGGAATCGCTTCGGCGGGTACAGCGCTGTCGAGTCGACACCACCCGAGAGGATGCGGCCGCTGGCCGGCGCGCCGAGGTTGTAGGCACGCCCCAGCCGGGTGATCGAGTCGAGCAGGACAACGACGTCATGCCCCATCTCGACAAGCCGCTTCGCGCGCTCGATGGAGAGTTCGGCGACGGTGATGTGGTCCTGCGGACGCCGGTCGAAGGTCGAGGCGATGACCTCACCCTTTACCGAACGCTGCATGTCGGTGACCTCTTCGGGTCGCTCGTCAACGAGGACGACCATGAGGTGGACCTCGGGGTTGTTCGTCGTGATGGCGTTCGCGATCGATTGCAGCACCATCGTCTTGCCGGCCTTCGGCGGCGAGACGACGAGTGCGCGCTGGCCCTTGCCGATCGGCATCACCAAGTCGATGACGCGCGTGGTGAAGATGTGCGGCTCGGTCTCCAGACGCAGCCGCTCCTGCGGGTAGAGCGGCGTGAGCTTGGTGAACTCGACGCGGTTCTTCGCCTTCTCGGGATCGGTGCCGTTGATCGTGTCGAGGCGCACGAGTGGGTTGTACTTCTCCCGCCGCTCACCGTCACGCTGCTGGCGGATCGCGCCGGTGACCGCGTCACCGCGACGAAGGCCGAACTTACGGACGAAGGAGTTGGCGATGTACACATCGTCCGTGCTGGCGAAATAGCCGGCGGTACGGACGAACCATGCGTTCTTGTCCTCGATGGCATCGACAATGCCGGCCACCGGAACAAGGACGTCGTCCTCACCGACAGTCGGCTCGACGTCGACGTTGCCGCTGCCACCGGGCGCCCGGTCACGGGTGCGTCCGCGACGGTCGCGGTAGCGACGTCCGCGACGGCGACCGCCCTCGTAATCGTCGTCATCGTCGTCGCGAGGACCGTTGTTGCCGCCCTGGTTCTGACGGTTCTGGTTCTGGCCACCCTGGTTCTGACGGTCTTGGTTCTGGCGATTCTGGTTGTTCCCGTTGTTGCCGCCCTGGTTCTGACGGTTCGGGCGCTCCTGGCGGGTGTCGTTGTTGCGGGTGTCGTTGTTGCGGTTCTCCGCCGTGCCCGCCGCCCTGTTCTCGCCAGTCGTGCTCTCCGCCGTCGCGGGCCCGGCTTCGGCGGCCGCACCCTCGGGTGCGGCGCCGGAGCGGTCCGAGCTGGGGCGCTCGTTGCGGGGCTGACGGTTCTGGCGCGGCTCGCGCGCCGGGCGGTCAGCGCCGCCCTCCCCCGCACCGTTGGATGCCGCGCCGTTGGATGCCGCGCCGTTGGATGCCGCGCCGTTAGATGCTGCACTGCCACTCGATCCACCGGACCGAGCCTGCTGGATGGCGGCGATGAGATCGCTCTTCTTCACCTTCGCCGTACTGATGCCCATGCTTCCGGCCAGCTGTTGCAGGTCGGGAAGGAGCATTGTGTTGAGCGAGCCCTTCTTGCGGCCCGCCGCGGGAGCGGCGTCCTCAGAAGTGGGCTGCTGCTGAATGTCTGTCACTGTTGCTTCGGATCCTTCCGAGATTCATTTCGCCGAATCCGCAGTGTCGAATCGCGTGCTGTTGCGCACGCTGCATGCGGGACATATCAGGATTCGGTCTGAGTCAGCGATCCCCGGCCAATTGCCACGGGGGTTCACGGTGAAATCTCACCGGTCTGACAGAACCAAGACTAGACGCTCGATTCACTAGCAGCAACACCCGGCACGCCCGGCGTGTTCCCGATCATAGCGGCAGTATTTGGCCGCCCTCGGTGTCGATCTCGGGGGTGAGCACGCGCCAACCCTCGGGAACGAGCCTCGCGATGCTCTCGACCTCACCCTCACCGTTGGCCAGAACGAGGACTGTGGGACCGGCACCGGAGATCACCGCGGCATAGGACTTCTTGCGCAGTTTCGCCACCAGAGCGGCGCTTTCGGGCATCGCCGGAGCCCGGTAGGACTGATGCAGCGTGTCCTGCGTGGCGGGCAGAAGTACCTCCGGTGCGCCTGCGAGCGCGGCCACGAGCAGCGCGGAGCGGCCTGCGGCGAATGCCGCCCTGCCATGCGCGATCGACTTTGGCAGTAGCCCCCGCGCCTCATGCGTGGAGGACTCGAACGGCGGGATGAAGACCACCACTCGCACTCGAGGGTCGACGTCCCGCTTCAGCGCATGCGCCCCCGTCTTCTCCGTCCAGGCGATGGTGAGACCGCCGAACAGCGTCGCCGCGACGTTGTCCGGGTGGCCCTCCAGCTCGCCCGCCAAGGCGAGGACGTCCTCGTCGGGCATGATCTCATCGCCACCGAGGACGAGCGCGCGCGCAAGCAGGATGCCAGCGACGATCGCCGCCGAGGACGAGCCGAGTCCGCGACCGTGCGGAATGCGATTGGCGCAGGACAGTTCGATGCCGCGCGGCTGACCCCCGAGACGGTCGAAGGCGGCGCGCATGGAACGGATGACGAGATGCGACTCGTCGCGGGACATCCCCTCGCCCTCTCCGGCGATGTCGACGTCGAGACCGTCCTCGCTGATGCGCGCGACAAGGTCGTCATACAGGCCGAGGGCTAGGCCGAGGGCGTCGTAACCGGGACCGAGGTTCGCGCTCGTCGCGGGGACACGAACATGCACGGCGCCGCCCCGAAACGCGATCTTGGGCGCAGAAGGGTTTCGAGACACTCGCTTCGCTCGTTCCTCAACCACCACAGGCCGCCACTCGCCTCGCTCGTTCCTCTACCACCGCAAGCTCAGCCGACGACGAGGCCGAGTTGCGCGGCTGCGGCGTGGCTGTCCACCGGCACGGTGATCGGCTTGGGGGCACCGCTGATCGCCCACTCGGGGTCCTTGAGACCGTTACCGGTGACGGTGCAGACCACCGTTGAGCCAGCCGGCAGACGACCATCCGCATGGGTCTTGAGCAGACCGGCGATGCTGGCTGCCGAGGCGGGTTCGACGAAGACCGCCTCAGAACGCGCGACCAGTCTGTACGCCTCAAGGATCTGCTTGTCGGTAACGGCATCGATGAGGCCGCCCGACTCGTCGCGGGCGGCCTCGGCGAAGCTCCACGAGGCCGGGTTTCCGATGCGGATCGCAGTGGCGATGGTCATCGGCTTGAGCACGGGTGCGCCGTTGACGATCGGCGCAGCGCCGGCGGCCTGGAAGCCGAACATCTTCGGCAGGCCGGCGACGATGCCGTCCGCGGCGTACTCCGAGTAACCCTTCCAGTACGCGGTGATGTTGCCGGCGTTGCCGACCGGGATGCAGTGCACGTCGGGGGCATGGCCGAGTTGGTCGCAGATCTCGAACGCGGCCGTCTTCTGACCCTCGATACGGTCCGGATTCACCGAGTTCACCAGCGCCACCGGGTAGTCGACGGCGAGCTTGCGGGCGAGTTCGAGGCAGTCGTCGAAGTTGCCGTCGACCTGCAGCAGCTTGGCGCCGTGCACGAGTGCCTGCGCCATCTTGCCGAGAGCGATCTTGCCCTGCGGCACGAGGACGGCACAGGTCATACCGGCACGCACGGCATAGGCCGCAGCGCTGGCACTGGTGTTCCCGGTGGAGGCACAGATGACAGCCTTGGCACCCGCCTCGGCGGCCTTGCTGATCGCCATTGTCATGCCGCGGTCCTTGAAGGAGCCGGTGGGGTTGGCGCCCTCGACCTTGAGGTAGACCTCGCTGCCGGTGATCTTGCTCAGGTGCGTCGCCGGCACGAGCGGAGTACCGCCCTCGAAGAGGGTGATGACCGGCGTCGCGTCCGTGACGGGCAGCCGGTCGCGGAACGCGTTGATCAAGCCCGGCCAGGCTGCGTAGGTCACTCGCCTATCCCTTCGACTCGCATCACGCTTGCCACGTGACGCACGAGGTCCATCGACTCCAGTGCCTGCACCGTGCGCTGCAACGCCGAGTCGCTGGCGCTGTGCGTGACGATCACCAGGGTGGCGGCATCGCCTCGTCCTTCTTGCCGCACTGTTTGGATGCTGACGCCCTGGTCGGCGAAGGCATTGGCGACGGCGGCGAGCACGCCCGGCTGGTCGTTGACGTCGAGGGCGACGTGGCAGCGGGTGGAGACCTCGCCCATCGGCTGGACGGGCAGGTCTGCGTAGGAGCTCTGGCCGGTTCCGCGGCTGCCACTCACCTTGTTGCGTGCGACGGCGACGAGATCACCGAGGACGGCGCTGGCCGTGGGCGCGCCACCGGCGCCGCGGCCGTAGAACATCAGCGAGCCCGCAGCTTCGGCCTCGACGAAGACGGCGTTGAAGGCGTCGCCGACGCTGGCCAGCGGGTGGCTGCGCGGGATCATTGCCGGGTGCACGCGCACGCTGACCTGGTCTCCGTCCGCCCCTGCGACGCGTTCGCAGATCGCCAGAAGCTTGATGGTGCAGTCCATGGCCTTGGCGCTTGCCATGTCGGCGGCGGTGACTGTGCCGATGCCCTCGCGATAGACGTCGGAGGAGGTGACACGCGTGTGGAAGGCGAGCCCGGCAAGGATCGCGGCCTTCGCGGCGGCGTCGTAGCCGTCGACGTCGGCGGTGGGGTCAGCTTCGGCGTAGCCGAGCGCGGTCGCCTCGGCGAGGGCTTCGTCGAAGCCCGCACCTGTGGCGTCCATGCGGCTGAGGATGAAGTTGGTGGTGCCGTTGACGATGCCCATCACGCGGGTGATGCGGTCACCGGCAAGTGATTCGCGCAGCGGGCGCAGCAGCGGGATGGCGCCGGCCACGGCGGCCTCGTAGTAGAGGTCGACTCCGGCCTTCGCCGCCGCGTCGTGCAATGTGCCGCCGTCCTCGGCGAGCAGCGCCTTGTTGGCGCTGACGACGCTCTTGCCGCCTTCGAGCGCAGCGAGCAGATAGGTGCGCGCCGGTTCGATGCCACCGATCACCTCGACGACGAGGTCGATGTCGCGCCGGGCGACGAGGGCAGCCGCGTCAGTGGTGAGTAGTTCGGCGGGGACGTCGGTGTGCCGCTGCGGGCGGCGGACCGCGATGCCGGCAAGCTCGAGGGGAACGCCGACGCGCGCGGCGAGATCCTCAGCCTGCTCGGTCATCAGCCGGACGATCGAGGAACCGACGACACCGCAGCCGAGCAGCGCCACGCGCAGCGGGTTGCCTTCGGTCATTGAGCCACTCCGGTATCGCGGTTGTCGCCGCTTGCGGCAAGACCCATGTCCAGGCGCAGCAGGTCGTCGATCGTCTCCCGTCGAACGATCACCGTAGCGGTGCCGTCCTTCACGGAGACGACTGGCGGACGCGGGACATGGTTGTAGTTGCTCGCCATGCTGCGGCAGTAGGCACCGGTCGCCGCGACCGCGATCAGATCGCCAGGACGGACGTCGCCCGGGATCTGCGTGTCACGCACGACGACGTCGCCGCTCTCGCAGTGCTTGCCGACGATCCGTGCGAGCACAGGTTCGGCGGTGGACTCCCGATTGGCGATGACGCAGGTGTACTCGGCGTCATACAGCGCGGGACGGATGTTGTCGCTCATTCCTCCGTCGACCGAGACGTAGGTACGCACCTGGCCGCCGTCGAGGGTGACCTGCTTGACCGTGCCGACCTCGTAGACGGTGATCGTGCTCGGCCCGACGATCGCCCGTCCCGGCTCCAGCGACAGCCGCGGCATCGGCAGATCGGCGGCATCGCACTCGTGCCGCACGATCGAGACGAGGCGCTCGACGGTCTGCTGAGGAGTCTGCGGGTCGTCACCGGGGATGTAGGCGATGCCCAGGCCGCCCCCGAGGTTCAGTTCGGTGACCGGTCGGCGCGCGTCGCGGATCTGTGCAGCCAGTTCGACGAGCCGGTGCGCGGAGACGTCAAAGCCGGCAGTGTCGAATATCTGGCTGCCGATGTGGCTGTGCAGTCCGGCGAGGTAGAGCGAGCCCGAGTCGAGGACCGCCATGGCGGCCTTGAAGGCTGAACCGTCACGCAGCGAGAAACCGAACTTCTGGTCCTCGTGGGCGGTGGCGATGAACTCGTGCGTGTGCGCCTCGACACCGACGGTGACACGGACGAGGACGGACTGCACGATGCCAGCCGCTTCGGAAATCTGCTCCAGCCGCGTGATCTCCTCGAAGGAGTCGATGATGATGTGACCGACGCCGACGAGGACCCCGTGGCCGAGTTCGCCGACGGACTTGTTGTTGCCGTGCATGCTGATCCGCTCGGGCGGGAAGTCAGCGGCGAGGGCAACTGCGAGTTCGCCGCCGGTGCAGACGTCGAGGCCGAGACCCTCCTCTGCGATCCAGCGCGCGACCGCCGTGCAGAGGAACGCCTTGCCGGCGTAGTAGACGTCGACGCCGTCGAACGCCTCTCGATAGCTGCGGGCACGCGAGCGCAGGTCGTCCTCATCGAGGAACATCGCCGGCGTGCCGTGTTCGGCGGCGAGGGTGGTGACCTTCGCCCCACCGATGCTCACGACGCCATCGACGCGGTTCGTCGATGCAGGCCAGATCTCCGGTGCGAGGTCGCTCACGTGAGTCACATCCGATCGGGAGCGGAGACGCCAAGTAGCGCGAGTCCATTGGCGAGGACGACGGAGGTCGCCTCGTTGAGCCAGGCGCGGGCGCGGTTCGCCTCGGTCACTGGTGCGTCGCCCCTTGGCGTCACGCGGCACTCGTCGGTGTCATACCAACGGTGGTAGATGCCGGCGAGGCTCTCCAAGTAGTGCGCGATGCGGTGCGGTGCACGCAGTTCCGCGGCCGCCGCGACGATGCGGACGTACTCGCCCAAGGCAGTGAGCAGCATGGCGTCGGACGGGTGGCTGAGCAGCTCGGGCTGGAAGTCACCGTCGACCCCGATTCCGTAGCTCTCGGCGTTGCGCTTGACGTTGCGGGTGCGCGCGTGTGCGTATTGCACGTAGTACACCGGGTTCTCGTTGCTCTGTTTGGTGAGCAGGTCGAGGTCGACGTCGAGGCTGCTCTCCAGCGCGCTGCGGGTGAGCGAGTAGCGGGCCGCATCGACGCCGACCGCGTCTACGAGGTCCTCCATCGTGATGACGGTTCCTGCCCGTTTGCTCATCCGCACCGGGTGTCCGTCCTTGACGAGGTTCACCATCTGACCGATGAGCACCTCGACGGTGGCGGGGTCGTCTCCGAAGGCCGCGGCGGCCGCCTTGAGTCGAGCGATGTAGCCGTGGTGATCGGCGCCGAGCAGGTAGATGCAGAGGTCGAAGCCGCGGGCGCGCTTGTCCTTGAAGTAGGCGAGATCGCCTGCGATGTAGGCGGGCCGGCCGTCGCTCTTGATGACGACGCGGTCCTTGTCGTCGCCGTACTCGGTGGAGCGCAGCCACCAGGCACCGTCGGCGAAGAAGAGGTTGCCTGATCCCTTGAGTTCTTCGACGGCCTTGTCGACGGCGCCGGAGTCGTGCAGCGAGTTCTCGTGGAAGTAGACGTCGAAGTCGACTCCGAAGTCGTGCAGCGACTGCTTCACCTCGGTGAACATGAGCTCGACGCCCTCGGCGCGAAAGACCTCCTGCGCCTCGTCCCTCGGCAGGGCGAGGACGTCGGGACGGAGCTTGATCACGTCGGTGGCGATCTCGGCGATGTAGTCGCCGCCGTAGCCGTCCTCGGGGGCCGGTTCGCCGAGCGCGGCGGCGAGTAGCGAGCGGGCGAAGCGGTCGATCTGCGCGCCGTGGTCGTTGAAGTAGTACTCACGGGTGACGATGCCGCCCTGCGCCTCAAGGACGCGGGCGAGGGAGTCACCGACCGCGGCCCAGCGGGTTCCGCCGAGGTGGACGGGGCCGGTGGGGTTGGCCGAGACGAACTCGAGGTTGATCACCCGTCCTGCCAGCGCGGTGCCGCGGCCGAAGGCTGCCCCGGCACGGACGATCGTGCGGGCGACCTGTCCGAGGGCGTCGGCGGCGAGGGTGATGTTGATGAAGCCCGGCCCGGCGATGTCGACCTTCTCGATGCCGGCCGTCGTGGCCAGACGGATGGCGATGGTCTGGGCGACGTCGCGAGGTGGTTTGCCGGCGGGTTTCGCCAGTCTCAGGGCGATGTTGGTGGAGTAGTCGCCGTGCTCCGCGTTCTTCGGACGCTCGATAACGACATCCTCAGGTCGTGTCCCGGTGAAGTCTCCCGCGTCGAGGCAGGCGGCGACCGCCGCGAGGACGGCTTCGGAGAGTTCAGCGGGAGTCACCTGGCAATCCTATTAGGCCTGCCCGTGCCGAATTCGCGGCGCTGCATCGGGTTGGACTCACGTAGGAAGGAAGACACGGCTCAGGGGGTCTACCGTACGAAGGCGGTTGCGGATAGATTGCTGTTCAGTGAATTGAACGGCCGCTCAATATCGGTGAGTGGTTCGATCGAAGTCGAAGTCGAACAGAGGAGAGCAACGATGCGTCCTGAAGACATGATCATGATCAGCGTCGATGACCACTTGGTCGAACCACCGACCATGTTCGACAACCACATCCCCGAGAGGTACAAGGCACAGGCGCCGAAGATCGTGCGCCAAGAGGACGGCTCGGACGTGTGGACGTTCAACGGCTCGGTCATCCCGAACATCGGCCTCAACGCGGTCGCCGGACGGCCGAAGGAGGAGTACGGAATCGAGCCGACCGCCTTCGACGAGATGCGCCCCGGCTGCTGGGACATCAACGAGCGTGTCAAGGACATGAACGCCAACGGCACGCTCGGCTCGATGTGTTTCCCTTCCTTTCCCGGCTTCTCCGCCCGCCTCTTCGCCGCGGCCGAGGACAAGGACCTGGCACTGGCCGTCCTCAAGGCTTACAACGACTGGCACGTCGACGAGTGGTGCGGCTCCGCGCCCGGTCGCTTCATCCCGATGGGCATCCCGGTGCTCTGGGATCCCGAGCTCGCCGCGGCGGAGGTGCGCCGCCTCGCTGAGAAGGGCGTTCACTCGCTGACCTTCACCGAGAACCCGGCGACGCTGGGCTACCCCTCGTTCCATAGCGATCACTGGGACCCGCTGTGGAAGGCACTGGTCGACACCGACACCGTCCTGTCGATCCACCTCGGCTCCTCCGGGCAGCTCACCATCACCGCGCCGGACGCGCCGGTGGACGTGATGATCACGCTGCAGCCGATGAACATCTGCAACGCGGCGGCCGACCTGCTCTGGTCGCGCATCCCGAAGGAGTTCTCCGGCATCAAGATCGCCCTCTCCGAGGGCGGCACCGGCTGGATCCCTTACTTCCTCGAGCGCCTGGACCGCACCTACGACATGCACCGCGGTTGGACCGGACAGGACTTCAAGGGCAAGCTGCCCTCGGAGGTCTTCCGCGAGCACTTCCTCACTTGCTTCATCGAGGACCCGGTGGGCGTCCAGATGCGGAACAAGATCGGCATCGACAACATCACCTGGGAGTGCGACTACCCGCATTCCGACTCGACCTGGCCCGAGTCGCCCGAGTGGCTGTTCAAGGACCTCGCCGGCGTTCCGGACGATGAGATCAACAAGATGACGTACCAGAACGCGATGCGCTGGTACTCCTACGACCCGTTCGCGCATGTCCCGAAGGCCGAGGCCACCGTGGGCGCGCTGCGAGCCAAGGTGCCCGGGCACGACGTCGCGATCAGGTCGTATGACCAGGGTCGCTTCGAGCACTCGCACACGGGCGTGAGCCTCGCGGATATCGCCGCGAAGGCCACCGCGTAACTAACGCAGCGGGCTGCTCCAGCCGCATCGTTAGTATCTGCCCCATGGCACAGAAGCCCGTGAAGAAGTCCGCCCCGCCGAATCGAGTCGGTAGCGCCGGTCGCCCGACGAAGAAGCCGGGCAAGTCGATCGTCAACCAGCGCAATACGCCCTGGGGGATCATCATCACGGCGATCGTCCTCGTCGTCTTCGCGGGCGTGATCATCGGCGTGGCGGTGACTCGCAGCGGTGGCGGCGGCAGTACCAACAGCGCAGTGGACGATGCCAAGAAGATTCCGGGCATCATCATCAAGAACGAGCCGAACCGGAATCACGTCACGTCTCCGGTCACCTACGACACCACTCCCCCGATCGGCGGCAACCACAGTCCGTACTGGGGCGACTGCACCGGCACCGTCTACGCCAATGCGATCGCGAACGAGAACGCGGTGCACATGCTCGAGCACGGCGCGGTCTGGATCACTTATAACAAAGACACGATCGCGGCCGGCGACCTGGACAAACTGAAGGCGCTCGTGCAGGGACGCAACGGCATGGCGCTGAGCCCTTACCCGGACCTGAACTCGCCGATCTCGCTGCAGTTCTGGGGGCATCAGCTCTTCGTGAATAGCGCGTCGGACCCGAGCGTCGAGCGGTTCATCAACGACCTGCTGCTCAATCCCGATGCGACTCCCGAGTATGGCGCGACCTGCTCAGATCCGGACTTCGTGACGAACCCGAGCACCTTCGGCAATCCGCAGTGGTCCGACCCCGGTGCCGGCAGCGCAACAATGCCGGCAGCGTCCTGATCTCGATACGGTGATGTGAGATGACCGAGCCCGCAACGGTCCTCGAACCTGAGGTGACTCAGGGCTCGTCCTCACGCGGGCTTCGCCTCGTCCTCACCGTGGTTGTCGTCGTGGTGGCACTGCTGGTGGCGGGCACCGTCGGCTGGCTGATTCGCGGTGGCGGGTCGTCCTTGGTAAGTGCGTCCTCGGTGGACGCTGGCTTCGCCCGTGACATGGCCACGCACCACGAGCAGGCGGTGACGATGGCGTCGTATACGCGCGATCACACCGACAATGCGCAGATCAAGACTCTGGCTTACGACATCGAAGAGACGCAGAAGTTCGAGGTCGGCCGGATGTCCGGATGGCTCGATGCCTGGGGGCTGTCGCGTGTCGATTCGTCGCAGGCTCCGATGGCGTGGATGGGTCACGACCACATGCAGATGGGCGCGGGCAATCTGATGCCCGGCATGGCGACACAGCAGCAGATGACTGAACTGCAGTCCTCCACCGGGACGAAATTGGACATCCTCTTCCTGCAGCTGATGATCCACCACCACCAGGGTGGCATCCCGATGGCGCAGTACGCCGCTGCGCACGCGTCGAAGGATTACGTGCGGACCGCGGCTCAGGCGATGGTGACCAACCAGAGCAGCGAGATCATCGCGATGGGTCAGTTGCTGCGTCAGCTCGGTGGCAGCGAGCTTCAGCCTCCGAGCTAGATGCCGTACTCGTGTGCTCGCACCGACGGCTAAGCTGTACCGCGGCGGTTGAAGAACCACCGATGGCGGTGTCTCGAAACCCCGCCCCCGTAGCTCAGGGGATAGAGCACCGCCCTCCGGAGGCGGTGGCGCAGGTTCGAATCCTGCCGGGGGCACCGCTGTGATGTCTCAAGACATCGGAATAGCTCGGACCTGCGTTGTGCAGGTTCGGGCTATTTCTTTTTGGCCGCTGGTCCGGGTGGTCGTCCGGTGGGCTGGTAGTCACGTCGGGGGTCGAGGATCAGCTCGCGGAGTAGTTCA
>DASXYU010000009.1:0-18456 GCA_036502295.1 Jatrophihabitans sp. | reverse complement strand
CTCTACGTCAAGTGCCATTGTTACGTGCTCGCAGTCTCGTTCACTCCGAACCGCGCGTACCCCTCGGCCTCGAGCTGATCGGCCAGCTCGGCGCCGCCGGACTCGACGATGCGCCCGTCGAAGAACACGTGGACGAAGTCGGGTTCGATGTAGCGAATGATCCGGGTGTAGTGCGTGATCAACAGGGTGCCGATGCCGGTCGCCCGCGCACGGTTGACGCCCTCGCTGACGACGCGCAGCGCATCGACGTCCAACCCGGAGTCGGTCTCGTCGAGGATCGCGATCTTCGGCTTGAGCAGTTCGAGCTGCAGGATTTCGTGGCGCTTCTTCTCGCCACCGGAGAAGCCTTCGTTGAGGCCACGCTCGGAGAAGGACTTGTCCATCTCCAGTGACTCCATTGCGCCGTTGACCTCCTTCACCCAGGTGCGCAGCTTCGGCGCCTCGCCGCGAATTGCGGTGGCGGCGGTGCGGAGGAAGTTGGCGACGGAGACACCGGGCACCTCGATCGGGTACTGCATGCTCAGGAAGAGGCCGGCCCGGGCGCGCTCATCGACGCTCATCGTGAGCAGATCCACACCGTCGAGGGTGACGGAGCCACTGGTGACCGTGTACTTCGGGTGGCCGGCGAGTGAGTACGCCAGGGTCGACTTGCCGGAGCCGTTCGGCCCCATGATGGCGTGAGTCTTCTCGGACTCGATGGTGAGGTTCACACCCTTGAGGATCTCGGTCTCGCCCTGGTCGTCGTTGACGGCTACGTGGAGGTCCTTGATTTCTAGCGTTGTCACCGGACTTACCGGTCCTTTCGACTTGAGTCGCGAAGCGGGTGGTGAGCGTTTACTCCGGTTGTCACTCTGAGTCTTCCTCTGCGACAGAGTCGGCCCATTCCTCATTTTCGACAGTGTCGAAGCCGAGACGGGTCTCGATGGCGGTCATGATGCGGTGCTGCAGGTCGGGAACGCCGATGCGTTCCACGATCTCGGCGAAGAAGCCGCGCACGACGAGACGCTGTGCCTCGTCCTGTGGAATCCCCCGCGCCTGCAGGTAGAACAGCTGCGAGTCGTCAAAACGTCCTGTGGCACTGGCGTGGCCCGCGCCGGCGATCTCACCGGTCTCGATCTCCAGGTTGGGAATGGAGTCCGCGCGAGCACCTGCGCTGAGCAACAGGTTGCGATTCGCCTCGTAAGTGTCGGTTCCCTTCGCCGCGGGACGGATGCGTACGTCGCCCACCCAGACGGTGCGGGCGGACTCTCCCAGCAGTGCGTTGCGGTAGAGCACTCGCGAGTGGCAATTCGGCTCGTTGTGGTCGACGTAGAGACGCGATTCCAGGTGCTGCCCCTCCCCGGCGAAGCTCACGCCGAGCAGCTCCGCGCTGCCGCCGGGGCCGGCGTATGTGACGACCGGCGCGATGCGGACGAGGCCGCCGCCGAGGTTCACGATGACGTGCTTGACGCTCGCATCGCGACCGACCTTGATCGCGTGCTGCGACAGGTGGACCGCGCCTGGCTCCCAGTTCTGCAAACCGACGACCGTGAGTTGCGCACCGTCCCCCGCGACCACCTCGACATTCGCAGCGGTGGTGGCATCACCACGTCGTTCGACGACGACCGTTGCGCGCGAGTTGGCTCCCGCCTCGATCACCGTGTGTCCGTAGGCCAGCCCCGAGGACGCGGTCACCGTGACGGTGACCGGTTCGGTGAGTTCCACCCCGGCGGGGATCGAGATCACCTGGGCGCTCGGGGTGTTGGCCCACGCCAAGGCAGCGACACGATCGGCAGGCTCCAGCGCCTGGCCGACCCGCGGATCGGACATCGGGACGACCTCCACCGTCACAGGAGCCGGCGCGGAGATTGCCGGGCTCACCGTGGCGGTGGGCGTGAAGGGCTGGAACAGGACGTCGAGCTTGCGGGCGGGCGTGAAGCGCCACTGCTCCTCGCGCCCGCGGGGAACCTCGAAGAGTTCGGGATCACGGGAGCTGAATCGCTCCGCCGGTGAGCCGGTCTGTGTGAGTACCGCCGTCATCCGACCGCGCCCTCCATCTGCAGCTCGATGAGACGGTTCAGCTCGAGCGCGTACTCCATCGGGAGCTCGCGCGCGATCGGCTCGACGAAGCCACGCACGATCATGGCCCGCGCCTCGTCCTCGGACATGCCGCGACTCATCAGGTAGAAGAGCTGGTCCTCGCTCATCTTCGAGACGGTGGCCTCGTGACCTGTCGTCACGTCGTCCTCGCGGACGTCGACGTAGGGGTAGGTGTCCGAGCGGCTGATGTCATCGACGAGCAGCGCGTCGCATTTCACGTTCGAGATGCTGTGGTGCGCGCCCTTGTGGATGGCGACAAGTCCCCGGTAGGACGAGCGGCCGCCACCCCGCGCCACCGACTTGCTGATGATGTTCGATGAGGTGTGCGGCGCGAGGTGCAGCATCTTCGCACCCGCGTCTTGGTGCTGACCCTCACCGGCGAAGGCGAGCGAGAGCACCTCGCCACGGGCGTACTCCCCCATCAGCCAGACCGCCGGGTACTTCATGGTGACCTTGGAGCCGATGTTGCCGTCGATCCACTCCATCGTCGCGCCGGCCTCGGCCTTGGCGCGCTTCGTGACGAGGTTGTAGACGTTGTTCGACCAGTTCTGGATGGTCGTGTAGCGGCAGCGGCCACCCTTCTTGACCACGATCTCGACGACCGCGCTGTGCAGCGAGTCGGACTTGTAGATCGGCGCGGTGCAGCCTTCGACGTAGTGCACGTAGGCGTCCTCGTCGACGATGATCAGCGTCCGCTCGAACTGACCCATGTTCTCGGTGTTGATCCGGAAGTAGGCCTGCAGCGGGATGTCGACGCGCACGCCCTTGGGGACGTAGATGAACGAGCCGCCCGACCAGACCGCCGAGTTGAGCGCGGAGAACTTGTTGTCGCCGGCCGGGATCACCGAGCCGAAGTACTCCTCGAAGAGCTCCGGGTGCTCGCGCAGACCCGTGTCGGTGTCGAGGAAGATGACGCCCTGCTCCTCAAGGTCCTCACGGATCTTGTGGTAGACGACTTCGCTCTCGTACTGCGCCGCGACACCTGAGACGAGGCGAGCCTTCTCCGCCTCCGGGATGCCGAGCTTGTCGTAGGTGTTCCTGATGTCCTCGGGGAGGTCTTCCCAGCTCTCGGCCTGCTTCTCGGTGGAGCGGACGAAGTACTTGATGTTGTCGAAGTCGATGCCCGACAGGTCCGAGCCCCAGTTCGGCATCGGCTTCTTCTCGAAGATCGCCAGAGCCTTGAGACGGTGCTCCAGCATCCACGCCGGCTCGTTCTTCTTCGACGAGATGTCGCGGACGACGTCATCGTTGATGCCACGTCGTGCGCTGGCGCCGGCGACGTCCTCGTCGGCCCAACCGAAGTCGTAGCGCCCGAGGGCGTCGAGTTGCTCCTCCTGGGTGAGGGTCTGCTGCTCGGGTGTCGTCGTCATGACTTCGCCTCTCGGACCGTAGGGGTGGGGACATAGGTGGTGCAGACGCCGTCGCCGTGGGCGATGGTCGCCAAGCGCTGGACGTACGTGCCGAGAACGGCCTCCAGCGCGCGGGTCTCCGCCTCGCAGAGTTCGGGGAACTCCGCAGCGACGTGCCCGACCGGGCAGTGGTGCTGGCAGATCTGGATGCCGGCGGCACCGGTTTCGGTGGTGGCGGCGTAGCCGTTCTCGCTCAATGAGCCGGCGAGGGCCTCAGCCCGCTCGTTCACCGAAGCGGCCGCGTCGACGTCGGCGGAGACCAGCACGGCGAGTGCCTCGGCGCGGTGCTTGGCAAAGGCGACGACGGCGGCCTCGCCCCCGGTCCCGCGCAGGTAGCGCAGGGCCGTGGTGGCGAGATCGTCGTAGGCGTGCGGAAAGGCGGCGCGGCCGGTGTCCGTGAGGGCATAGACCCGGGCAGGACGGCCCCGGCCGCGATTGGCCACCGGACGGGGCTCGTGCTCCTCCAGCCAGCCCTGCTCGACAAGCGCGTCAAGGTGGCGGCGGATCGCGGCAGCCGACAGTTCGAGCTTCTCGGCGAGACAGGCGGCATTCTGCGGCCCTTGCTCAAGGATCAGGCGAGCGACAGCGTCCCGCGTCCGGTCCTCAGACCGGATCGAGGGCTTGAGTCGGTCCTCCTGCACCTCCGCGAATTTCACTACACCAGTATGACGTATTTCCGTCCGTACTGCGTTGTGGGGGTTGCTACATTTCCGCGGTGTTCTACCGCGCCCTCGAGTTGACGCTCTCCCCCGCACTGCGGGGGGTTTTCAAACCCGAGGTGACCGGATTCGATCACGTACCGCCCCGCGGGCCGGTCGTGCTGGCAGCGAACCATCTCAGCTTCGTCGACGAATTCTTCACACCCATCGCGGTGCGCCGCCAAGTGACCTACCTCGCCAAGGCGGAGTACTTCGACACACCTGGGCCCCGGGGATGGGCGATGAAGGCGTTCTTCGGCAGCCTCGGTCACGTCCCGGTCGACCGCGATTCGACCCGTGCCGCGGCCGCGTCGATCGACATCTGCGTCGACGTCCTCTCCCAGGGCCGGGCCTTCGGCATCTACCCGGAGGGGACGCGTTCGCCGGACGGACGCCTCTACAAGTTCCGCACCGGCGTCGCCCGGGTGGCGCTGCGTTCAGGCGCCCCCGTCGTGCCCGTCGGCCTGGTGGGCACGCGCGAGGTTCAGCCACCCGGGGCGCGGATGTGGCGCCGGGCCCCGCTCGCCGTGCACTTCGGACCGCCGATGTACTTCGGCCACCTTGCCGACTCGGAGCGGAGTTCGAAGGTGCTTCGCGAGGTCACCGAGACGATCCGCGAGGCAGTGCAGAAGCTCTCCGGTCAGGAGTACGTCGACACTTATGCATCCGCCGCCAAAGAGGTCTGAGGGCACTTCTTAGACTGATGGCCGTGCCGGCCCTGCAGATCGTCGATCTCGTCAAGACGTACGGCGACTCCGCGGGCGGGAGACGGCGTGCAGTCGATGGCCTCAGCCTCGACCTGGAGCGCGGCGAGGTGCTCGCGATCCTCGGCCCCAACGGTGCCGGCAAGACGACCACCATCGAGATCTGCGAAGGCTTTCGCAGCCCCGACAGCGGCCTTGTCCGCGTGCTGGACCTCGACCCGGTGGAAGACGCCGCGCAGTTACGCCCCCGCGTCGGCGTCATGCTGCAGGACGGCGTCGGCGGCTACACCGCCGCACACGCCATCGAGCTGCTCGACCTCTTCGCCGCCTATGCCGCCGCGCCCCTTGACCCGCACGAGCTGCTCGAGACAGTCGGTCTCACCGAAGTGGCCGCGACGCCGGTGAAGCGCCTTTCGGGGGGGCAGCAGCAGCGGCTGTCGCTCGCCCTCGCCCTCGTCGGTCGTCCCGAGCTCGTCTTCCTGGACGAGCCGACGGCAGGGATGGATCCGCAGGCGCGCCGCGGCACGTGGGAGATCGTCCGCCAGCTCCGCCAGGACGGGGTCAGCGTCGTCCTCACCACACACTTCCTGGACGAGGCGGAGGAACTCGCCGACCACGTCGCGGTGATCGACGCGGGGCGCGTCGTCGCGCAGGGCACGCCCGCCGAACTCACGCGCGCCGGCGCGGAGGGGACGATCCGCTTCCGTGCCACCACCGGCCTGTCGCTGGACTCGCTGCGCCGGGCGCTTCCCGAGAACACGCACGTCAGCGAAGAATCGCCGGGGCGCTACCTACTCTCCGGGGCCGTCGATCCGCAGCTGCTCGCCACGCTCACTGCCTGGTGCGCGAACCAGAACGTCCTGCCCGAAGACCTCGCGGTAGAACGGCGCAGCCTTGAGGACGTCTTCCTCGAACTCACCGGCAAGGGACTGCGCACATGAGCTCCTCACCAGTCTCGGAGCTGCGCACATGACCTGGACCGAACACCGTCCGGCCTCACCGGGCGGTCCGGCGCCGTTGTCGTCCCATCCCGCGCGCGGCCGGTTCGCTCCGCAGCCCGGTGCGTCCTCTCGAGGACGGATGTTCTCGGCCCAGACGCGGATGGAGTTCCGGCTCCAACTGCGCAACGGCGAGCAGGTGGCACTCACCCTCGTCATTCCATTGCTGTTGATGCTCTTCTTCAACCTGCCGCTGCTGTACTCCCTCGGCAGCGAGCGACGTATCGACTTCGTCGTGCCGAGCATCCTGGCGCTGGCGGTGATGTCGGCCGCCTTTACCGGCCAGGCGATCGGCACCGGCTTCGAGCGGAAGTACTCCGTGCTGAAGCGTCTCGGCGCCACGGCCCTGCCGCGGTCCGTCCTCATCGCCGGAAAGACCGCGGCGGTCGGCCTGGTGGAGGTCCTCCAGATCGTCCTCGTCTGCGCCCTGGGTTTCGCGCTTGCCTGGCACCCGCACGGCGATCCGCTGTCGGTACTGGTGCTGCTGATCCTCGGAACCGCGGCCTTCGGCGGTCTCGGGCTACTCGTCGCAGGCACGCTACGGGCGGAGGTGACACTCGCTGCCGCCAACCTGATCTGGATGGTGCTGCTCTTCGCGGGCGGCATCGCGATCCCGCTCGACAAGTTCGGCAGTGCCCGCGACGTGCTGCAGTACCTGCCGTCGGCCGCGCTCTCCGACGGCCTGCACCAGGTACTCCAGTACGGCCACAACCTGCCGGTGCACGACTTCGTGACCCTGGTGGTCTGGAGTGCGCTCGCGCTGCCGGCCGCCGCGCGATGGTTCCGCTGGGAATAGGACGGTGAACGCCCCCGCGCAGGCCGGAGCCCTCGGCCGACTCGTCAATGCCCCAGCACTGCGCTCAGCTGCTGCGCTGCGGCGCCTCGCGGTGGGCTCGGTTGTCGTCAACGTCCTCATCGTCATTACGGGCGGAGTCGTACGCCTCACGGACTCGGGTCTCGGCTGCCCGACCTGGCCGACCTGCACCGACGACTCGCTCGTCCCCACCTCGGCGAACGCCGGTCATGCGGTGGTGGAGTTCGGCAACCGGATGCTCACCTTCGTGGTGGCGTTCTTCGTCCTCGCGACCTGGGTCGTGTCGATGCTGCGGCGGCAGGAGAGGACGCTGGCGACGCTCGCCGCGTGCAGCATCCCGGCCCAGGCCGTCCTCGGCGGCATCACGGTACGGACGCATCTCAACCCCTGGCTCGTCGCCGCGCATTTCATGCTGTCGATGGCGATCCTCTTCGTCACCTTCTGGTTGTGGTGGCGCGTGCGTCTGGCCGCCCCCTACGTCGATGCCGGCGCCGCACCCCGGCTGCTGGTCCGTCTCACCGTCCTCGTCTCGCTGGCAACGCTCGTCATCGGCACGCTCGTCACCGGCGCTGGGCCGCACGCCGGAGACACCGACACGTCCGGCAAGGTGCACCGCATCGGGCTGCGGGTCTCGTCGATGGCACAACTGCACGCCGACACGGTGATGGTGCTCATCGGCCTCAGCGTGGGTGTGCTGCTGCTCGTGCAGGCACTGCGCCTCGGCCGGGAGATCCGCACCGCCTGCGCCGTCCTCATCGGCGTGGAGTTGGCGCAAGGGATCATCGGCTACACGCAGTACTTCTTGCACGTGCCGCCGGCGCTCGTTGCGCTGCACATGTTCGGGGCCTGCACAGTGTGGCTCGCGGCACTCAACGTCCTCGGGTCCGTGGAAAAGAAGGCGCGAACCAGCTAAGGATCACCCGGATTCGTCCGATTGCAGCAGGTGGGTACTACCTGATCCATGTCTGCGTTCGATCGCTTGCGGGAGAGACGATGGCCAACCTTGTGACCTTGGGGACCGATGACGCCGCGGATCTGCATGCCCTGCAGACCGCCGCGTACGCCATCGAAGAGAGCCGGAAAGACACCCACCTGCCGACTCTCAACCAGAGCCTGGAGACGGTCGCCGCCGAGCTGAACGACCCCGACATGCTCTGCTACGGCCTGCGTGACGAGCAAGACGCACTCGTGGCGGCGGTTCGCGGCTTCCTTGACACGGAGACCGAGACCGCTACGGTCGGGCGCCTCTGTGTGCACCCGGAGAAGCAAGGCCAGGGCATCGCGACCTTCCTGCTTACAGAGATCGAGCGCCACGTGCCCGAGCACATTCGCGAACTGCAGATCTTCACCGGCGCCGACGCGGCCACCAGCCACCACTTCTATTCGAAGCTCGGCTACGTCGACGTCAAGCACGAAGACATGGAGTCCGGCATCACCATCGTCCAGCTGAAAAAGAATCTCGCCTAGAACACCTGCGTGAGGGCGTAGATCGCGAGGCCGGCGAGGGCACCGACGACCGTGCCGTTGATCCGGATGAATTGCAGGTCGCGCCCTATCTGTAGTTCCAGACGTCGGCTCGTCTCCGCGGTGTCCCAGCGCGCGACCGTCGTCGAAATCACCGCAGCGAGATCGTCGGAGTAGTTCGTGACGACGTGTCCGGTGAGGCGCTGCAGCGCCTCGTCCACCTTCGAGCCGATCCGCGGATCGTCGCGCAGCACCTCGCCGGCCCGGATCGTCAGCGACTCCAGCGCGCGGCGCAGATGTGACTCGGGATCAGCCGCACCGTTGAGGATGAAGTCCTTGATCCTCGCCCAGAGCGTGCCCAGCCACTCGCGGACCTTGGGGTGCTCGAGGAGCTGAAGCTTCGCCTCCTCAACCCGGCCGGCTTGCTCCGGATCGGTACGGAGCCGCTCGGCGAACGCGCGCAGCTGCGCGTCATAGGTACGGCGCAGTTCGTGCTCCTCGCTGCCGCCACCGTCGGTATCGATGACGTCGGCGAGTAGCGCCTGCACCGCGTCGAATCCCTTGGCGAAGATGCGGTCGTCCACCCAGTCCGGTACCCAGCCCGGCGACTCGTCACCGAGGCGGTCGCGGAATGTCTCCTTGTTGTTGTCGAGGAACCGTTTCGTGCCACGTAGCGCGGTCGTGAGCATCGCCTGGTGCTGGCCGGAGTCACAGAGCCCATCGATCACCTGCGCCAGCAGCGGGGCAGCGTCGATGTCGCGCAGGCGCTTGTCCGCGATGGAGGCGACCGTGTTGCGCAGCTCGTCGTCGTGCAGGACGGCGGCAAGCCCACCGACGGCGCGACTGAGTTCATCGGCAATCTGCCTCGCGTTGTCGGGGTGGCATAGCCAGGTGCCGATGCGTTGCGGGATCGCGGCTGACGCGACGCGCTCTTGGATGATCTCGGGTGTGAGGAAATACTGGCCGACGAAGTCGGCGAGCGCCTCGCCGATCTGGTCCTTCTTGCGCGGAATGATCGCGGTGTGTGGGATCGGCAGGCGCAGCGGCCGACGAAACAGTGCGGTCACGGCGAACCAGTCCGCGATACCGCCGACCATCGAGGCCTCTGCGGCCGCTGTGAGATACCCCCAGACCCCGTTGCCGTCCGTCAACGTCTCGCAGAGGACGTAACCCGCAGCGGCGAGAACCAGCAGACTCGTGGCGACAAGCTTCATCCGCAGCAGCGCGGCGGCCTTGCCGGGTGCGGGAGTGGGCAGCACAACCGCCGTCTGAGAGGCGCCGAGGTCGGGCGCGGCGTGCCGTCCTGTCGCCATGAGTTGACCCTAGCGGGGTTTCGACACGGCCTCCGGCCTACTCAAGGCGGGCGGAGACGGCGTGGGCGACGGTGGCCGCGGCCTCGGGGGCAGAGCTCAGGAAGAGCGAGGGCTCGACGAGTTCGAGTTCGCCGATGACGGGACCGTCCGAGGTCGGCAGCAGATCGACCCGGGCGTAGAGCAGGTCCGCGCCGAAGGCCGTCCTCACGAAGTCGATCGCGGCCTCACCCACCGCGAGCTCACCCGCACTCGGTGTGCGGGCGGCAATGCGTTCGGCGACGAAGAGCCCCTCGACCTCCCCGGCGGAGTTGATGGCGCCCTTCGCCGGGCTGAGCGTGGGATGCACCATGCCAACCGGCAGCATGGCGCCCTTCTCGATCGCGTGGCTGAACCGACCACCGAAGTAGAGCAGTGCCGTCTCCCCCGCGGTGTCGACCGCATCGAGGTAAGGCTGCACGAGGACGGTCCAGCCGCCCTGCTGCAGCGCCGCGGCGTGCTCGGCGGCTTTCTCCAGTTCGTCGGCGGCGAAGCGCCCTGCACCACGCGACCCCGCTCCGACCGACGGCTTCACGACGAACTCAGCCGCAGTAGGGAACTCGGTGCGCGTCCCGGGCGGGAAGACCCGCGTGGGCACCGTCGGCAACCCGGCGATGGTGAGTTCGGTGAGGTAGACCTTGTCGCTGTTCCACTCCACGACCTTCGCGGAGTTGATCAGCGTCGGCACGCCCCGCGCCCACGCGAGGAAGCCTGCACGGTCACGGGTGTAGTCCCACGTCGATCGGATCAGCACCGGCGCGTCGTCCCAACGAGCATCCGGGTCGTTCCAGACCCGCCAGCGCGCCCGTACACCGGCTGCGGCGAGCGCCTCGACGAGAAGCGCGGCGTCCTCGTCACCATCAGGCAGCTCGGAGCAGGTCGCCAGGGTCAGGCGCGTCACCGGACGAACGTGTCGATGGCCACCGCGACGAAGACGAAGGCGAGATAGCTGTTAGAGAGATGGAAGAACTCCATCGGCCTGGCCTTCGCCGTCGCGTCGCGGGAGTCCCGCAGCGTCAAGACATACAGGCGATGCGCACCGATCAGCAGTGCTGCGCCGGCCGCCCCGGCGAGGATGCCGTAGAGCCAGTCGGTAGCGAGCGGCCAGAGCAGCAACGACGCGGCCACGGTGAGCCAGGTGTAGATGACGATGTCGCGGGCGACGCGCCGGGGCGTGGCGACCACGGGCAGCATCGGCACGCCGGCGTTGGCGTAGTCCTCGCGGTAGCGAGTTGCCAGCGCCCACGTGTGCGGCGGTGTCCAGAAGAAGACGACGGCGAAGAGGACGACCGGCGCCCAGGCGAGCGTGTCGGTGACCGCGGCCCACCCGATGAGGACGGGCATGCATCCGGCTGCGCCACCCCAGACGATGTTCTGGGACGTGCGCCGCTTGAGCAGCATCGTGTAGATGAGGACGTAGAAGGCGATCGCGGCCAGCGTGAGCAATCCGGCGAGCCAGTTGGTGGCAATACCGATGGCGACGACGGAGATGATGCCGAGGACGACCCCGAAGACCAGCGCGCCCACCGGCGACACCTCGTGGCGGGCCAGCGGCCGGGTGCGGGTGCGGCGCATCTCTGCGTCGATATCGCGGTCGAGGTAGCAGTTCAATGCGTTGGCGCTACCCGCGGCGAGGGTGCCGCCGAGCATCGTGGCGACGACGGTGAGCCAGTCGGGCAGGCCCTTCGCCGCGAGCACCATCGCCGGCAGCGTGGTGACGAGGAGCAGTTCGATGATTCGCGGCTTCGTCAACGCGACGTAGGCGGAGATGCGCGAACGGTGTGCGACCCGGGTCGGGCCGGAGTGCGGGAGCGACGCACGCACGAGGGATTGCTCATCCCGGGCGGCAGAGGCCCGCCCCGGGACCGGCTCGCTCAGCGTCTGCGTCACGCGGAAATCACCGGACGTCGCATCGGCCCACACGCAGAGGAGCCCTGAGTCCGATTGTCACGCGCCTAGCCTAGCCGCCACCCGCTGCGCCATACCGGAGGGATCGCTGCGCTGGGATCCGGGGCTCGCTACGCTTGGAGGGCATAACTCGCTGCTCATTGCGAAGGGACCCACCTCGTGTCCGGTAACGCTTCCAGCTCTCAGCCCGGCGGCACTGCCCCCGATGTCGTCATCGCTCACCCGGACTGGTGGACCGAGCTCGACACCCGCGCCGTCGACACCGCCCGGCTTCTCGCGGCGGACGCGGTTCAGAAGTCCGGCAGCGGGCACCCCGGCACGGCGATGGCGCTGGCCCCCCTGGCGTACCTGCTCTACCAGCGCGTGATGCGCCACGACCCGAGCGACTCGAGCTGGGTGGGGCGTGATCGCTTCGTCCTCAGCAACGGGCACTCCTCGCTGACGCAGTACTGCCAGCTGTACCTCTCCGGCTACGGCCTGGAACTCGGCGACATCGAGGCGCTGCGCACGTGGGGCTCCCTCACCCCGGGCCACCCCGAATACGGCCACACCAACGGCATCGAGGTCACCACCGGTCCGCTCGGCCAGGGCATCTCGAACGCGGTAGGCATGGCGATGGCGGCGCGCCGCGAGCGTGGCCTCCTCGATCCGGACACTGCCCCGGGCGGCTCGCCCTTCGACCACTTCATCTACGTCATCGTCGGCGATGGCTGTCTGGAGGAGGGAGTCTCGAGCGAGGCCTCCTCGCTCGCCGGACACCAGCAGCTCGGCAACCTCGTCGTCCTCTACGACGACAACCACATCTCGATCGAGGACGACACCGCAGTCGCCTTCAGCGAGGACGTCCTGGGCCGGTACGCCGCCTACGGCTGGCACGTGCAGCGCGTGGACTCCGGCGAGGACGTGGTCGCACTCGACGCCGCGATCGAGGCAGCGAAGGCCGAGACGCACCGCCCGTCGATCATCGCCGTGCGCACCATCATCGGCTGGCCCGCGCCGACACTGCAGAACACCGGCAAGGCGCACGGCGCCGCGCTCGGCGAGGACGAGATCGCCAAGACCAAGGAGATTCTCGGCTTCGACCCGAGTGTCCGCTTCAACGTCGCACCCGAGGTGCTTGCCCATGCCCGCGAGGTCGTCCTTCGCGGCCAGGCGGCGCACGCGGCATGGAACGTCGGCTTCGAGGCGTGGAAGCAGGCCAACCCGGAGCGCGCCGCGCTGCTCGAGCGCATCAGCGTTCGCGCCTTGCCGGTCGGCTGGGACGAGACGCTGCCGACGTTTTCCACCGAGAAGGACGGCAAGGCGAACGCCGTCGCGACGCGTGCCGCCTCCGGTAAGGTGCTCAGCGCGCTGGCGCCGGTACTGCCCGAACTCTGGGGTGGTTCGGCCGACCTCGCCGAGTCGAACCTCACGACCATGGAAGGCGAGCCGAGCTTCGTCCCGGCCGAACACCAGACCAAGATCTGGGCCGGTGGGCCGTACGGCCGCACGCTGCACTTCGGCATCCGTGAGCACGCGATGGGTTCGATCATGAACGGCATCACGCTGCACGGCGGTACCCGCGTCTACGGCGGCACGTTCCTGGTCTTCAGCGACTACATGCGTCCTCCGGTGCGTCTGGCCGCGCTGATGAAGCTGCCGACCATCTATGTCTGGACGCACGATTCGATCGGCCTCGGCGGCGACGGCCCCACGCACCAGCCGATCGAGCATCTCGCGGCGCTACGGGCGATTCCCGGCCTGGATGTCGTGCGCCCGGCCGACGCGAACGAGACGGTAGCAATATGGAAGGCCACCCTGGAGATCACCGATCGCCCGGTCGCCATGGCGCTCTCGCGGCAGAACCTGAGGGTGCTCGACCCTGCCAAGGCTGCGAACGCGGACAAGGGCGGCTACATCCTCGAGGACGCCTCCAGCGGCCTGCCCGAGGTGATCATCATCGCGACTGGCTCCGAGGTCGAGCTCGCACTCGGCGCGCGGCAACGCCTCGAGCAAGAGGGCAGAGCGACCCGTGTCGTCTCGATGCCCTGCATCGAGTGGTTCAACGCACAGCCGCCGGCCTACCGCCAGCAGGTACTTCCGCCCGACGTGAAGGCGCGAGTCAGCGTCGAGGCCGGGATCGCCCAGGGATGGCGCGAATTCGTCGGCGACTTCGGCGAGATCGTCAGCATCGAGCACTTCGGCGCGAGCGCCGACGCTAGCGTCCTCTTCGAGCAGTTCGGCTTCACGATCGACAACGTGGTCGCCGCGGCGCACGCCGTCCTCAGCCGAGCCGGCGCGATCAAGAGCACGACCACCGGAAACTGAGACGATCGGAATACAAGGAGACAACATGAGCAACCCACTTGCCGACCTCTCGGCCCAGGACGTCTCGATCTGGTTGGACGACATCAGCCGTGAGCGACTGGTCTCAGGCGATCTCGCCGAGCTCGTCTCCACCAAGAACGTCGTCGGCGTGACGAGCAACCCGACGATCTTCCAGAAGGCGCTCGAGAAGGGCGCCGCGTACGACGAGCAGGTGCGCGAGCTGAAGATCCGCGGCGTCGCCCTCGATGGCGCGATCCGCTACCTGATGGCCTACGACATCCGCTGGGCCTGCGATGTGCTCCGTCCGGTCTATGACGCCACCAACGGCAAGGACGGGCGCGTCTCGATCGAGGTCGACCCGCGCCTGGCGCATGAGACCGCGCGGACCAGCGCCGAGGCGAGGGGGCTGTGGTGGCTGGTCGACCGCCCCAACGTGATGATCAAGATTCCGGCGACGAAGGCCGGACTGCCCTCCATCACGGAGGCGATCGGCGCGGGAATCAGCGTGAACGTCACCCTCATCTTCGGCCTCGACCGCTACAGTGCCGTCATCGAGGCCTACCTCGCCGGTCTGGAGAAGGCGCAGGCCGCCGGAATCGACCTCGCCACGATCCGCTCGGTCGCGTCGTTCTTCGTGAGCCGCGTCGACACCGAGATCGACAAGCGCCTCGACAAGATCGGTACCGATGAGGCACTGGCACTTCGCGGCAAGGCAGGCATCGCCAATGCCCGCCTCGCCTACGAGGTGTTCGAGAAGTCGCTCGACACCGACCGTTGGAAGGCGCTGGCGGCCGCCGGTGCGCACACGCAGCGTCCCCTCTGGGCTTCGACCGGCGTGAAGGATCCGGCCTACGACGACACGATGTACGTCATCGACCTCGCTGCACCGGACACCGTCAACACCATGCCCGAGGCGACTCTCAACGCGGTCGCCGATCATGGCGTGGTGAAGGGCGACCAGGTGAGCGGTACGTATGAGGCGTCTCGCACGGTCATCTCCGACCTCGCCGCCCTCGGCATCGGCTACGACGATGTCATCGAGCTGCTGGAGGTCGAGGGGGTACAGAAGTTCGAGGACTCCTACGCGCAGCTCGCGGACTCCGTGCAGGGGCAGCTCGATGCCGCGAGCGTCTGAGCGATCAACGAACACCCCTCACCGATCGCGACTCCAGAGAGCGAGACGCCCGTGACGCAGGAGGCTGAATTCGGGGTGGAGGAAGACCCCTTCACCCCGGCAGCTGAGCACCTCGAGGCGCCGGCGGGGACGCCGCCGGGGCTGGTCCACAACCCGCTGCGCCAGCCGCACGACCGCCGACTGCCGCGCATCCCGGAGCCCTGCGCCCTGGTCGTCTTCGGAGTCACCGGCGACCTGTCCCGCAAGAAGCTGCTCCCTGCGGTGTACGACCTCGCCAACCGCGGACTGCTGCCACCGGACTTCGTCCTGGTCGGATTCGCCCGGCAGGACTTCGCTGATGGCGATTTCGAGACGCTCGCCAAGCACGCCGCTCGCGAACACGCCCGTACCCCGTGGGATGAGGAGGTGTGGTCGCGCCTCGCGGCGTCGATCCAGTTCCTGCCCGGCTCGTTCGACGATGACGCCGCCTTCGACCGGCTGGCCGACACCCTCGAGAAGCTCGGCCAGAGCAACCACCTCAAGGGCAACGCGGCCTTCTACCTCTCCATCCCACCGGTGCTCTTCCCCGCCGTCCTGCAACAGATCAGGCGCACCGGGCTCGCCGACGAGACGAAGGCCGGTGGGTGGCGCCGCGTGGTGGTCGAGAAGCCCTTCGGTCACGACCTCGCCAGCGCACTGCAGCTGAACACCCTCGTCGACTCGGTCTTCGGGGCGGACGATGTCTTCCGTATCGATCACTACTTGGGCAAGGAGACGGTGCAGAACCTGATGGCGTTGCGTTTCGCCAATCAGCTCTTCGAACCCGTCTGGAACGCGAACTACGTCGACTCGGTGCAGATCACGATGGCCGAGGACGTCGGTATCGGTGGCCGTGCGGCCTTCTATGACGCCACCGGCGCGGCCCGGGACGTGCTGCAGAACCACCTGTTGCAACTGCTCGCGCTCACCGCGATGGAAGAGCCAGTCGAGTTCACCCCGGACGCGATCCAGACGGAGAAGCTGAAGGTGTTGCGCGCGATCACGGTGCCGCGCGATCTCGAGCAATATGCGGTCCGCGGCCAGTACGACCAGGGCTGGCAGGCGGGCGAACGCGTTCCCGCCTATCTCGCCGAGCAGGGCATCCCTTCGGGATCCTGCACCGAAACCTATACGGCGGTGAAGCTCGGCATCGACACGCGCCGGTGGGCGGGGGTGCCGTTCTACATGCGCACCGGCAAGCGGTTGCCGCGGCGGGTCACCGAGATCGCCATCCTCTTCAAGAAGGCCCCGCATCTACCCTTCAGCCATACCGACACCGAAGAACTCGGGCACAACCAGCTGGTGATCCGGGTGCAGCCGGACGAGGGCGTCACGTTGAAGTTCGGCTCGAAGGTTCCTGGCTCGATGATGGAGGTCCGCGATGTCGCGATGGACTTCCTCTACGGCGAGGCCTTCACCGAATCCTCCCCCGAGGCATATGAGCGCCTCATCCTCGACGTGTTGCTGGGCGACTCCACCCTCTTCCCGCGGAATGCGGAGGTCGAAGCGTCCTGGAAGGTGATCGACCCGCTTGAGGAGTTCTGGGCCACGCACCCGCCGCAGCTGTACCGCGCCGGTGAGTGGGGTCCCAAGCTCGCCGAGGAGTTGCTCTACCAAGACGGAAGAAGCTGGAGGCGGCCATGAGGACGCAGTCGCACATGTCATGGAGGGCACCATGACGACACTGTGGGACACCACCGGCACCGAGGTCGTGAAGGCCCTGGCAGCTGAGCGGCGTACCGGTGGCGGCGTGACCTCGGGCCTCGCGCTGACCCTTGTCGTCATCGCCGAGGAGAAGGACATCCCCGAGGTCGAGCAGGCGGTGAGCATCGCCGGTGCCAGGCACCCGATGCGCGTCCTCGTCGTCATCCGGGGTGGGATCGACGCCCCCGCGCCGCGGCTGGACGCCGAGGTGACCATCAGTGGCCGTTACGGCCCGGTCGAGGCGGTCGTGCTGCGCATGTACGGGCGACTGGCTCTGCACGCCGAGTCGGTGACGCTGCCGTTGCTCGCCCCCGACGCTCCCGTGGTGGCGTGGTGGTACAGCCAGACGCCGAAGCTCATCGCCCACGACCCGCTGGGTGTCTTCGCCGACCGCCGGATCACCAACGTGATCCGTGACCCCGACCCTGTCGCCGCGCTACGCCAGCGGGCGGCGGACTTCGCCCCGGGCGACACCGATCTCACCTGGACAGTCATTACCGCGTGGCGCGCGGCACTCGCCTCGGCCTTCGACACCGTCGGGATTCCGGCGACACGGGTCACCGTGAAGGGAAACCCGCTCGATCCTTCGGCATTGCTCCTCGCCGGCTGGCTCTCGGGCGCACTCGACCTCTACGTTCCCGTCGAGCCCGCGCCTGGCAAGTACATCTCCTCCGTGGAGGTCGACTGGGGCGACGGGCGCAGCGTGGTGCTGCGCAATGAGAGCCACCGCCTGGTCATGAGCCGCCCCGGCCAGCCCGACTCGATCCAGCCCTTCCCGAACCGCACTAACGGCGACATCCTCGCCGAGGAGCTGCGGCGCCTCGATGCCGACCGGGTCTACGCGTTGGCGCTCGGAGCGGTCACCGGTGAGAAGGATCTCAACACGAAGCCGGCGGTGCGTACGCACATCTGGATGGACCCGGCGCTCGCCGCCGCGGCCGAGGCGTAGGACGCACCGGACATGACACCGCAGGTGGTCGTCGCCCCCACTGCCGACGCGTTGGTGGCAGACGTGGTGGCACAGCTCGTCCCCACGTTGCGCAATGCGATCGAGGAGCATGGCCGTGCCGCGCTGGCTCTCACTGCAGGGTCGGTCATGGAGTCGGTGTGGACTGCGATTGCGGCGTCCTCCGGAGCACGAGAGCTGGACTGGGCATCCGTCGACGTCTTCTTCGGTGACGAACGATTCGTTCCGGAGGGGACGGCGGACCGCAACGCGCTACCGGCTCGGACCATCCTCTTCGACCTCGAACCGTTCTCGGCGGCGGCGTGGTACCCCATGCCATCCTCCGACGGCGAGTTCGGCGACGATCTCGACGCCGCGGCTGCCGGCTACGCGGCGACGCTCGCTGCGGCGAGGCGCCCGGATGACACGGGCGGGGTGCCGTCCTTCGACGTCGTCCTGCTCGGCATCGGGCCGGACGGTCACTGCTGCTCGCTGTTCCCCGATCATCCTTCGGCGGTGGACCCTTCGACAGGCTCGGGGCAGGCGAGACCGCTGGTGATCGCGGTGCGCGACTCCCCCAAGCCGCCTCCGCTGCGCATCTCGCTCAGCTTCGGCGGGCTCAACACGGCGCGGCAGATCTGGGTAGTGGCGAGTGGCGCGGGCAAGGCCGAGGCGGCGATGCTGGCCCTGGGCGGTGCGGATCCGCGCAAAGTTCCGAGTGCCGGCGCCCGAGGCACCGACAGGACGATCTGGTTTCTCGACCAGGACGCCGCCTCCCAGCTCTAATGGGGGTGCATCGCGCTGATCCTGCGTCAGAGTGGTGTCCAAGTCCGCCGGTGGGTGAGCACTCTTCCAGCCAGGCCTTTGAGGTCTATCCCTAGATCGTGCCCCTGTCGGTGAACGAGGAGGCGTGATGGCTGCTG
>DASXYU010000008.1:0-33507 GCA_036502295.1 Jatrophihabitans sp. | reverse complement strand
TTCTCTCCGAACCAAGCGCTTGATAGGTTGCAGACGAGAGAGTTGAGCATGATCACGATCGGACCGAGAGGACGCTGATGGGGGCACTGGACGGTCAGGTGGTCGTCGTCACCGGCGGCGGTGGCGGCCTCGGCCGCGAGCACGCGCTGCTGCTGGCGGCGGAGGGCGCTCGCGTCGTCGTCAACGACGTCGGCTGTGCGCCGGATGGCGCCGGCAACGACCCCTCCCGCGCCGCCGGCGTGGTCGAGGAGATCGCCGCTGCCGGGGGTAGCGCCGTTGCGAGCACCGCGGACGTCCGCACCACCGCGGGAGCCCGCGAGGTGCTGGCACTGGCACTGGATGCCTTCGGCCCGGTCGACGGGCTGATGGCCAACGCCGGAATCCTGCGCGACCGCATGTTCGTCAACCTCAGCGACGAGGAATGGGACGAGGTGATCGCCGGCCAGCTGCGCGCCACGTTCACGGTCGCGCGTGTGTTCGCCGCCCACTGGCGCGACGAACACAAGGCGGGGCGCGGCGCGCCCGCCTCGATCGTCACGGTCTCCTCGACCTCCGGCCTCGTCGGCGCGCCGGGGCAGTCCAACTACGGCGCCGCGAAGGCAGGCATCGCCGCGATGTCCTCGATCCTCGCCGAGGAGTTGTCGCGCTACGACATCCGCGTCAACTGCCTCGTCCCGGTGGCCCGTACTCGCATGACGGCCGACGTCCCGGCCTTCAAGGAGCTGATCGCCGCACCGGCCGATCCGGACGCCTTCGACGCCTACCACCCGGGAAACATCTCGCCTCTGGTGGCGTGGCTGCTCTCCCGGGGCTGCCCCTTCACCGGCCGCACCTTCTACGCGAAGGGCGGCGAGATCCGCGAGATGCTGCCATGGCACTACGGGCGCACGATCGACAAGGGCGCGCGGTGGAGCGTCGCCGAACTCGACAAGGAGATGCGAAGCCTTGCCTGACCTGGCCCCGACCACGAACCTGGCTCCGACCGGCCCCGCGCCACGACCGCATGACAGCCACGGGCTGCTCACCGGTCGCACCGTGCTGGTGACCGCCGCCGCCGGAACCGGCATCGGCTTCGCCACGGCGAAGCGCTGCGCAGAGGAAGGCGCCCGGGTCGCCATCAGTGACCGGCATGAACGCCGTCTCGGCGAGGCCGCCGACGCCCTCGCCGAGATAGCCGGCGAGCGACCACTGGCGGTGCCGTGCGACGTCACTTCCGAGGAACAGGTGCAGAACCTCTTCGACACGGTGATCCGCGAGTACGGGCACGTGGACGTGGCGGTGAACAACGCCGGCCTGGGTGGCGACACCCCGCTGGTGGAGATGACCGACGACCAGTGGAACGTGGTGCTCGACGTGACACTCAACGGCACGTTCCGCTGCATGCGCGCAGCGCTGCGGCACATGATCCCGCGAGGCACCGGCGTGATCGTCAACAACGCCTCAGTGGTCGGCTGGCGCGCGCAGGCCGGGCAGGCGCACTACGCCGCCGCCAAGGCCGGCGTGATGGCCCTGACCCGCTGCACCGCTATCGAGGCCGCTCCGTCCGGAGTGCGGGTCAATGCGGTGAGCCCGAGCATCGCGATGCATCCGTTCCTGGCGAAGGTCTCTAACGACGAACTGCTCTCGCGGCTCTCCTCGCAGGAGGCATTCGGCCGTGCCGCCGAGCCGTGGGAGGTCGCCGACGTGATCGTCTTCCTCGCCAGCGACTACTCCTCCTACCTGACCGGCGAAGTCGTCTCGGTCAGCAGTCAGCACCCGTGAGGCAGGACTGATGGCCAACCCAGCAGCAGAGGGCGAGACCGGTACGCCCTTCGTCCTCGACGTGGAGCGCGGCAAGATCCGCGAGTTCGCCGACGCCACCAGGTCGCGTAACCCGTCCTACTGGGACGAGGAGCGCCCGGTCGTCCCGCCGACGTTCCTCACCACGCAGATGTTCTGGGAGAAGTGGGCCGGCAAGGACGCCAACCCGTGGCACCTCGTCGAACTGGACCAGGTGCGCGGCATGCACGCGGAGCAGGAGTACGTCTTCTACGGCGAACCGCCGCGGGCCGGCACGCAGCTCACCGCGCAGTCGCGGATCGGGGAGATCTACGAGAAGGCCGGACGCGACGGCGTCCTCACCTTCGCCGTCATGATCACGGAGTTTCGCGACGAGACCGGTCGCCTCGTCGCGGAGGCGAGACTCACCGGCGTCGAGGCGCCGGCGCCGGCGGGGGAGGCGGCGCCGTGACCGTTGCATCCCCTCCGGCCCCGCTGGTCATCGGCCCGCTCACCCGCACCGACTTCGTCCGCTACCAGGGCGCCTCCGGCGACATGAACCCGCTGCATCACGATGAGGTCTTCGCGCGGGCCGCCGGCTATGACGCGCCGCTGGCCGTCGGCATGCTCAACGCCGGCCTGCTCGCGACCTATGCCACGGATTGGCTCGGCGCGGAGGCGGTGCGCCGTTTCCGCATCCGTTTCCGCGACCGTGTCTGGCCCGGCGACACCCTCACCTGCGCGGGCGCCGTCCTCACCGAGTACGACGCGGACGGCGAGCCGCGAGTCGACGTCGAGCTCACCTGCACCACCCAGAACGGGGCGATCGCCGTGCAAGCATGGGCCACTTTCGTGCGGAGCGAGACGTGATCACGACCTCCGTCACCGAGCACATCGCCGAGGTCGTCATCGACCATCCGCCGGTGAACGCGCTGCCCTCGGCCGGCTGGTTCCAGCTCGCCGACACCGTCCGCTCGTTCGGCGCCCGGCCCGACGTGCACGTCCTCGTGCTGCGGGCCGAGGGGCGCGGCTTCAACGCGGGCGTCGACATCAAGGAATTCCAGGCCGACCACGCCCAGGGCAACTTCGCGGCGCTCATCGCCGCGAACCGCGGCTGCTTCGCTGCCTTCGCCGCCGTGTACGAGTGCGAGGTTCCGGTGGTGACCGCGGTGCAGGGCTTCTGCCTCGGCGGCGGCATCGGACTGGCCGGCAACTCCGACGTGATCATCGCCAGCGACGACGCCACCTTCGGCCTACCAGAGGTCGACCGTGGCGCCCTCGGCGCGGCCACGCACCTCTCGCGCCTCGTCCCGCAGCACAAGGCCCGCGCCATGATGTACACCTCCACGACGGCCACCGCCGCGGAGCTGCACGCCTTCGGTTCCGTGCTCGCGGTGGTGCCCCGCGAGCAGCTCCGCGCCAGGGCGTTGGAGGTGGCCGCCGAGATCGCCGCAAAGAACCCGGCCGTGATCCGGATGGCGAAGGAGGCGTTCAACGGCATCGACCCGGTGGACGTGAAGCGCAGCTACCGCTACGAGCAGAGCTACACCTTCGAGCTGAACCTGTCTGGCGTCTCGGACGAGATCCGGGCGGACTTCGGCCAGAAGGGCTGAGGAGTGGACCTCACCTGGTCGCCCACCGAGCTCGCCTTCCGCGACGAGGCGCGGGCCTGGCTGCAGGCGAACGTCCCTGCCGGGCCGCTGCCCTCCGGCGATACCCGCGAGGGGTTCGCGCTGCATGTCGAGTGGGAGAAGGAGCTGTACTCCGCGCGCTGGTCGGCCGTGTCATGGCCGGCGAAGTACGGCGGCCGCGACGCGACGCTGTGGGAGTGGCTGATCTTCGAGGAGGAGTACTACCGCGCCGGCGCGCCACAGCGGGTGACCCAGAACGGGATCTTCCTGCTCGCGCCGAGCATCTTCGACTTCGGCACCCCCGAGCAGCAAGGCCGCATCCTGCCGAGGATGGCCGCCGCCGAGGACCTCTGGGCGCAGGGGTGGTCCGAACCCGGCGCAGGCTCCGACCTCGCCGGTATCAGCAGCAGGGCAGTGCGCGACGCCGCCGCTGGCGGCTGGCGGCTGTCAGGGCAGAAGACATGGACGACGCGGGGTGCCTTCTGCACGCACCTGTTCGGCCTGTTCCGCAGCGACCCGTCCGCCGAGCGGCATCGCGGCCTCACCTATTTCTTGGTGGATCTCGCCTCACCCGGCGTGACGGTGCGCGGCTTCGACCGCCTCGATGGCGACGAGGGATTCGCCGAGGTCTTCCTCGACGACGTCTTCGTGCCGGACACCGACGTGCTCGGCGAGGTACACAAAGGCTGGAACGTGGCGATGGCGACCACCGGCTCGGAGCGCGGCCTCACGCTGCGCTCGCCCGGCCGATTCCTGCATGCTGCCGACCGGCTCATCGAACTCGCCCGAGCTCGCCCGGGCGTGGTGCGACCGGAGCGAGTCGTCCAGTCGTGGATCGAGGCGCAGGCATACCTTCTCTTCACGCTGCAGCAGGTGACCGACATCGTCGAGGGCAAGCAGGTAGGGGCCCGCTCGAGCCTCAACAAGCTGTACTGGTCCGAACTCGACCTGGCGCTACAGACCACCGCGGCCGACCTGCTCGGCGACGAGGCGGAACTGGACGGCACGTGGAGCCGCAGCTTCCTCTTCTCACTCGCCGGCCCGATCTACGCGGGCACCAACGAGATCCAGCGCAACATCGTGGCCGAGCGTCTGCTCGGACTGCCCCGAAGGTGACGGGCATGCGATTCGCTGTCGCCGAGGACGCCGCCGCGCTGCGGTCGGCGGTCGATGCCGTCCTCGCGGTGCGCGGCACCCCGGCAACCATCCGTGCCGGCTGGGGTGGTGACTGGGCCACCGTGCGCGCCGCGTGGGGTGAGCTGGCCGCCACCGGCCTCGCCGGCGCGCTCGTCGGTGAGGCCGCCGGCGGCATCGGTCTGGACGAGAGCGCACTGGTGCCCGCGCTCGAACGCGTCGGGATCTCGGCCCTGCCGGTGCCGGTGGTGGAGACGGTCGCCGTAACCGCGCCGCTGCTGGAGGCAGCGGCGCACCCCCTCCTTGCCGACGTCCTCGCCGGCCGCGCGCTGGTCGCCGCACAACTCACCGGCGGTCCCCTCGTCCCCTTCGGCGCGGTCGCCGACTTCGTCCTGCTCGCCGATGCCGACGGCGCGCTGCGCCTGCACGAGCGGGGCGAACTCGCCGCCGATCCGGTGAGGACCGTCGACGCCTCGCGCGGCCTGCTGCGCCTGCGTGAGCGCCCGACCGGGGGAGTGGAGCTGGCGCCGGACGGCCCCGCCGCCTCCCGCGCGTGGCAACGCGGCGTGCTCGGCGTCTCGGCGCTGCTTGTCGGCCTCGCCGACCAGATGCTCGGGCTCACCGTCGGCTACGTCACCAAGCGCGAGCAGTTCGGCGTGCCGGTCGGCAGCTTCCAGGCCGTCAAGCACCACCTCGCGGACGTCCTGCTCGCAGTGGAGTTCGCCCGCCCGGCCGTCCTCGCCGCGGGTTGGGCGCAAGCGACCGATGCCCCAGAGGCTGCACGGGCGACGTCGCTGGCGAAGGTGCTCGCAACGGATGCCGCCACGCTCGCCGCGCGCACCTGCATCCAGTGCCACGGCGCGATCGGCTACACCACCGAGTACGACCTGCACCTGTACGCGAAGCGGGCCTGGGCGCTGGCGCGCAGCTGGGGCTCCGCCGACCTGCATCGCGCGCGACTCGCCGCCGAACTCGGCCTGACAGACACGACCGGAAGGCAGTGACAGCGATGCCCGAAACGACAGCGGACGACGTCGTGCTCTACGAGGTGGACGGACCGATCGCCCGCGTGACGATGAACCGTCCCGAGTACAGCAACGCGCAGAACTCGAAGATGACCTACGCGCTGGACTCCGCGTTCTACCGCGCCGCCGCCGACGACGACGTGAAGGTGGTCGTGCTCACCGGTGCCGGCAAGCACTTCTCCGCCGGCCACGACATCGGCACCCCCGGCCGCGACATCGACGAGTCTTTCGACCGCCGTGCAGGACTCTGGTGGGACCACATCGGCAAGCTCGGCGGCGAGAGTCGCTTCGCCCGCGAGCAGGAGGTCTACCTCGGCATGTGCCGGCGCTGGCGCGAGCTACCCAAGCCGGTGATCGCGCAGGTGCACGGCGCGTGCATCGCGGGCGGCCTGATGCTTGCCTGGATCTGCGATCTGATCATCGCCTCCGACGACGCCTTCTTCGCAGATCCGGTGGTGCGTATGGGCATTCCCGGCGTGGAGTACTTCGCCCATCCCTGGGTGCTGGGGCCCCGGCAGGCGAAGGAGTTCCTCTTCCTCGGTGAGCGCATCACCGCCGAACGCGCATTGCAGATCGGCATGGTCAACCGCGTCGTCCCTCGTGAAGAACTGGCGCGGCAGGTCACCGATACCGCGACCAAGATCGCGCAGATGCCGCGGCTGGGTCTGGCGCTCACCAAGAAGGCTGTGAACCAGGCCGAGGACGCGATGGGGCTGCAGATCGGCATCGACTCGGTCTTCGGGCTGCACCACTTGGCGCACGCCCACAACGCCGAGGTCGGCGCGGACTCCCTCGGCGGCCAGGATGCGCGCTCGATGCGCGATCAACGACGCGAATCGGAAGAGCAGCCGGAAGGGAAGCAACAGTGAGCGCAGGGGTGCAAGGGCGCGTCGTGATCGTCACCGGCGCCGGTCAGGGTCTTGGGCGTGCGCACGCGCTCGCCTTCGGGGCGCACGGCGCGCGGGTCGTGGTCAACGACGTCGGCGACGCGGCCGAGGCCGTTGCTGTCGAGATCCGCGCTACCGGCGGCAGCGCGATCGCGACCACCGGCGACGTCAGCGACTGGGAGTACGCGCGCTCACTGGTCACCACCGCGGTCGAAGCATTCGGAGCCCTGCACGCACTGGTGAACAACGCGGGCATCAACCGTGACCGCATGCTCGTCACCATGACTGAGGACGAATGGGACCTCGTCCTCAGAGTCGATCTGAAGGGCCACTTCGCGCCGATGCGGCATGCGGCGGAGTACTGGCGCGACCGCAGCAAGGCAGGTGAGACGCTGGACCCGCGGATCGTGAACACCAGCTCCGGGGCGGGTCTGATGGGCAGTGTCGGGCAGGGCAACTACGGCGCGGCGAAGGCCGGCATTGCGGTGCTCACCCAGACCGGTTCGGTGGAGTTCGCCCGCTACGGCATCAATATCAACGCCATCGCCCCCTCGGCGCGCACGCAGATGACCGAGGCAGCGTTCGGGGAGCGGATGCAGGCTCCCGAGAGCGGCTTCGACGCGATGCACCCGGGCAATGTCTCGCCGCTCGTGGTGTGGCTGGCCAGTGCGGACTGTGATGTCACCGGCCGCGTCTTCGAGATCGAGGGCGGTGCGGTGAGCGTCGCCGACGGCTGGCAACACGGCTCGCCGATCGACAAGGGCGAGCGGTGGGGGGCCACCGAGATCGGCGCTGTCGTGCATGAGCTGATCGCGAACGCCCCCGCCCCAGCCCTCGTCTACGGAGCGTGAGCGTGTCGGTCCCCGACGCGGAGGCATTCCGGGCCGAGGTCCGCGACTGGCTCGCCACGAATCTCACCGGCGAGTTCGCGACGCTGGTCGGCAGAGGCGGCCCGGGCCGCGAGCACGAGTTCGTCGAGGAGCGCATCGCCTGGGAGCGGCGCCTCGGCGAGGGGGGTTGGATCGGGCTCGGCTGGTCCGAGGAGGACGGCGGCCGTGGCCTGCCGTGGAGCCACCAGGTCATCTTCTACGAGGAGTACGCGCGCGCCGGGGCGCCAGGACGCGCCGGTCACGTGGGCGAACAACTGCTCGGCCCGACGCTGATCATGTTCGGCAGCAGCGAGCAGAAGCAGCGCTACCTGCCGGGGATTCTCTCCGGCGCCGAGATGTGGTGCCAGGGGTACTCGGAGCCGGGCGCGGGCTCCGACCTCGCGGCGGTGAAGACCCGGGCGGAGCTGCGTGACGGCCAGTGGCATGTCGACGGCCAGAAGGTATGGACGTCGCTGGCCCAGTTCGCCGACTGGTGCTTCGTCCTGGCTCGCACGGATGCCGCTGCCGAGCGACACCACGGCCTGTCCTACCTGCTGGTCCCGATGCGCCAGCCGGGCGTGGACGTGCGTCCGATCGTGCAGCTCACCGGCACATCGGAGTTCAACGAGGTGTTCTTCGACGACGTGCGCGCCGCGGCGCAGGACATCGTCGGTGCCCCGGGCGACGGCTGGCAGGTGGCGATGGGGACCCTCGCCGTCGAGCGTGGCGTCTCGACCTTCGGCCAGCAGATGGGCTTTCGCCAGGAGTTCGAGGCGGTGCTCGCGGCAGCACACGCGAACGGCGCCATCGATGACCCACAGCTCGCAGCCCGCCTCGTGGAGGCATGGATCGGGCTACAGGTCATGCACTGGACGGCGCTGGCAACCCTCGGTGCCCGCCTCGGTGCCGGGCCCGGCAATGCGCCCGGTACCGAGGCCAATGTCGCCAAGCTGATGTGGGCATCGTGGCACCGCGATCTCGGCGAGCTCGCAGTCGACGTGGGCGGCCCGGAGGCGACGCTCACCGGCCCGGACTACGACCTCACCGATGCCCAGCGGCTGTTTCTCTTCACTCGTTCCGACACGATCTACGGCGGCTCGAACGAGATCCAGCGCAACGTGATCGCCGAGCGGTTGCTCGGCCTGCCGCGCGAGGCGCGCTGATGGAGTTCTTCGACACCCCCGAGCAGGAGGCGCTGCGCGACGCGCTGCGCTCGTTCACGCGGAAGCACGCCACCCCGGAGCGGGTGCGGGCCGCGATGGCCTCGCAGACCGGCATCGATGAGGCGGCGTGGAAGAGCCTGTCGAACGATCTCGGCCTGCTTGGACTTGCCGTTCCCGAGAGCGTCGGCGGTGCCGGCGCGGGTTTCGCAGAGGTGACCGTCGCCGTGGAAGAACTGGGACGGGTGCTGCTTCCCTCGCCGTATGCGTCCTCGGCGCTGGTGGTGTTGTTGCTGGCTGAGTCGGTCGCTCCGCTCGCCGAGGAGCTGCTGCCAGGTTTGGCGGACGGGTCGCTGGTCGGCGCGCCGGCCTGGCATGCCGACCTCTCGGTGGGTGCCGACGGATCGCTGACCGGGACGGCTGGCAATGTCGTGGACGGCGCTGCCGCGGACGTCTTCCTGATCGCGATGGGGCGGGACCTGCTCGCTGTGCGGGCCTCCGCCGTGACGGTGACGCCGCAGCCGACGCTGGACCAGACACGGCCGCAGGCGAGCCTGCGCCTTGATGCTGCTCCGGCGGTACGGGTGGGGGAGTCGGCGCGCGCGTTGGCGCTGCACCGCGTGCTCACCGCCGCCGAGTGCCTCGCCGGTGCGGAGCACTGTCTCGACGTCACCGTCGGATACCTGAAGACCCGCGAGCAGTTCGGGCGTCCGATCGGCTCGTTCCAGGCGCTGAAGCATCGATGTGCCGACCTCGCCGTGGAAGTCGCGGCGGCACGCTCGGCCGTCAGGGCCGCGGTCTGGACGGCAGCGCTCCCTGAGCACGCCCACCCCGAGCAGGCCCGGCCGGAGGTGTCTCTCGCGGCGCTCGCCCCGCTCGCCGCCCTCGTCGCCTCGCGGACGTTCACACGCGTGACCGGCGAGATGATCCAGCTACACGGTGGCATCGGCTTCACCTGGGAGCACGAGGCGCACCTCTACTTCAAGCGGGCCAAGTCGAGCCAGTTGTTGCTCGGCAGCGACACCGCACTGCGCGCCGAGATCGGACGCGTCGCCGGTCTGCTGCGCTGAGTTCGCTCAGCCGAGGGGATCGGGGCCGGCGGCATCAAGTGCGTGGTACAGCGGATCGTCGCGATCGCGGCGCGCACTCGGCCCCTCGCCCTCCTTCGGCAGGTAGCGCCCGGCGTCCGAGCGTGTCCATTCGCGCACGGCCCACCGCTCGGCGATCGCCCAGCGGCCATCCCGGCGCTCCATCCGGTCGACGTATCGAAATCCGCTGGTGAAGTTGAGCCGCGGATTCTCGCCGGCCTCGTCCCAGTGCGCCGCCGTGCCGTAGGCCTCGCTGCGCGCCACGTCACCATGCAGTTCCAGGTCACCATGCAGTTCCAGGTCACCGTGCAGTTCCAGGTCACCGTGCAGTTCCACGTAGTGGTTGGCGAGGATGTGCATGGTTCCGGCGAAGCGGTTCAGCGCCCCGCGCACCCAGGTCACGTACTCATCGACGGTGCCGGTGAAACCGGTGTGGTGGTCGATGCCATCAGCGTGGTAGCAGCCGCGCACCAGGTCCAGGTCGAGTCGGTCCACGCCCCGGCAGTAGCGCAGCACGACCTCGTGGATCTCCTGCTTGTCTCGCAGCGCGTCCACGACGTCGGTCACTCCGTCTGCGCGACGACGAACCGGGCCGGCACCTCGCCGCCGCCATGTACCGCGAGATCGGCCCCCGTGACGTAGGCGGCCAGCGGTGACGCGAGAAACAGGCACGCTGACGCGACATCGCCCGGTACCGCCATGCGTCCCATCGGGATCGTCCTCGCCACCGCAGCGCCACCGTCCGGGCCGTAGTGGTCGATGGCCGCCTCGGTGAAGATCAGCCCGGTCGTGATGTGGTTGACGCGGACCTTCGGCGCCCACTCCAGCGCGAGGGAGCGAGTGAGCTGCACCAGGCCGGCCTTCGCCGCCGAGTACGCCGCCGACAGCGGCGAAGCCTGGTGAGCCGAGACACTGCCGATGTTCACGATGCAGCCGCCGTCCTGCTGCTGCATCACGGCGTTCGCCGGTTGCGAGACGTAGAACGGGGAGAGCAGGTTGAGCGCGACGATCCGCTCGACGAAGCGCGGGGAGACGGTGGTGGCGTCGGCGTTGGGGGAGCCTCCCGCGTTGTTGATCAGGACGTCGAGGCGTCCGAAGGCCTCCACTGCGGCGTTCACCACCGCCTTCGCCTGCTCGGGGTCGCGGATGTCCGCGGAGAAGAACGCGGCCGTCCGTTCGTCTGCCGATGGCAGTTCTTCGGGTTCGCTGCGTCCGCAGACGAGGACGTCGGCGCCCGCGCCGAGGAAGCGTTGCGCGATCACGCGGCCGATGCCGCGGGTGCCACCGGTGACGATCACCGCACTCCCGGAGAAGTCCACGGGGTTGTCCATACCGCTCACCCGAGCCGCTCGATGATGGTGACGTTGGCCTGACCGCCACCTTCGCACATCACCTGCAGCCCGTATCGGCCGCCGCTGCGCTCCAGCTCGTGCAGCATCGTGGTCATCAACCGCGCCCCGGTGGCGCCGAGCGGGTGTCCTAGCGCGATGGCGCCGCCGTTGACGTTCACTTTCTCGAGGTCTGCTCCGGACTCGGCCGCCCAGGCGAGCACCACCGAGGCGAAGGCTTCGTTGATCTCGACCAGGTCGATGTCCTCCAGGCTCATGCCGGTCTTCTTCAGCGCGTGCTCGGTGGCGGGGATGGGCGCGGTGAGCATCCACACCGGATCAGCGCCACGGACGGAGAGGTGGTGGATGCGCGCTCGCGGTGTGAGGCCGTGCTCGCGCAGTCCTTGTTCGTTGACGATCAGCAGCGCTGCGGCGGCGTCAGCGATCGAACTCGACACGGCGGCCGTCAACCGGCCGCCCTCGACCAGGGTCGGCAGCGAGCGGATCTTGTCCCAGTCGGGCTTGCGGGGCGGCTCGTCGACGGAGAGCCCGAACGCGGGCACGATCTCACGGTCGAACCGTCCTTCGGCCTGAGCGCGCAGCGCCCGCTCATGCGAGGTAACCGCGAACTGTTCCATGGCGTCGCGGCTGAGGTCCCACTTCTCGGCAATCATCTCGGCGGAGCGGAACTGGCTCACCTCTTGATCGCCGTAGCGCGCCTTCCAGCCGACCGAGCCGCGGAACGGATCGCTGAAGCCGAGCGCCTGGCCGGCGGTCATGGAGTAGGAGATCGGCACGGCGCTCATGTTCTGCACGCCGCCTGCCACGATCACGTCCGCGGTGCCGCTCATCACCGCCTGCGCGGCGAAGTGGACGGCCTGTTGTGACGACCCGCACTGACGGTCCACCGTCGTTCCGGGAACGTGGTCGGGCAGCCCCGCCACCAGCCAGCAGGTGCGTGCGATGTCTCCCGACTGCGGCCCGACCGTGTCGACGCAGCCGAAGATCACGTCCTCGACGGCGCCCGGATCGATTCCCGAGCGAGTGACGAGTGCCGAGATGGCCGCGGCGCCGAGGTCGGCGGAGTGGACGGCAGCCAGCGATCCGCCACGCTTTCCCACGGGCGTCCGGACGGCGTCCACGATGAAGGCTTCGGGCATGAATCCGACCCTACCAAGCGCTTGGTCACGCGGCTAGACTGGCGCTGACCGACGGAGGTAGACAACGACTCATGGCTGCACCCACGGAACCCCTGCGTACCGTCCCCGCACTGCTGGCCAGAGCCGTGGAACGATTCCCGGACCTCGAGGCAATCGTCGACGGCGACGTGCGCTGGACCTTCAGCGAACTCGCGGCCGAGGTACGTCGCTGTGCCGCTGCCGTCATCGCCTCCGGCGTGCAGCATGGCGACCGCGTCTCGATCTGGGCGCCCAACGGATGGCGCTTCGTCCAGGTGGCGCTCGGAGCGATGTCGGCCGGCGCCGTGCTCGTCCCGATCAATACCCGCTACAAGGGCGACGAGGCGAACTGGATCCTCGCCAAGAGCCGTGCGCGACTGCTGTTCACCGATGACGGCTTTCTCGGCAACGACTACGTGGCGATGCTCCGGCAGGCATCGGCGGAAGAACCGAGTGAGGACGGCACCGGCACCGGTCCCGTCCCGGGTCTGCCCGGCCTGGAGGAGATCGTCACGCTCGGGCGTACCGGGAACGACCTGCCCGACCTCGAGACATTCTTGGCGCGTGCGGCCGGCGTGACCGATGCCGAGATTCGCATCCGCGCGGCGGCGGTGGCCGAGCAGGACACCTCCGACATGTTCTTCACCTCGGGCACCACGGGCCGCCCCAAGGGGGCGATGACCTCGCACAGGCAGAACATTCGCGTTTACGAGGCGTGGACGGAGGGCGTCGGACTTCGCCACGGCGACCGCTACCTGCTCGTCAACCCGCTGTTCCACACCTTCGGTTTCAAGGCGGGCCTGCTCGCCTGCCTGATCCGCGGCGCGACGCTCGTCCCGCAGCAGGTGTTCGACGCAAAGCGCTCGTTGCAGCTGATCCGCGATGAGCGCATCACGGTCGTCCCCGGGCCGCCGACCCTCTATGCAGGCCTGCTCGACGACCCCGGTCGGGGCGATGCTGACACCAGTTCGCTGCGTCTGGCGGTCACCGGCGCCGCGGTGGTCCCGGTAGCGCTGGTCGAGCGGATGCGAGCCGAACTCTTCCCTGAGGTAGTCATCGCCTACGGCATGACCGAGACGTGCGGCACGGCCACCGTCGGTGACCCGCACGCCGACGCCGAGACCATCTCGCGCACCGTCGGCAAGGCCATCCCCGGCTCCGAGGTGGCTGTCGTGGACCTGGACGGCACCCGCCTTCCGCAGGGCGAGAGCGGCGAGGTGATCGTCCGCGGCTACAACGTGATGCAGGGCTACTTCGAAGACCCGGTCGCCACGAAGGCTGCCATCGACCCGGAGGGCTGGCTGCACACCGGCGACGTCGGCTTCATGGACGAGCAGGGCAACCTGCGCATCACGGACCGCGTCAAGGACATGTTCGTCGTCGGCGGCTTCAACGCCTATCCCGCCGAGATCGAGCAGATGATCATGCGGCATCCGAAGGTCTCCGAAGCGGCAGCCGTCGGCATCCCGGACGAGCGTCTCGGCGAGGTGTGTCGCGCCTACGTGATCCCGCGCCCGGGCGTCGAGCTCGTCGCGGCGGAAATCATCGAGTACTGCCGGGAGCGGCTGGCGAACTTCAAAGTGCCACGCGAAGTCCTTGTCGTCTCCGAGCTGCCACGCAACGCCTCCGGCAAGGTCCTCAAGTACGTGTTGCGGCAGCAGGCCGCCGGCGAGGCGGATCCCGCATGACGAACGTCCCAGGTCCCGATAGGACCGCAGGTCCCCACAAGGAGGTGGCCCCGTGCCAGAAGCAGTGATCGTCGCGACGAGCAGGTCCCCGATCGGACGCGCCGGGAAGGGGTCGCTGATCGGCATGCGCGGCGACGACATGGCCAGGCAGATCACCGAGGCAGCGCTGAAGCAGGTGCCGCAGCTCGACCCCTCGGAGATTGACGACCTGATACTCGGAGTCGGTCAGCCCGGCGGCGAGCAGGGCAACGGCCTGGCACGTGTGCTCGCGGTGCTGCTCGGGCTCGATTCGGTTCCCGGCGTCACGGTGCAGCGGTACTGCTCCTCGTCCCTGCAGACCACCCGGATGGCCATGCACGCCATCCGCGCCGGCGAGGGTCATGCCTTCCTGTCGGTCGGTGTCGAATCGGTGTCGCGTTACGCCAACGGCAAGGCCGACGGTCCGCCCGAGACGCACAACGGACTCTTCTCCGCCGCCGAGCAGCGGCAGGCGTGTGCAGCGTGGAGCGACCCGCGCACGACCGGTGAGCTGCCCAACGTCTACATCTCCATGGGCGAGACGGCCGAGAACGTCGCCTCGTACTACGGCATCACCCGCGCGGAGCAGGACGAGTTCGCGTTGCGCAGTCAGCAGCTCGCCGCAAAGGCGATCGCGAACGGGTTCTGGGCAGCCGACATCACGCCCCTCACCCTCCCCGACGGCACGGTGGTGGACGCCGATGACTGTCCGCGGCCGAACACGACCGCCGAGGGTCTGGCGGCTCTCAAGCCGGTCTTCCGCGAGGACGGCAGTGTCACGGCGGGCAATGCCTGTCCGCTCAACGACGGCGCGGCGGCGCTGGTGATCATGTCCGACACCCGCGCCAAGGAACTGGGCATCACGCCGCTCGCCCGGGTCGTCAGCACCGGAGTTTCGGCGGTCTCCCCGGAGATCATGGGTGTCGGTCCTATCGAAGCGGTCAAGCGCGCGCTGTCCCACGCCCAGATGTCCATCGGCGACATCGATCTCTTCGAGATCAACGAGGCGTTCGCGGCACAGGTGATCCCGAGCGTGCGGGAGATCGGCGTGGACGAGTCGATCGTGAACGTCAACGGCGGAGCGATCGCGGTCGGCCACCCGTTCGGCATGACCGGCGCCCGCATCACTACGACCCTCATCCATGCCCTGCAGGACGGCGACAAGACGATCGGCCTGGAGACGATGTGCGTGGCAGGCGGGCAGGGCATGGCGATGGTGATCGAGCGGCTCTCGTGACCGCTCCGGCGAGGCGCTGAGGACGGGCGGCTGCTATACGACGGCGTCGTGCCGTCCCGTTACGCCAGTACCGCGAGCAGGACAGCTGACGTTCACAACGCGCGTGCGAGCGTGCCCGCCTGCGCCGCTATGCGCCGCAACTGGTTCACATAGCTGGCGGCATCGCGGCCTGTTCCGCCGTGCGCTGCCGCCCGCGCGGCGACACCGCCGACGATGCAGGCGAGCTTCCACCACGCGAAGGCGACGTAGAAGCGGACGTCGGTCTCGGGGCCGAGACCGGCCGCCTGCAAGTAACGGATGCGGACCTCGTCCCGGGTGCCGAATCCAGTCACGGATGTCGGTGGATCCTCCAGCGCCTGTGCGTCGTCACCCGGTTCCGTCCAGTAGGCGAGCAGTACACCGAGGTCCACCAGCGGGTCGCCGAGTGCGCAGATCTCCCAGTCCACGACCGCCCGCACGGTACCGTCCGTCGCGAGGATGCAGTTGTCCAGGCGATAGTCGCCGTGCACCAGGCTCGTCTGCCGTTGCTCCGGGATCTGTGCGCTGAGCAGCTCGAACGCCTCGTCGATCTCGGTCAGTGCGTCAACCCGCTGGGTGTTCCACTGGGTCTGCCAGCGGCGCAGCTGCCGCTGCACGTATCCCTCTCGCCTGCCGAGCGCGCCCAGGCCAACCGCATCCACGTCCACGCGGTGCAGCGTCGCGAGGGTGTCCGCCAGCGACTCTCCGGCGGTGCGCCGCTGGGCGGGGCTGAGGCCGGCGGCAGCGGCGGCGGTCGTACAGGGGATGCCGTCCACCCATTCCATGACGAAGAAGTCTGCGTCGAGCACGTCGTGGCCCTCGCAGACGGCGTGGACGGCAGGCGTCGGCACGGGCGTCGGGCTCAGCGCGGTGAGCACCCGCGCCTCGCGCAGCACGTCGTGGGCGGTGGCGAGCAGCGTTCCCTCGGGTGGACGACGCAGCACCCAGGAGACGTCGTCGGCGTCGGTCACCCGGTAGGTGAGGTTGGAGTGCCCGCCCGCGAGAAGGGCCAGTGCGAGCGGTGGGCGGGGGCTGCGGCCCGACTCGGCGCGAACGTGGTTGACGAACCAGTCGGTCAAGGCTGCCGGCGCCTGCTCGGACATGCCTGGCTCAGGCCGATCTCGCCCGGCCGTTGGCTGCCTTGGCGGGCGCCTTCTTGATCGCGGCCTTCTTCGCCTCGACCTTCTTGATCGGGGCCTTCTTGGCCGGCGGCTTCGACGAGCCCTTTCGGGCACCCACGGGCGAGGCGTAGCCCTCGAGGAAGAGCGCGGTGATGTACTCCGCGAGCTGAAGCGTGGTGTGCGGGCCGCCCGGCCGGTACCAGCGGATGGAGAGCCAGACGGCATCACGGATGAGCCGGTGGAAGATTCGCGGCGGGATGTCGTTGCGGAAGCTGCCGTCCAGGACGCCCGCCTCGATCACTCTGAGCCAGGTGCGCTGCACCTCCGTGGCTGCCTCGTGGATCTCGCGAAACGTGGGGTGCTCGAGCAGGTACTGCGATTCGTTTTGGTAGATGGCGGTCGCGTAGGGCTGCTCTTCGACGATCTCCAGCGAGGTGACCACCAGGTCGTGCAGCATCTCGGCCGGCTTCTTGCCGCTGGCCACGACCACTTCGTAGCGTGACCGGATCGTGTCGAGGTAGCCGGTGAGGACCTCGTCGATGATCGCGTCCTTGGACGGGAAGTGGTGATAGAGGCTGCCCGACAACACGCCGACCGCGTCGGCGATACTGCGAACCGTCGTCGCCCGCAGACCTCGTCGTGCGAACATCTCAGCAGCGGCACTGAGGATCAGCTCGCGACGATCCTGAACCTCGGCCATGGTGAGCCCAGCCCTTCTCTGTGAGGATGTCGGCGGGCTCCGTGCCGCGCGACAGCCCGGTAACTGTATCTAACGCTTGCTTCCTTGCTTCCCAGGAACCGCGCCACACCGTTCGGGGCGTGTCATTGCGTCACGGTCCATCCGCCGTCCACTACGAGCAGCACGCCGTTGATGTAGGACGCCAGGGGGCAGAGCAGGAACAGGCTCGCCCAGGAGATCTCCGCGGGTGTGGCCAGCCGGTGCAGCGGGATCCGCTCCAGCACGCGCTTGCCGACGTCGCTCGCCGTGAAACCGGCCAGTCGAGGCGTATCGGTCATACCCGGTGCCACGGCGTTGGCCCGCACCTCGGCGGATCTATAGGCCGTGAGGTGGCGCGTGTAGCCCATGATCGCGGCCTTGGCAGCGGGGTACCAGTCCGGTGCGGTTCCGATGAGATTGCCGGCGACCGAGGCGATATTCACCAGCGCCGGATCGGCAGGCAGCGAGCGGGACAGCCACGCCTCGGTCATCTTCCGCACGCCGCCGACGGAGGCCTTCAGCGCCGCTTCGAACTCGATGGGGGAGGCGCTGGCAGGACCGGCGTTGTTGACCAGGTAGCGCGCCTCGCCGCCACAGGCGAGCGATGCTTCGAAAGCGGCTGCGATCTGGGTGCCGTCGCTGACGTCGGCGGTGCACGCTACCGCGGTACCGCCCGCGGCGGTGATCTCCTCGACGGTGCGCGCCGCCCCGTCAGCGTCGATGTCCCAGGCGGCGACGTGCAATCCGAGCGCGGCCGCGTTGGTCGCAGTCGCCCGGCCGATGCCACTCGCAGCGCCGGTCACCACGACGACGTCGCCCGGTGTGAAGCCGAAGGAGAGTGGGCGCTCAGACACCATAGCCACCGTCGACGTCCAACTTCTGTCCGGTGATGAATCCCGCGCGGTCGGAGGCGAGGAAGCAGACCGCTTCGGCAATGTCGGCCGCGACACCGAAGCGCCGGAGGGGGATGTGGTCGCGCGCTACGGCCAGCGCGCGCTCGTCCAGGTCGCCGGAGGAGATGAGACGCTCGGCCATGCCGTCGGTGAGCATGCCGGGGCCGACGCAGTTGGCCCGTATCCCGAAGCGTCCCTCTTCGGCGGCGAGGCCGCGCACGGCGGCCTCCACAGCGGCCTTCGGGATCGAGGAGAGCCCGTCTCGCACGGGGAATCGGCTCGTCGCCGCCGTCGTGATGGCGACGAGTGCGCCCGAGGTGGAACGCAGCGCCGGCAGCAGCGGCAGCACCGCGTTGAGGAAGGCCACGGCGTCCTGCTCGATCTGGGCACGGAACTGGGCGGCCGGGACCGTGCTGATGTGTGTCATCGGCACGTGCGGCCCCGCCGCGTAGACGACGGTGTGCACCGCGCCGGAGTCGGCGAGTACCTGTTCGGCCAGCGCCGTGCAGGCATCGGGGTCGGCCAGCTCGACTCGATAGGCGCGACTCCGGCCGGGGTAGCGCGCTGCGAGCGCCTCGACCTTCTCCGCGCCGTTGCGGTAAGTGAGCGCCACGCGGCTGCCCCGCGCCAACAGAAGCTCGGCGACCGCGCCGCCGAGGCCGCCGCTCGCTCCGAGGACGACCGCGGCACCCTCCCGGGCGTTGAAATCGCTCTGGAGGCTGTCTGTATCGGCTCTGCCCGCGGTCACGGAGCGAACCCTACCAAGCGCTTGATCAGGACACTAGGGTGTGATCATCATGAGGAGCCTGCTCTGCGACAGCTACGGATCGCCTGCCGTATTGCGCCTCGCTGAGACAGCCGAGCCGCAGCCTGCCCCGGATCAGGTGATCGTGGCGATCGAGGCGGCGGGAATCAACTTCGCCGACGGGCTGATGGTGGCCGGCACCTACCAGACCAAGCCGCCCTTCCCGTTCACGCCGGGCTCAGAGGTTGCGGGCGTGATCACCGCGGTCGGTGCCGAGGTCCACGGCCTCGCGGTCGGTCAGCGGGTGAACTCCGTCTGCGGGATGGGCGGGTATGCCGAACAGGTGGCCGTGGCAGCGTCGCGAGTGAGCCCGATCCCCGAGGCGATGGACTTTCCCGCAGCCGCTGCGTTGCCGGTCACCTACGGCACCGCCTATCACGGACTGGTGGACAAGGCCCGGCTTGCGACGGGTGAGACGGTGCTCGTGCTCGGCGCCGCCGGCGGCGTCGGACTGGCGTGCGTCGAGGTTGCCGCGGCCCTCGGCGCGCGAGTGCTGGCGGCCGCCTCCACCACCCCGAAGCGAGAGCTCTGCCTGCGCCACGGCGCGCAGCGGACGGTGGGCTACGACGAGGACGAGTTCACCACCGCACTCACCGAGTTCACCGGTGGTACGGGGATCGATGTGGTCTTCGATCCGGTCGGCGGGTCGGTGGGCGAGGCGGCACTGCGGCAGCTCGCCTGGGGTGGCCGCTTCCTCACCATCGGCTACGCCTCGGGCACCATTCCCGCGGTGAAGCTGAATCGGCTGCTGCTCAGGGAGTCGGCGGCGATCGGCGTCCTCTGGGGAGCCTGGGCCACGCGCAATCCTGAGGCCAACCTGGCGAACGCGTCCCGGTTGAGCGAGCTCTGGCAGGCCGAAGCGATACGCCCACACGTCGGTGGCACGTGGCCCTTGGAGCAGGCCGCGGAGGCGCTCAAGCAGGTCATGGAGGGTCGCATCCTCGGCAAGGCCGTACTGCTGCCTCGCTAGGTCGGCCTGGACGCGCCTAGCGCCCGGGGTCACCCGTCCGGTAACCGGGCGCGAAATTTTCATCCTTGACTCTCGACAATATATTCTCGAGAATCCTGGAGTCGAGGTCGGCAACAGCAAAGGGGTGACGAAGTGACGAGCACAGTTGAACGCCCGAGCCTCGAGAACGAGGTCACCTGGTTCCTCACCCCGGGGCATCCTTCCCGTGCCGCCATCACCGAGGACCCGTTCCCGTTCTACGAGCGGCTGCGTGACACCGACCCGGTACACGAGAGTGCGGCCGGGCCGTGGCTCGTCACCAGTTACGACGGGGTGCGCTCGCTAGTGGACGACCCGGACTGGAGCCGCGATGCCCGCGCCGCGCGACTGCGGTCGGGCCAGGTCGTCGACCGTCCCGCCTACTCGCTGATCGAGTCCGGCATGCTGTGGCGCGACCCGCCGGACCACACCCGGCTGCGCCGCCTCGTGCACAAGGCGTTCACGCCAAAGGCGCTGCAGACCTGGCACGCGCGCATCGACGACATCGTCACCGAGCTGCTGGACGATGTCGGCGAGCGATCGTCCTTCGACTTTCTGCACGACCTCGCCTTCAAGCTCCCCGCTGCGGTCATCTGCCAGATGATCGGAATGCCGCCGGAGCGTTACGACGACTATGTCGGTTGGGCAGCCGCCGCCATCGAGGTACAGGAGCCCGGCGATCCGCAGCGCGAATCGCTCAGCCACGCCGATCAGGCAGCGCGAGACGCGCTGGCCTATTTCGGCGAGCTGATCGACCAGAAGCGGCGCCAGCCGGGCGACGACATCCTCTCGATGATGATCGAGGCCGACCATGCCGAATCCACCCGGGTTACGGACGAAGAGATCGTCGGCATGTGCCTGCTGCTGCACGTCGCCGGCTACGAGACGACCTCGTACCTGATGACCAACGGCATGTACCACTTGATCCGCAACCCGGATCAATATTCGCTACTGCGGGACAACCCCGATCTGGTACCCGCAGCCGTGATGGAGATGCTCCGCTACGACGGGCCGGCCCGTGCCACGATGATCCGCTGGGCTGCACACGACATGCCGGTCGGTGACAAGGTGATTCCCGAAGGAGCCTCCGTCCTCGGCATCTTCGGGGCGGCCCATCGCGACCCTGCCCACTTCGACCGGCCGGACGTCTTCGACATCACGCGCGACGAGACGCTGCAGTTCGGCTTCGGCCACGGCGTGCACTACTGCCTCGGGGTCAACCTCGCCAAGATGGAGGCCGGCGCCATGTTCCAGCAGCTCGTCACCCGGCTTCCTCGACTGGAGATCGCGACGGACGAGCTGCGCTGGAAGGACTCGCTGGTGACCCGCGCCCTGCTCTCGCTGCCGGTCGCCTGGACAGGTGGACGTCCGTGATGGGAACTCGGCTGCTCGTGGACACCACGCTCTGTGTCGGCACCGGCATGTGCGCGCAGCTCGCGCCGGAGGCGGTCGAGGTCGACACGGAGACGCACAAGGCTCGCCCCCTGGCGGATGAGATCGAGCCGGGCGAGGACGTTCGGGAGGCCATCGACTGCTGCCCGACGCAGGCGCTGCGATGGGAGGACGCGTGAACCCCGTGGCGCCCCGCTCCGTTCGCGACACCGCGGCCGATCTCGCCATTGCCTACATAAAGAAGCAGATCTGGCTGGGCGTGCTGCGTCCTGGTGATCGCATTCCGCTGACGGAGATCGCACCGGAGATCGGCGTGAGCCCCACCCCGGTGCGCGAGGCCGTCGCCGCGCTCGCGGAGCAGGGCCGCGTGGTCGTGCACAACCACCGCGGTGCCTTCGTAGGGCCGTTCGACGCGGAGCACCTGACCGATCATTACGACCTGCTCGGAACCGTCTACGGTTGGGCGGCGAGGCGCGCGGCCCAGCGGCTCAGCCCCACCACGCGCGCCGAGTTGCGCAGGCTGTCGGCCGCACTCGCCGTCGCCGAGAGCGACGATGACCTCTTCGCCGTCGTGAAGACGATCGAGCAGACCATCTATGCCACCGCCGGCTCCTACAGTGCGCAGAACGCGGCGCGCACCCTCGAAGGAGTCGTACCGGGAAATATCTACTCGTGGGTCGAGTCCTCCGGCGAGCTCGTCCGCGAGCAGATGCCGCGCATCGTCAGCGCGATCTGTACCGGCCGGGCCGATCTGGCGGCGCGTCGTGCCGGAGAGTTCTTCACCGAGCACGGCGCGATGGTCATCGCCCAGCTCCGCTCCAACGGCGTCCTCTCCGAAACGGGCTATGAGGACGAGACCGAAAGCGCGGCCGGGCTATGACCGCCGTACGGACACCCGGGAGCAGCACCGAGTACCGCCTGTTGATCGGCGGTGAGCTAGTTACGACGGGGCCGACCTTCGAGGTGCTTGACCCGGCGACCGAAGAGGTGGTCGGCCTGGCCCCCGAGGCCGATGCCGGCAGCGCCGAAGAGGCAGCCGCCGCAGCCGCCGCAGCCTTCGACGGCTGGTCTCGGACAGCACCCGAGGAGCGTGCCGCGATCCTGGAACGGGCCGCGGACCTCGTCGCGCAGCGCCGTGACGAACTTGCCGACCTGGCGCAGCGGGAGAGCGGCTGCACCGTCGCTGTGGCCCGCAACATGCACGTCGCAGGCGCCATCGACCGGCTGCGGCGCTACGCACGTGGAGCACTCGAGCCGACCATCACCCCGATCGTGCCCCAGGTGCCACCGCGCACATCGCCCAACGCGGCCGGCGGTCTGGTGGGGGCCCTGGCGATGCGCCGCCCCGTCGGCGTGGTCGCATGCATCACGCCGTACAACGCGCCGATGCCGAACACCGCCGGAAAGGTGGGCGCGGCTCTCGCGATGGGCAATACCGTGGTGATCAAGCCCGCTGCGCAGGATCCGCTCGCCGTGCTGCGACTGGCCGAGATCCTGCGTGAAGCCGGCGCTCCGGCCGGGGTCGTCAACGTGGTAACCGAGTCGGGCACGGTCGCCGCCGAAGCACTTGTCGCCTCACCCCACGTCGACATGGTGAGCTTCACCGGCAGCACCGCGGTGGGCCAGCGCATCGCGGCCGTCGCAGCACCGGCGATGAAGCGCCTGTTGCTCGAACTGGGTGGCAAGGGCAACGCGATCGTCTTCCACGACGCCGACCTGCAGGCCGCCATAAGCGGCATCGCCAGCACGTGGACGTTCTACTCCGGCCAGATCTGCACCGCCCCCACGCGCGTGCTCGTACATCGTTCGGTGCACGACGAACTGGTGGCCCGGCTTGCCGCCGCCGCGGACTCCCTCGCGATCGGTGACCCGCGCGACGCGGCGACAGCCGTCGGCCCACTGGTCAGCGGCGCCCAGCGGGATCGCGTCGAGTTGGCAGTGGCGCAAGCCGTCGCCGGCGGCGCAGAACTCTGTACCCGCGGCGGCCGCCCCGACCAGCGCTCCGGCTACTACGTCCGCCCGGCCCTCTTCGCGCAGGTGACCGCCGAGATGCCGGTCGCCGCGGAGGAGATCTTCGGTCCCGTTGTGGCCGTCCTCGCCTTCGACGACGAGGACGAGGCCGTGGCGCTGGCGAACTCGACGCGCTACGGCCTCTACGACTACGTCTACTCGGCGAACACGGCTCGAGCCCTGGACGTCTCGGGCAGGCTGCGCACCGGCGGCGTCGGAATCAACACGATCCAGCGCAACGCCGAAGCCCCGTTCGGCGGCGTCAAGCTCAGCGGCGTGGGACGCGACGGCGGCTCCTATGCCCTGGCGGCATATTCGGAGTTGCAGGGCGTGGTGTACCCGGCGTGAGCGACGTCTTCAGGAGCGAAGGTAAGCCGATGAGCGATGACCGGACGCGGGCCGAGATAGGGGCGTTGCTCGCCGTCTACAACGCCGCCGCCGACGCGGTAGATCTCGACCGCTTCGTGGACTGCTTCACCCACGACGCCACGTTCGATTTCGTCAACGAAGGACTGTGCTACTCCGGTACCGAGCAGCTGCGCGCGATGCTGGCAGGGTCGAGCCGGGCCGGTGTGCATCGCACCGAACTGCTTGACGTAGAAGGGGGCGCCGAACAGGTCAGGGTCAGCTCCCGTCTCACCGAACTGCGCCGCGACACCGGCGAACTGTTCCGCACCGGAACCTACGACGACACGGTGCGGCGCGACGGCGATTGCTGGCGGTTCACGTCTCGCCGACTCACCTACGAACTCGGCCGTCTCGACCGCCCGCAGGAGGTAGCGCGATGACCGACGCGGTGCTGGCACGTCCCCGGGCATCCGAGGGGGGTGCCTTCCCGAATCTGTTGAGTTCCATTCGCATCGGCCCTGTCGAGTTGCGCAATCGCCTGATGGTGCCGCCGCACGGCGGGCGCATCGGCAACCTCTGGGGCAGCGATGAGGACGCCGCACGTAACGTCGCGTACTGGGCCGCCCGTGCCGAGGCAGGAGTCGGCTGGCTCTGCGGTGTCACCGCGCACCTGGGCAACCGGCTCATCCCAGGCTTCGAGCCGACCGGTGTCGGCGCACAAACCGCCGGCGTCATCGCGCAGCCGTACTTCGTCGACCGCGTGAGCGCCTACGCGGAGGCGGTGCGCGCCGCGGGCGCGGCGGCAAGCGTGCAGCTCGTCAAACAGGGCGGTACGCCGCACGGTCCGTCAAGCGCGATGAGCGCGCCGATCTACAACGTGGTGCCGCACGTGTTGAGCGCGGGCGAGATCGCCGGAGTCATCGACGAGTTCCGTTTCGCCGCGGCGCAGGTGGCCAAGACCGGGGCCAACGGCATCGAACTGCATCTCAACCATGATGATCTGCTGGAGTGGTTCATCTCGCCGGCCACCAATCGACGCACCGACGCCTACGGCGGCTCGCTGGAGAACCGACTGCGCCTGCCGCGGCAAGTGCTCGAGGCGGTCCGCGACGAGGTCGGTTCGGAGGTGATGGTCGGTGTGCGCATCAACCTCTACCAGGACATCCCCGGCGGCTACGACACTGCGGCGGGCATCGCCCATGCGCAGTTCCTGGAGGCCACCGGCCTCATCGATTACCTCAACGTGGTGATCGGCACGGCGTGGGGCAACCCCAGCTATATCCAGCCGCATTTCTTCGCGGCGGGGCAGTGGGCCGAAGCCGTCGGCGAGCTGCGCCGCGGCGTGAGGTTGCCGGTGGTGCACGCCGGTCGCATCACCTCCCCCGAGGTGGCCGAGGCGATCCTCGCGGCCGGGCACGCGGATGTCGTCGGGATGGCCCGAGCACACATCGCCGACCCCGAGGTGCTGCGCAAGGCCGCCGAAGGCCGCACCGACGAGATCCGCCCCTGCGTGGGCTGCAACGAATGCATCAGCCGGCATTACGTCGAGGAGCTGCCCTTCGCCTGCGCGGTGAACCCGGCCGTCGGGCGCGAGGTCGAAGGTCCGCTACCGAGAGCAGCCGTGTCGCGCCGGGTCTTGGTGATCGGCGGCGGCCCGGCGGGGATGGAACTGGCCGGCACAGCAGCCGAGCGCGGTCACCAGGTCAGCCTCTGGGAGGCGGGTGCCGAACTCGGTGGGCAGTTGCGGTTGGCCACCGCGGCGCCCGGCTACGACGACTTCGTCCGCTACCTGCGATGGCACGAAGGACGACTGAAGCGAGCCGGTGTCGTCGTGGAGCTGGGACGCCGCGCGACCGCAGAGGACGTGCGCGCCGCAGCCCCCGACGTGGTGGTGGTCGCGACGGGCGCGACGCCCCGCATTCCCGCAATCCCAGGAGCGGATCGATCCTTCGTCCATGAGGTCCGTGACGTGCTTGCCGGCCGGCAGCTAGACGGCGAGCACGTGGTGGTGATCGCCGGCGACGACCACATGGCTCCGCTCTCAGCCGCAGACCTCCTCTCCGACCGGGGGCACCGCGTCACGGTGCTGTACGCCGGCGTGACGCCGGCACCACTGCTGAGCCGCTACATGATCGGCACCATCCTCGGGCGGCTGGATGCCAAGGGCGTCACGGTCCGCTGCACTGCCGATGTGCACGAGATCGGGCAGGGGTGCGTCGTGATCCGGCACACGTTCTCTGGTCGGCTGGAGACCATCTCGCACGTCGCCGCGGTCGTTCTCGCGTGTGGCGGCCTCGCCGACGACTCGCTTTTCACCGCGCTGCAGGACGAGGTCCCCGAGGGACACGTCCTCGGGGATGCCTACGCACCTCGCCGTCTGGTGCACGCCACCCGGCAGGCGCACGCACTCGCGCTCACCCTCTGATCCAGACCCGCTGCCACCCATCGCAGGAAGGACTCTCACCATGACCGCCACGCTCGACACGGCCGGCCAGGGGGCCGACTACGCCGCCATCTGCAGTGTGCTTGCGCAGGTCGCCCGGACCGCCGACGTCGCCGACCTGCAGGACTACATGGCGCTGCTCACCGACGACATCGTCTTCGAGTTCCCGGCGAACCCGCAGGCGGGCATGGAGCCCAACACCTACCGCGGCGCGGCCGAAGTCCGCGCGGGCGCGGAGGAACGCCGGACGCGCGGGATGCAGGGGCCGCGTACCCACACGCTGCACCTCATCTCGACCCTCTCGGTCCACTTCGACACCCCCGACCTGGCCCGCGCGGCGGCGTATTGGACGTACTACACCGATACCAACGGCACGCCGCGGCTCAACAGCATGGGGCAGTACGACAACGTGCTGCGCCGCACCGCGGACGGCTGGAAGCTCGCACATCGTGTCATCACCATCCTCTGACAGCTTCCGGCCGGCCGGAGCACAGACCGTCACCGAGGTCGGCCAGGCCGTGAACGTGCTGGCGGCGGCGCTCGATGACCGTGATCTCGCCGGTTGGCTCGCGTGCTTCATGCCCGACGCGCTAGTGGACTTCTCCGCGGCCGGGATGCGGCCCTGTTCACCGGAGCGGTTCTGGGAACTGATCACCGCGGCTGACGGCAACCGCATCGGTGGTCAGCACCTGCTCGGCAACTCCGTCGTGCGCTGCCGGGGCAAGCAGGCTGCGCGCGCCCACACCGAGTACGCCATGACCTCGCTGAGCGTCGCAGCATCCGGCCGCCGCGTGGTCACCCGCGTCGGCGGCTTCTACGAGGACGAACTCGTCCACACACGCGTCGGCTGGCTGTTCGCGTCCCGTCGCGCAGGGGTGCGCTGGAACACCCGCGACGAGATCGAGGATCCAGCTCCGAGCACGCACTGACCGAACCAGAAGGAGGCAGGGATGGGTGCTGATTACGACGTGGTGATCGTGGGCGCGGGCGGCGCCGGCATGGCATGTGCGATCACCGCGCACGATGCGGGAGCCAGGGTGTTACTGGTCGAGGCGGCGGCGAAGACCGGCGGCTCCACCGCCCTCTCCGGCGGAGTCGTCTACGGCGCGGGCACCGACGTGCAGCGTGCCGCCGGGATTCTGTACGACTCGCCGCGGGCGATGTTCGGCTACTACATGACCCTCAACCAATGGAACGTCGATCCCGCTGTCGGCTGGCGCTACTGCGAGGAGACGCCGCACACCATCGCCTGGCTGCAGCGCCTCGGAGTCGAGTTTCCGGTCGAGGGACTGCGGGCTGCGGGCGTCGACGGAGTGCCGCGCTGCCACGAAGCCCGCGGCGAGGGTCACGAGGTGGCGCGGGTGCTGCACGCGGCCTGCGCCGAGCGCGGCATCGACATCGCCCTGGGACAGCGGGTGGAGGAGTTGCTCCCCTCCGACGGCAACGACGTGGTGGGCGTCCGCTCCGGGGGCGAGACCGTCACGGGGACAAGCGTCGTCCTCACCACCGGCGGCTTCGGTCACAACCGTGAGCTGATCGCCGAGTACTACCCCGATGCGCACGCCGCCGGCGATTGGTGCTGGTCGGTGTCGGCGGAGTTCTCCCGGGGCGACGGCTTGCTGCTGGGGCGATCGGTCGGTGCCTCGATCACCGGACGGAACAGGGGGCTGATGCTGCCCACCACCGGCATGGAGAAGGTCTTCGAAACCCCGCTTCCCGGTTGGCTGATGTTCGTCGACCACGAGGGCTTACGGTTCGTGGACGAGACCGCTTCGCACTCCGTGATCACCGGCACCATCAAGGCTCGGGGCGGCAGTTGCTTCGCCATCTTCGACGAGCACTTGCGGGTGCACGGTATGCCCAGTGAGGAGAACCGGCGCTGCCAGCGGTCGTCCAACTTCACCCCGGAAGGCATCGAGGCGGGGGTGAAGTCCGGGATGGTGGCAACAGGGGGCGATCCGCACGAGCTCGCCGTAGCGCTCGGACTGCCGCCGGATGCGCTGGCCGCCGCGATCACCCGCTACAACGCCGGCGCGGCGTCCGGCGCCGATTCGCAGTTCTTCAAGGCGGCAGCGCATCTCGAGCCATTGGCCACCGCGCCGTACTACGGCGTCGAGGTACGCGCCGGCATCATCTCGTTCACGTCGTGCGGTCTGCGCATAGACACCCAGGCCCAGGTGCTGGACACCACCGGCACACCGATCCCCGGTCTCTATGCGGCCGGAGAGACCACCGGCAACGTGCTGGGTGAACGTTATCTCGGTGGCGGCAACGGTCTGGGCAACGGACTCAACTTCGGTCGTATCGCCGGGGCGGCCACGGCGCAGCGGGCGCGGGCGGTGGATCAGCGGATACCGGTGGTAGCCGGCTGAGACAGGTCGAACGGCTCCGGTCGCTCTCAGCGAAACCTTCGTCATTTAACTCAATTTCCTGTGGCCTCCGACGATCACTATCTGTGAGTTTCCATTTCGGTTTGCGGCCCCTATGACCGCGTGGTGTGGTGATCAGATCACCGGGGGGTGGTCTGAAGTCACGCGACCTTGATGGGCGCACTTCGGGCATGCGTTAGGGGGAGTTGACATGGCGACCGTCGCCGTCGCGCAAGAGATCTCGAATCTCAAGCAGGCAATGGAACGCGCTCGGCTGATCCGTGACGCTGAGGACCACCACAGGGTCGGCCGCGACGTGGACGACATCCTCAAGTTCTTCCAAGGCTGGCAATGCGCCCCGCTGCGAGTAAACGAGACCGACATCAACGAAGTCTTCCGCACCATGGGCTACGAGCGTGCCTTCCGCGGTGCGAGCTGGCTGGCTCGCCGTGCCGACAGCTGGGACACCTTCCTCTACTGGGAGCGCGCGGTCGCCCGTTTCATGGTCGATGCCGAGAAAGAGGCCGAGCAGCGCGGGGTCGAGCTGGACGAAGCCGAGATCGAAGAGGCCGACAAGGAAGAGGAACTCGGCGTCATCGAGCACTGGATCGGGGGTCTGCGCGCACTCTTCGAGCGGATCCGGCAGACTTTGACTCATGTACGAGAGCGTTCAAATCGGGATTGGTCGTAGCGCACGTCGCGGGTACCACCTGGATGAGATAGCTCTCGTCCCCACACGCCGCACGCGCGGCTCCGCAGTCGTCTCCACCAAGTGGCAGATGGACGCGCTGAATTTCGCCCTTCCCCTGGTCACCGCTCCCTCCGACGCCGTCGTCTCGCCGGCGAGCGCAGTCGAGATCGACCGCCTCGGCGGCTTGGCCGTCCTCGACGGCGAGGGCCTCTGGGCCCGCTACGAGGATGCCGCCGCCGAACTTGCGAAGCTCGACGGCAGCACCGCCGACCTGCAGTCCACCTATGCGGCACCGGTTCAGCCCGAACTGCTCCGGCGGCGGGTGAAGGAACTCCGCGCCAGCGGTAGCAAGGTGGCGGTCCGCCTCTCGCCCCAGCACACCGCCGAATTCGCCCCGCACGTCCTCGCCGAAGGCGTCGACCTGCTCGTCATCCAGGGCACCATCACCTCCGCCGAACACGTCGCGGCCGAAGGCGAAGCGGGGCTGAACCTCAAGACCTTCATCGCCGACCTCGACGTCCCCGTCCTTGTCGGCGGCGCGACGAACTACCAAACGGCGCTGCACCTGATGCGTACCGGCGCCGCAGGCATCATCGTCGGCTTCGGCGCCCATCTCGGTGCCACGACTCCGAGCGCGCTCGGCATCGACGTCCCGATGGCGACGGCGATCATCGATGCGGCCGCGGCACGGCGCGACTATCTGGACGAGACGGGCGGCCGCTACGTCCACGTCATCGCGTACGGCGAACTCGCCGCCGGCGGCGACATCGCCAAGGCGATCGCGTGCGGCGCAGATGCCGTGATGCTCGGCGAGGCGCTCGCCTCGGCGAGCGAGGCGCCCGGATCCGGCCTGTACTGGGACCACACGGCCGCCCACCCCCGGATGCCCCGCTCCTACGCGATGCCCACGGGCATTGATCCCGACGAACCGGCCCCGTCCCTCTCGGAACTGCTCCTCGGCCCGACCGCCGACCCGAGCGGGCAGCGCAACCTCTTCGGCGCCCTTCAGCGCGCGATGGGTAAGTGTGGGTACTCCTCACTCAAGGAGTTCCAGAAGGCGGAGCTGATCGTGACCGGAGGACTTCAATGAGTGCCATCAAGTTCGGGTACAAGGCGAGCAACGAGCAGTTCGCCCCGCGCGAGCTGCTCGAGTACGGCGTCCTCGCCGAGGAGTGCGGCTTCGACTCAGTCTTCATCTCCGACCACCTGCAGCCCTGGCGCCACGACGGTGGGCACGCACCGTTCGCGATGACCTATCTCGGCGCCCTCGGCGCGAGCACCGAGAGGATCATCATGGGCACCTCCGTCCTCACGCCGACGTTCCGCTACCACCCGGCGATCGTGGCGCAGGCGTTCGCGACGCTGGGTTGCCTGTACCCGGAGCGGGTCGTGCTCGGCATGGGTACGGGCGAGTCGATGAACGAGGTTCCGCTGGGCATCGAATGGCCCGACGGCAAGGAGCGCTTCGCCCGGTTCCGCGAAGCGGTGCGCCTCATCAAGCAACTTTGGAGCGAGGAGCGGGTCAGCTTCGAGGGCGAGTACTACCGCACCGATCGCGCCACGATCTATGACCGTCCCGAGAAGCAGGTGCCGATCTACCTCGCGGGCTCAGGTCCGGCGGCGACGAAGTACGCGGGACGTAACGGCGACGGCTACATCACCACCTCCGGCAAGGCGCCCGAGCTCTACACCGAGACGCTGCTTCCGGCGGTGAAGGACGGCGCTGAGGCGGCAGGACGGACGCTGTCGGACCTCGACATGATGATCGAGGTGAAGGTGAGCTTCGATCACCACCGCGACGCCGCGATGCAGGCGACGCACTTCTGGGGTGCCCTCGGCCTCTCCCCGGAGCAGAAGCACGGTGTTGAGGACCCGGTCGAGATGCAGCGTCTCGCCGACGAACTCACGGTCGAACAGACCGCGAAGCGGTTCATCGTCTCCACCGATCCCGACGAGCACGTGCAGAGGATCAAGACCTACCTCGACCTGGGCTTCACCCACCTCGTCTTCCACGCCCCCGGCCCGGATCAGGCGAAGTTCCTGAAGCTGTACGGCGAGGAAATTCTTCCGCGCCTGCGCAGCTTGTAGCTTCTATGACACAGCTGTCCGGCGCTTCCGCACGCTTCAGCGATAACGGTCTGCGACGGGCCCTCAAGCGTGCAGAGCACGGTGTGGCGCTGGATGCCGTCGAGGCCGAGATCCTGCTCGGAGCTCGTGGCGAGGCGCTCACCGCTCTGCTGAGTGTGGCGGGGCGCGTGCGCGACCAGGGCCTGGAGGCCGAAGGGCGTCCCGGCGTTGTCACGTATTCGCGCAAGGTCTTCATTCCGCTGACGCGGTTGTGTCGCGACCGCTGCCATTACTGCACCTTCGCGACCACGCCGAATCGCGTCCATTCGATGTATCTCTCGCCTGATGAGGTGCTCGCCATCGCTGAGCAGGGTGCGGCACTCGGGTGCAAGGAGGCGCTCTTCACCCTCGGTGATCGTCCTGAGCAGCGCTGGCCGCAGGCCCGTGAATGGCTCGACGCCCACGGCTATGACGACACCCTCGCCTACGTGCGGGCGATGGCGATCATGGTGCTCGAAAGGACCGGCCTGCTGCCGCACCTCAATCCCGGGGTGATGAGCTGGCCGGAGCTGCAGCGGCTCAAGCCGGTGGCCCCGTCGATGGGGATGATGCTGGAGACCACCTCGCGCAGCCTCTTCGAGGATCCGCATGGTGCGCACTACGGTTCGCCGGACAAGGACCCGGCGGTGCGGCTGCGCGTCCTGGAGGACGCCGGCCGCTCCAACATTCCGTTCACGACGGGCATGCTCATCGGCATCGGCGAGACCGTCGCCGATCGCGTGGAGACGATCTTCGCGCTGCGCCGCATCGAGCGCGAGTACCACGGCATCCAGGAAGTGATCGTGCAGAACTTCCGCGCCAAGCCCGATACGGCGATGGCGCGCATGCCCGACGCGGAGATCAGCGAACTCGCCGCCACCGTCGCCGTCACCAGGCTCATCCTCGGGCCCTCGGTACGTATCCAGGCGCCGCCGAACCTCATCGGCGAGGAGTACCAGCTGCTGCTCGACGCCGGCATCGACGACTGGGGCGGCGTCTCGCCGCTCACCCCTGATCATGTGAACCCGGAACGTCCGTGGCCGCAGATCGAGGAGCTTGCCCTGCAGTCCAAGCGGGCCGGCTTCGATCTCGTCGAGCGGCTCACGGTCTATCCGAAGTACGTGCGGGCGGGCGAGCCGTGGCTCGATCCGCGGGTGCTTGCCCACGTCTCGGCGCTGGCAGCACCGAGCGGCCTTGCGCGGGAGGACGTCCGTCCTGCCGGCCTGCCGTGGCAGGTGCCCGACGACGCGTGGCTCAGCGAAGATGGCGCCGGCGCGAGCGGATGGCGCTCGCAAGGACGCACCGACCTGCACACCACGATCGACACCGAAGGACGCACCTCTGACCGGCGTGAGGACTTCGACAGCGTCTACGGCGACTGGGACGCGGTAAGGCACGAGGCCGTGCGGACCGGTGCGCCGTTACGCCTGGATTCAGATGTCGTCGCGGCACTGCGTTCGGCCGAACGCAGCCAGTCGGGAATGTCGGACGGCGAAGCGCTGGCGCTGCTGCACGCCGATGGCGCAGAGCTCGCCGCGCTGATGCAGCTCGCCGATGACCTGCGCCGTGACACGGTCGGCGACGAGGTCACCTACATCGTCAACAGGAACATCAACTTCACCAACGTCTGCTACACCGGCTGCAGGTTCTGCGCGTTCGCGCAGCGTCGTACCGACGCCGACGCCTTCACCCTCTCCCTGGACGAGGTCGGAAAGCGAGCCGAGGAGGCATGGTCACTCGGGGCCACGGAGGTGACGATGCAGGGCGGCATCCACCCCGACCTCCCCGGCACCGCATACTTCGACATCGCCCGCGAGGTGAAGCGCCGAGTGCCGCAGATGCATGTGCACGCGTTCAGTCCGATGGAGGTCGTGAACGGGGTGGCGCGCACCGGCCTGTCGATCCGCGAGTGGCTCCTCGCGGCGAAGGAGGCGGGTCTCGACTCGATTCCCGGCACTGCGGCCGAGATCCTCGACGACGATGTGCGCTGGCTGCTCACCAAGGGCAAGCTTCCTGCGGCGAGTTGGATCGAAGTCGTCAAGACCGCGCACGAGGTGGGCATCCGCTCGACCTCGACGATGATGTACGGCCACGTCGACAACCCGTCGCATTGGCTCGGCCACCTGCGCACGCTCGCCGCGATCCAGGACGAGACCGGCGGCTTCACCGAGTTCGTCGGCCTGCCCTTCATCCACACCAACGCACCGATCTACCTCGCCGGCGTGGCACGTCCCGGCCCGACCGCGCGCGACAACAAGGCCGTGCACGCGATGGCGCGCATCCTGCTGCACGGCAAGATCGCGAACATCCAGTGCTCCTGGGTGAAGCTCGGTGTCGACGGCGTGCGTGAGCTGCTCCTCGGTGGAGTCAACGACATCGGCGGTACGTTGATGGAGGAGACGATCAGCCGGATGGCGGGCTCGCAGCACGGCTCCGCCAAGACAGTCGCCGAACTCGAGCACATCGTCAGTGGCCTGCCCGGCCGCACCCCGCGCCAGCGTGACACGAACTACGAGCCGGTGAGCGAGGAGCGCCGCGCTGCCGCTCGCCGCTACACCGGCCAGTTGCCCTCGGTCGTGCAGCTCTCAACCGCTCCACGCGGCT
>DASXYU010000007.1:0-17034 GCA_036502295.1 Jatrophihabitans sp. | reverse complement strand
GGGGGTGGGCGCGGGCTCCCGGGGATTGGGTCCGCGTGAAGTTAGCCTCGTAGGGCCATGGCAGAGAAGAAGCCTCCCGCTAAGAAGGCTGCTGCCAAGAAGGCCCCAGCCAAGGCGGCGCCTGCGAAGAAGGCGGGGGCTTCGATACGACGCTCCGCGTCTACTCAGCCACCGCGGGCCGCCGCGAAGCCACCGCGAGCCAGCGCGAAGCCACCGCGGGCCAGCGCGAAACCACCGCGGGCCGGCGCGAAGCCACCGCAGGCGCCCACCGGATGGCGTCGCTGGTGGGCGAAGCGCACGGCCAAACGCCAGGCGAAGAAGGCGCGCCTGGCGAAGCTGCCCCTGTGGCGCCGCATCGTCCGCCGCGTCCTCATCGTGCTCGGCTGGCTCGTCGGGATCTTCGTCGTCCTACTCGCCGCGACGCTGTTCCTGTACTACCGCCTGGGCAAGGTCCCCAGCCCCGACGCGCTGCCGCTGCCGCAGTCCGCCACCATCGAATACTCCGACGGCACGGTGATGGCCCGCGTCGGCGAGGTCGACAGGACGAGCGTCCCGCTCAGCCAGGTCCCCGACTCCGTCAAGTGGGCCGTCCTCGCCGCCGAAGACCGCAAGTTCTACTCCGAGCCCGGCTTCTCCGTCACCGGCACCGCACGCGCCGCCCTCTCCGACGTCTTCGGCGGCGACACCCAGGGCGGCTCCGGCATCACCCAGCAGTACGTGAAGAACGCCTACCTCACCGCCGACCGCACGCTGGGCCGCAAGCTCAAAGAACTGATGATCTCGGTCAAGCTCAGCCACGAATACCCGAAGGACGAGATCCTCGAGTACTACCTCAACACCGTCTACTTCGGACGCGGCGTCTACGGCGTGCAGGCCGCCGCCTCCGCCTACTTCGGCGAGGACGTCAGCAAGCTCACCGTCAGCCAGGGCGCACTGCTCGCCGGCCTGCTGAAGGACCCCGGCGACGACGACCCCGCGACGGACCTCGCCGCCGCCCAAGGCCGGTGGAACTACGTCCTCGACGGCATGGTCGCCACCAAACACCTCACCGCCGCCGACCGTGCAACCGAACAGTTCCCCACGGCGAAGCCGCCGAAGGACCGCCTCGGCGTCACCGGACCGAAGGCGCTCATCGTGCAACGCGTGGTGAGCGAACTCGGCACGCACGGCATCAGCGAGAACGAGGTGAACACCCGCGGACTCGTCATCCGCACGACGATCAGCCGGCAGGCACAGTCCGCCGCCGAGAGCGCCATCACGCAGACCTACGGCAGCCTCACCGTCCAGCAGCGCAACCTCAAGAACGCCCTCGTCGCCGTCGACCCCGGCAGCGGGGGAGTCGTCGCGTACTACGGCGGCCCCTCCGGCCCCGACTACGCCGGCAAGGACGACTACTTCGACTACGCCGGGCTCGGCGCCCGCCCGGCCGGCTCGTCCTTCAAGCCGTACACGCTCGCGTCCGTCCTCACCCAGACGTTCACCAAGGCCGGCGGGAAGAAGCCGCTCACCATCTCCAGCTACGTCGACGGCAACTACTGCGTCACCATCGAAGGACGCAAGATCTGCAACGACCCCGGCGACGAGAAGTACAGCGCGAAGGCCGTGAAGATCGCCGACGCGATGAAGTACTCGCTCAACACCTCCTTCGACCTGCTCGCGCAGGCAGCCGGGCCGGACAACGTCGCGGCGCTTGCGCACACGGTCGGCATCGCGACGAAGGACAGCAACGGCAAGCGGACCCTCGTCGACGCCAACGGCGAGACCGGCTTCGGCATCGGCATCGGCGACTACCCGGTCTCGCCGCTCGACCAGGCGGTCGGCTACGCCACCTTCGCCGACGGCGGCACCTACAACAAGCCGTACTTCGTGAAGGAGGTGACGACGTCGTCCGGCGACTCGCTCTACCTGCACAAGGGCGCGCCGAAGCGGGTGCTTGCCGCCGAGGTCGCCAACGACGTCACACTCTCCCTCGAACCGATCGCGGCGTGGTCCAACGTGCCGCTCACCGGACGGGTCTCGGCGGCGAAGACGGGGACGGTCGGCATCACCGGCTCGGCGGGCGGCGACAACAGCGACGCATGGATGGTCGGCTTCACGCCGCAGGTCGCGGCCGCGGTTTGGACCGGCTCGGGTGACTCCACGACGCCGATCTACAACCAGTGGGGCGCGCCGGAGTACGGCTCGGACCTGCCCGGCCACGCCTGGCAACTCTTCATGAACACCTACCTCGCGGGGCGCACGGCCGAGCCGATGCCCACACAGCAGCAGATCGTCGGCGGCACCAACATGGTCGTGCCGCCCGTCCCGTCGACGACGCCCGCGGTTTCGACGGGCTCAACGGCCGGGGCCTCGCCGAGCGTGACAGGATCACCGGGTGACTCAGGCAGCCCCGCCGCTGGAACCGCTGGAGCCAGCCCAGGAGCCAGCGCTGGAGGAAGTCCCCAGCCATCGGGATGACTTCGTAGGACGAGCCACCTCCGGACTCCTCGGAGGACGCTGGGGACGCCACGCCGGCGTGAAGCCCAACGGCTGGTGGACCCCGATCCGCGTACTGCTCGCGCTCACCTGCTTCACGCTGCTGCTCGGCTTCGCGCAGAAGTCGCCCTGCATGACCGGCAACTGGCCGGGCAACAAGCAGTACACCCACGCCTGCTACAGCGACATCGTCCCGCTCTGGCATGACGAGCGCCTCGACGTCGGCGCGGTGCCCTACCGCGACACCGCCGTCGAATACCCCGTCCTCACCGGCGGATTCATGTGGCTCACCGCCGACCTCACCCGTGGCGCGCACGCCCTCACCGACCGCTTCACCGAACTCACCGACTTCACCATCCTCAGCTCGCTGCTGCTCGGCATCTGCGCACTGCTCGTCACGCTCGCCACCGCCCGCGCGGCCGGACGACGGCCGTATGACGCGGCGATCTTCGCCCTCTCGCCACTGCTCGTCTTTCACGCCTTCACCAACTGGGACCTGCTCGCGATGGCACTCACCAGCGGCGCGATGTGGGCGTGGGTCCGCAAGAAACCCGTCCTCGCCGGCGTCTTCATCGGCCTCGGCACCGCGGCGAAGCTCTACCCCGTCTTCCTCTTCGTCGGCCTGCTCGTCATCGCCTGGCGCAACCGGCGCTGGGCCGACACCGGCTGGACGCTGCTCGCCGCGGCCGCGAGCTGGTGCGCCGTCAACGTCCCGCTCGCGCTCGCGTACCACCACGGCTGGTGGGAGTTCTACGACTTCTCCATCTCTCGCCCCGCAGAACGCTCCTCGCTGTGGGCGGTCGTCCACACCGCCTTCACCGGCCCCGGCCTCGACCAGCCCGACGCGCCGTACTGGGTGCCGCCCGGCCCGGCGGTAGCGCTGCTGCTCACCGCGCTGCTGCTCTTCGTCGTCTGGTGCGGACTGCGCGCACGCGTCACGCCGACGCTGGCGCAACTGGCATTCCTCGCCGTCCTCGCGTTCCTGCTCACCACCAAGGTCTGGTCGCCGCAGTACTCGCTCTGGCTCGTTCCGCTCATCGCCCTCGCGAGGCCGAAGTGGCGGCTGCAACTCATCTGGCAGTTCAGCGAGGTCGCGGTCTGGATCGTCACGCTGCAACTGCTGCTGCACCTGGACCCCAACAACACCGCGCACGGCGTCGACTACGGCTGGCTCGCCCTGCTCCTGATCATTCGCGACGGGCTGCTGCTCGCGCTCGCCGGACTCGTCATCCGCGACATGTGGCGCCCACCCGAACCGGCGATCGAGGAGGACGACGCAGCCCTCACACCGCGATTTGGGCTCCGTCCTAGGCCACGGGTACCCTGGGGAGGTTGTTCGTCTCGCCCGACGGGTGAGGCGCCTCCTGTCGTGGAGGTTCCACGACCGATCAGTCCATAGGAGGGTCTGATTTGAGCACCACTACAGCCCTGCGCAAGTACGAGGTCATGGTCATCCTCGACCCGAACCTCGAAGAGCGCACCATCGCCCCGTCACTCGATGCGTTCCTCAACGTCATCAAGACCGAGGGCGGAACCGTCGACAAGGTCGACATCTGGGGCAAGCGCCGGATGGCGTTCGAGATCAAGAAGCACGCTGAGGGCATCTACGCGGTCATCGACCTGCAGGCCCCGCCCGCGGCCGTCCTCGAGCTCGACCGCCAGCTGAACCTCAACGAGTCGGTGCTGCGGACCAAGGTCCTGCGGCCGGACGAGCGGTAGACCATGGCAGGCGACACCGTCATCACCGTGGTCGGCAACCTCACCGCCGACCCGGAGCTGCGGTTCACCGCGTCCGGCGCTGCCGTCGCGTCCTTCACGATCGCGTCGACCCCGCGCTCCTTCGACCGCCAGTCCAACGAGTGGAAGGACGGCGAAGCGCTGTTCCTGCGCTGCTCGCTGTGGCGCCAGGCTGCCGAGAACGCGGCTGAGTCGCTCACCCGGGGCATGCGCGTCATCGCCCAGGGTCGGCTGCAGCAGCGGAGCTACGAAACCCGCGAGGGCGAGAAGCGCACCGTGATCGAGCTGCAGGTCGAGGAGATTGGCCCGTCGCTGCGGTACGCGTCGGCCAAGGTCAACCGGTCGCAGCGCGGCTCCGGCGGCGGCGGCTTCGGCGGTGCCGAAGGTGGCGCCGGCCAGCCTGCCGATGACCCGTGGGGTTCAGCTGCTCCCGCCGGTGGCGGCGGCTTCAGCGAAGAGCCCCCCTTCTAACCAGTCCCGGGGTGGCTGAGTAGGACGCGCAGCGTCCGCGTCGAAGCCACCGAGACCTCAAGACAGAAAGAACGAAGACAATGGCAAAGCCCCCGATTCGTAAGCCGAAGAAGAAGGCGAACCCGCTTCTCGCGGCCAAGATCGACTACATCGACTACAAGGACACGAACCTGCTCCGCAAGTTCGTCTCCGACCGAGGCAAGATCCGTGCCCGCCGCGTTACCGGCGTGAGCACTCAGCAGCAGCGCCAGCTCGCCAAGGCGATCAAGAACGCCCGCGAGATGGCCCTTCTGCCGTACACCTCCACCGGACGCTGATCGGAGCAGATGACAGTGAAGCTCATCCTTACCCGTGAGGTCGCGGGCCTGGGTCTGGCCGGCGACGTGGTTGAGGTCGCCGACGGATACGGCCGCAACTTCCTCGTGCCGCGTGGCGCGGCAATCACCTGGAGCAAGGGCGCCGAGAAGCAGATCGTGCAGATCAAGCGGTCGCGCGACGCCCGCGAGATCCGCGACCTGGGTCACGCGCGCGAGATCAAGGACGCCCTGGAGAAGCTGGCGGTCTCCGTGGCCGCTCGCGCCGGCCAAGACGGCAAGCTCTTCGGCTCGGTCACCTCTGCCGATGTGGCCGCCGCCGTGAAGTCGGCCGGTGGACCGCTGCTCGACAAGAAGCGCATCCAGCTGCCCGGTCACATCAAGACCATCGGCTCGCACACCGTGGTCGTCGACCTCCACCCGGACGTCGTCGCCACCGTGCCGGTGAACGTCACCGCGCAGTAGCGCGTCAGCGCGTCAGCACGTCAGCACGTCAGCACGTCAGCGTCAGCACGTAACGCGTCAGCACGTCAGCACGTGGCGCGTCAGCACGTCCAGCACGTGACGCGTCCAGCACGTAACGCGTCCAGCACGTCAGCACGTGGCGCGTCCAGCACGTCAGCACGTGGCACGTCCAAAGGGGCGGTCTCCTTACGGAGGCCGCCCCTTTGCCGTCCCCCGACCCGTCCTCGTTTTTCATGATCAACACAGGGTCACGGCCCCTCAGGGGCCACCGTGCTGTGTTGATCACCTCGTCCTCCTCTTGATCAACAGACGCATCTGGTCGGAATCTGACCAAGATGCTGTGTTGATCATGAAAGAAAGTTTGGGACTTTCTTTCGTCCACATGGTGTGGGGACGGCCATCCCTGGGGCGTAAGGCGATCCGCCCGGGACGTCCTCAAGATCCACAACTTCTCCACACCACTATCCGCAGGACGAGCGGGGTTACCCACACCTTCGTCCCCAGAATGTCCACAGAGGACGTTTGTCGGCGGGGTGCGCGGGCCAATAACGTCTCCGCCCGTCGCCGAAAAATGTCGTACCTGCGCGGTACCTCTTTCGGGTGATCGGAAATCGAGGAGAGGGCGGTGCGGAGCGGATGACGCTGGCGGAACCGCCACGCACCGGCGAGACACTCGGCGAGCCGCAGTTCGGCAGGACGCCGCCCCAGGCGGTCGAGGCCGAGCAGTCCGTCCTCGGCGCGATGATGCTGAGCAAGGACGCCATCGCCGACGTCGTCGAGGTGCTGCACCGCGACGACTTCTACCGCCCCGCCCACACCGTCATCTACGACGCTGTCCTCGACCTCTACAGCCGCGGCGAGCCCGCCGATGCGGTCACCGTCTCGGCCGAGCTCATCAACCAGGGGCAGCTCGCTCGCGTCGGCGGGGCGCCGTACCTGCACACGCTGATCTCGTTCGTCCCCACTGCGGCGAGTGCCGCGTACTACGCGCAGATCGTCCTCGACCGGGCCATCCTGCGCCGCCTCGTCGAGGCCGGCACGCGCATCACGCAGATGGGCTACGACTCGGCGTCGGGCTCGGGCGATGCCATCGACGGTGTCGACGGCGTGGTCGACCGCGCGCAGGCCGAGATGTACGCGGTGACCGAGCGGCGCAGCGCCGAGGACTACATCCAGATCCACCACCTGCTGCAGCCCACCCTCGATGAGATCGAAACGATCGCCACCAACGGTGGCGTGGGCCTCGGCATCCCCACCGGCTTCCGCGAACTGGACGAGATCACCAACGGCCTGCAGGGCGGCCAGATGATCACCGTCGCCGGCCGTCCCGGTAGCGGCAAATCCACGCTCGCCTTGGATTTTGCGCGGGCGTCGGCGGTGAAGAACGCGAAGCCGACGGTGATCTTCTCCCTTGAGATGGGTCGCACCGAGATCATGATGCGGCTCTTCTCCGCCGAGGCGAGCGTGCCGCTGGCGCGCATCCGCTCCGGTCACGTCGACGACCAGGACTGGGTAAAACTCGCGCAGCGCTCCGGCGAACTCGCCGAAGCCCCGCTGTTCATCGACGACAGCCCGAACCTCACCATGATGGAGATCCGGGCGAAGGCCCGCCGCCTCAGCCAGCGCAACGACCTGCAGATGGTCGTCATCGACTACCTGCAGCTCATGACCAGTGGCAAGCGCGTCGAGTCGCGCCAGCAGGAAGTCAGCGAGTTTTCCCGCGCGGTGAAGCTGCTCGCCAAGGAGCTCGAGGTCCCCGTCGTCGTCCTCAGCCAGCTCAACCGTGGATCGGAGCAACGCACCGACAAGCGCCCGATGCTGTCTGACCTGCGTGAATCCGGCTCTATCGAGCAGGACTCCGACCTCGTCATCCTCGTGCACCGTGACGACATGTACGAGAAGGAGTCGCCTCGCGCCGGCGAGGCGGACCTCATCATCGCCAAGCACCGCAACGGCCGCACCGGCACGGTGGTGGCCAGCTTCCAGGGCCACTACAGCAGGTTCGTGGACATGGCCTTCTGATGACGACAGAACCCGGGGAGGGACTTCTAGCCGGCTAGAGCTTGCTCGCCGCTAGAAAACAACTGAGCCGGGCTGCTTCCGTGGGGGAGGGCAGCCCGGCTCAGTTCACGACAACTCGCTACAGCTCGTCGTAGCCGTTCAGCTGGTCCGCCGTCACCACGGTCGCCTCGCCCAGCAACGCCTCGTCGAGCTCCGCCGAGAACGTCGCGAGGTCACCCTCGATGACCACCGCGAGACGCTCCGCGTCGATGTGACGCGTAGCCGCTGTGTTGAGATCACCAGTGGTGAGCGCCGCGTACTGCTCGCGCAACCGTGTGTGATGGTCATCCGGCAGCCCCTGCGTGACGATCATCCGCGCCGCATTTCCGATCGCGTACGGAGTCTCGAGGCTCGTCGCGAACGAGCCGATCAGGTACATGAGGGCGTCGTGCCCCTCCGCATCCGTCACACCGTCGCGCTGCAGGCGCAGGATCTCGTTCACCGCATCGGCAACCGCAGGGGCCGTCGCGTCGGTGCGCACCTCCGCACTGGCGCGTAGCGCCCCGGAGTCACCACCCATGTTGAACGACCCCGACGCCCCGTACGTGTAGCCCTTCACCTGCCGAAGCTGATGGTTCAGCCGCGAGTTGAAGCTCCCACCGAGGACGTTGCCCACCGCGTTGAGCGCAGCGAAGTCCGGGTCGCTGTTCAGCGGCCCGCGATGTGCGATCAGCACGGTCGACTGCGCGGCCCCCGGCCGGTCGATCAGCAGCGTCCGCCGCCGCTCGGCACGGACGGGCAGCTGCTGTGACTCGGGCGCCTGCCACAGCTCCGCACCGACGCCGACACTGAGCCGCGCGACGATCGCGTCGAGGTTCACCCGCGCCAGGTCGCCGGCAACGACGAGCGCGCGAGGACGAGTCAGCCACTGCGCATGCAGCGCGTACACCTGCTCCGGCTCAAGCCCGGCGTTGGTGACCTCGTCGCCCGACTCCGACCGGCTGTGCCGCTCGGTCGGCGCATAGAGGACGCGCCGGATCGCCGAGTTCGCCCGTGTCCCCTGCCGACTGCTCTGCGTGCGCTGCTGCTCCACCCGCTCATGCCGCCGGTGCAGGATCGTCTCCGCCTCGAGCCGCGGCGTGAACAACGACTCGGCGAGCAACTCACTGCCCGCGGCCAGCCGCTCCACCGGCCCCGTCAGGTTGAAGTTAATCGTGCTCCACCCCGCCGAGACGCCGACGTTCACACCGAGACGCTCGATCGCCTGGGAGTACTCCTCGACGTCGTAGTTCGCCGTGCCGTCCGAGAGGACGCGCGCGGTGAGCTGTGTGAGGCCGGCGAACTCGAGTGGCTCGTCCTTGATGCCATCGGCGATCAACAGCCCGATCGAGGCGACGCTGCGTCCGGGAAGATCCGCTGCGATGATCGAGATGCCGGCGTCCTGCCAGCGCGACAGCACCGGAAAGCGGTACGCCCGTGGAGTTGCCGGACTTGGACGCGTTGCGATGACCGTCATGCTGCTTTCCCTTCGGCCTTGCTCTGCGAGCGATACGTCAGCACTCGGCAGTGCTCCGGCTGCAGGTACTCGCGTGCCACCGCGACGATCTCGTCGCCGCTCACCGACAGCAGCCTCGAGAGCTGGTAGTTCACTTTCTCCGGATCGCCGAATTTGGTGGCGTAGCTGTTGAAGAGCTCGGCGCGTCCGGCCATCGGCACCAGCTGGTTGACCCAGCGGCTGCCGATCTGTGCCTGCGCCACCTCAAGCTCCTCCGCGGTGACTCCATCGCGCAGCACGCCGGCGAGCACGTCCCGGTACGAACGCTCGATCTCGTCGATCGCCTTGCCGTTGCGCGCGGTCGCCGTCCCGACGAAGAGCGACGGGCTGCTGCCGGTCAGCTCCCACGGGCTCACCCCGGCGCCACTCGCAGGCCCGGGTGAGGTGGTGCCGACGAGCGCACGGTGCAGGCGCGAACCGCGCCCCGCACCGAGGACGTAGCCGAGCACCGACAACACCTCGTGTTCGCGGCTGCCCGCGGGCGGAATCCGGTACGCGAGGTAGAAGCGCGGATCGGGGACGTCACGGGTCAGCTCCACGCGTCCGACCGGACCCGTGTCGTCGCTGAAGTGCGCCGGCAGTGCGCCACTCGGGGTCGTCGGCGGCGCGGGACGAGCCGGCACCGAGCCGAAGTACTTGTCGACCTGGTCACGCGCCTGCTCCGGATCCACATCGCCGACGATGGTGAGGACGGCGTTGTTCGGCGCGTAGTAGGTGTCGTGGAAGTGCGCGACATCGGACAACTGCGCGGCGGTGAGCTGCTCCATCGACCCGATGGTGGTGTGCTGGTACGGGTGCCCATCGGGGAAGGCGAGCAACAGCAGCTGCTCCATCCAATCGCCGTACGGCTGGCTGTCGTTGCGCTGCCCCCGCTCGTTGGCGACCACGGCCCGCTGCGTGTCGAGGCGATCCTGGTTCAGCGCGAGCGCATCCATGCGCGCGGCCTCGAGCCAGAGCGCCAGGTCCAAGTGCTCCACGGGAACGGTCTGGAAGTAGTTCGTCCTCTCGAAGTCGGTCGTCGCGTTGACGTTGTTCGCGCCGACCGCATGCAGCGCGGCGAAGTGCTCGCCGGCCGCCGTGTGCGCCGTCCCCTCGAACATCAGGTGCTCGAAAAGATGGGCGAAGCCGTGCTGGCCGGCGAGCTCGTCGCGCGAGCCGACTTGGTACCAGAGGCTGGTGGCCGCGATCGGAGCCGTGTCGTCGGGGCTCACGATCAGCCGCAGACCGTTATCGAGGTGGAACTCGTGCCATGGGATGCGAGGCGTCGCTGCAGTACTGACTTCTGGCATGGGATATTTTTCTTCCGGTCAGGTGGTGTCTGATCTAAGCATTACTGATATATGATCAGCGTGCCAACACGTTCCCAAACATCCGCACCTAGGATTTCAGAAGTCCCCAGAACGTGCGGAGACGCAGCCAGAGAGGCGGGTCCGATGACAGTCAGTGCCACAGCCGTCGCGCCTCCGGCAGCGGAGGAGGTTCGCCCGGCAATCTCCGCGGCGGACTCCGCCAGGGAGGAGATCGAGCGCCGCATCATCCAGCTCGAGCTGGTACCCGGCGCGACCTTCACCGAGGGCGACCTCGCCTCGTCGCTAGGGATGAGCAAGACTCCGGTACGCGAAGCCCTCACCCTGCTTGCCATCGACGGCCTCGTCGCCGTGGCACCGCGCATCGGCTACCGCGTCACGCCGGTGACGATGCGTGACGTGCAGGATCTTTTCGACCTGCGCACTCTGCTTGAGGCAGAGGCATTCGCCTCAGCGGCCTCGCGCCGTCCGGCGAAGGCGGACCTGCCGACGCTCGACAGGAGCGCCCGCGGCAGTGTTGCCGACTTCCTCGCCGCCGACACCCAGTTCCACATACAGCTCGGCCGTGGTTCGGGCAACGCCATGCTGTCGCAGCTGATCGTGCGCGCCGCCTTGCATCATGAGCGGCTGATGCGCCTCGCGATTCAGCTGAGCCCTCAGCCCGAGGCGATGAAGCACGACCATGACGACCTGGTCGCCGCCCTCCACGCCGGTGACCAGGCTTCGGTGCGGAGCATCGCTACCTCCGAACTGGCCCGTACGCGTCAGCTCGTCTTCGAAGCAATGGTGGCTTCGGAGTCGATCCTCGACGCACGCATCGTCTACTCCGAGCCACTGCGCCTGACCTTCGCCAATGACCGAAGGTCGGCACAGAGCACGTGATCCACGCGGCCCACCGCGTCTGAACAGCACCCGTGGTATCTCTACCATGCCTATAGAGATTTTGGAGAAATGAATGAGCGACGACAGACCCATGACGGTGCCCGCCCTTCCCCTGCTGATCGGAGGAATCCCGAAGCCGCCCACCGACGCCAACGGAGCCGCCACCCGGATCGTCCTGCCCTTTCCTCAGGAGTCCGTCGGCATGATCGTGCTGAACCGCGCAGGCGGCGAAGCGCCTGAGTACATCAGCGCTGAAGGAGACGTCGACGTCGCTGGGGGGTGGTCGGTGCAGCTCAACCTCGCCGACTCCGTCACCGGCGTCAACGTCCTCGCCGCACTCCCGACCAACGGCGTCCAGGTTCTCGGTGGCAACGGCATCACCGATGAGGGTCTCGCCGAACTCTCCGGCTACCAGGCCCTCACCTACCTGCGCCTCGGCTCTGTGGTCACCGACGCCGGCATCGCCCACCTCGCCAGCGTCAGCACGCTCACCATGCTGAGCGTCTCCTCCGACCAGATCACCGACAAGGCGATCATCGACCTCGCGAAGCTCCCGGCCCTGCAGTCGCTGCACCTCGCACCGTCGAACCTCACCGACGCAGCCCTGGCCGCACTGGCGACGCTTCCCGCACTCGCCTCGCTCTATGTGAAATCCGACAGCATCAGCGATGCGGGTCTCGCGGCGCTGGCGTCCTCGTCGACTCTGCAAAACCTCACGATCGAGTCCACTTCGCTCACCAACGCCGCGATCGCCGCGTTGTCGAGCAGCACATCACTCACCTCGCTCAAGCTCACCGGCGAGTTCGATGACGCCGGCCTCGCCGGCCTGCTCACCGGATACTCATCACTGCAGGACGCGCGCATCGTGGGCCCAGGCATCACCAACGACGGGATCCTGAATACCTTCGCCGCGGGGCTCGGCCCGCAGCTCAATGGCCAATGGTTCTCACCACGCGCCGTGGAGCGCCTGCGCAACCGTCCCTCCGCCGGCTAGGCACCTAACGCAACGTGGTGACGACGACCCTGGGCCCCAGCCGTTCGCGCATCGCGCTGCGTTCGGTTGCCCGGGCGCCCTACGCGGTCGAGGTCACCGCGGTCGTCATCATCGCCGCGGTGACCTTGCTCTTCAGCCCGTCGGTGCCGAGCGGCATCTACGGCCTCGGCGTGGTCTCCGGTGTCGGCACCGCGCTGAGCGCGGTCGCGGTGATCCTGATCTATCGCAGCAACGGCTTCGTCAACTTCGCCCAACTGCAGATGGTCTCCACGGCCAGCGCCCTCTTCGTCGCGATGAACACCGGCAGGCCGTTGCTGCGCATGACGCACTCGCTCTGCGGCGACTGCGTCGGCAGCAACCCGGGGCAGGTGGCGACCGACATCAACTTCGTGTTGTCGCTGGTGCTGGTCGTGGGCTTCATGATCGGCCTCAACTGGGTCCTGTACCTGGCGATCTTCCAGCGCTTCGCCAAGTCATCACGGCTGCTGCTCACCCTGGTGAGCGTCTTCATCGGCGAGGCGCTCATCAGCCTGCAGACCAGCGCGGTGAACTACCTCATCCCCACCAGCTCCGCCGGTGATGTCTCCAAGGCATCCGGGGCACCCTTCGAGTTCAGCTGGCACCTCACGTCGATCACGCTGCACACCGGCGACATCCTGCTCGTGATCGTCGGTGCCCTCTCCCTCATCGTGCTGTCCCGCTACCTCGGTGGCACCAGCGCCGGCACCGCCATCCGCGCCGCCAGCGACAACGCCGAACGCGCCCGCACCCTCGGCCTGGACGTGACGGGGGTGAGCAGCCGCGTCTGGATGATCGCCGGGGCGCTCGCCGCCGTGGTCGGCATCCTGCAGGCCTTCTCACACGGCCTGCCGACCTCGGCCGTTCAGGGCGCAGGCACCAGCCTCACGCCGCAACTACCGGTCGAACCCCTCGTCCTCGTCCTCGCGGCCGCCGTCCTCGCCCAATTCCGCAGCCTCTCCATCGCACTGCTCGCCTCCCTGGCCCTCGCCGTCCTCGAAGAAGGCGTGCAGTGGTCCTTCGGCTCCACAGACCCGCTCAACGCGACACTCGTCGTCATCGTCGGAGTGGTGCTGTTACTACAACGCCGCCGATCAGGACGAGCCGAGGAGAGCAACGAACCGGCCGCCGCCAACCGCCTCGCCGCCGAACCACGCCCCATTCCGCGCGAACTGCGGCAACTGCCCGCGGTGCGCCGCTGGATCAGCATCGGCACCGTCGTCGTCGCGGTACTACTGCTCGGCCTGCCCTGGCTGCTGTCGGCAGGCACGACCGTGCTCGTCACCACCTTCGTCACCTACGCGATGGTCGGGCTGTCACTGCTCGTCCTCACCGGCTGGGGTGGACAGGTGAGCCTCGGTCAGTTCGGCTTCGCCGCGATCGGCGCCTGGACGGCCGCGGTGAGCGGGCTGCCGTTCCTGCTCTCCGTGCCGCTCGGTGCACTCTCCGGCGCGGTCGCCGCCCTCATCGTCGGCCTACCCGCACTGCGCCTGCGCGGCCTGAACCTCGCGATCACCAGCATCGCCTTCGCGCTCTGCGCACAGACACTCTTCGTCGGGCCCCGCTACCTCGGCTCGATGCTGCCCTCTGAACTGCGGCCCCCGGTACTCGCGGGCGTCGACCTCAACGACAGCCGCAGCATGTACTACGCCCTGCTGCTCGTCCTCGCCCTACTCGTCCTCGCCGTGATCGGTCTGCGCCGCAGCCGCACCGGGCGCGTCCTCATCGCCTGCCGCGAGAACCCCGCCGCCGCACAGGCCTTCGGCGTGAACCTGCTACGTGTACGCCTCACCGCCTTCATGACCTCGGGCTGCATCGCGGCCCTCGCCGGGGCTCTCTTCGCCTACCAGCAGGCACGGGTGAACGTCGCCTCGTTCACTGTCGACCAGAGCGTGCAACTCACCCTCTTCACCGCCGTCGGCGGCCTCGGCGGCGTTGCCGGACCGCTCTTCGGCTTCACCGTGATGGGCATCATCCAGACCGCCGCCACCAATCCGGTCTTCCGCTACGCCAGCGCCGGCCTCGGCGGCGTGATTCTCGTCCTCGCCGTCCCCGGCGGTATCGCGCAGATCGCCTACACCCTGCGCGACGCCGCGCTGCGCCGCCTCGCGATCCGGCACCGCATCCCCGTCGTCAGCCTGCTCGGCGACAAGCTCGCACTCTCGCTCGGCGAACGCGCCGTCCTCGGCGAATCCCGCGCCTTCACCGCCGAAGAGGACGAGATCGGTTACCGCCTCGACGGTCAGTGGGCATTGGCCCGCTACGGCCGCATCGACGGCCCGAAGGAGCGCGTCGGTGACTGAGCGACTGCGCACCCGCGTCCCCACCGACCGCGAAGCGGCCGGCGGCGACTACGCGGACTACTCCGCCGTCGACTCCGCGGCGCTACGCGCCAAAGCCGCCGAACGCCCGCCCCGCCCTCCGCTACGGCGACGCAGTCGCGAATTCCTCGGCTCGGTCAACCCGCGCAACATCCCGGGCCCGATGATGCCGATGATCGTCTTCGGCATGATCACGGCCTTCGGCGCCTGGGACACCCAGGCACTGTCCATCGCCTCGCCGGAGATCCAGGCCGAGTTCGGCGTCTCGGTCACCGTCCTCGTCGCGGTCGGCACCATCTTCGGCTTCGTCTCCCTCATCGCCGGCATCCCGATGGGCTACGTCGTCGACCGCGCCAAAAACCGCGTCCGGTGGGTACGCGCCGGCACCATCGGTACGCAACTCGGCACCGTGCTGCAGGCCCTCGCCGGCAACGTCCGCTCCCTCGTCGGCGGCCGCCTCGTCGCCTCCAGTTCAGGGCTCATCGACGGCCCGATGACCTTTCCGCTGATGGCCGACTACTACCCGCCGCGGGCCCGCGGTCGGGTGTCGGCGTTCCTCGGGCTATGCGGTCTGGCAGGCAGCCTCATCGGCGGACCGCTGGTCGGCTACCTGATCGTGCACGTGGGCTGGCGCAACGCCGTCCTCTATCTCTCCGCCTTCGCCTTCGTCGCCGCCGTGATGACGTTCTTCCTCAAGGAACCCGTCCGTGGCGAGGTCGATCGCCTTGAACTGGGCATGGACGCCGAGCACGCCGCCATCGCACAGAGCCCACCCGGACTGCAGGAATCGTTCCGGATGGCGTGGAGCATCCGCACCCTACGGCGGCAGGCATACGCCGGGCTCTTCACCTCGGTCGCTACGCAGCCGGTGAGCATCATGGTCGGCCTGCTGCTCGCCGACCGATTCCTGCTCGACCCGTTCCAACGCAGCCTCATCGGACTCGTCGGCGCGCTGATCACCATGCCTGCCGTGCTGCTCGGCGGCGCCCTCGCCGACCGCCTCTCCGCATTGCGCCCCAGCCGTCTCGTCGCCATCCAGGGCGGCCTGATGGTGCTGCAGCTCGTCTCGACCCTCGTCTCGGCGCTGGCGCCGTCGCTCTGGGTGATGATGCTCGCGACCTGGGGCATCGGCATGGTCGGCGCCACAGTCGGCCCGGCAACCTATGCGGTGAGTTCGATCATCACCCCGGCGCGCGTGCGTGGCCTGGGCATGAACGTCTATGCCCCGTTCGCTCTCGTCGGCATGGCGATCGGCGTCCCCGTCACCGCCCTCGCCCAGCACATCGACCCGCAGAAGGGGCTGCTGCTCTTCGTCCCCTTCATGGTCCTCGGCGCCGCGGTCTTCATGAGCTCGGCGACCTTCGTCGAACACGACATCGACGCCGCCCGCATCGCGAACATGGCCGACGAAGAGGTCCGGACGGCCCGCGAGATCGGCACCGACAAGCTGCTCGTCTGCCGCGAGGTCGATATCGCCTACGACGGCGTGCAAGTGGTCTCCGGCGTGAACTTCGATGTCACCGCCGGGGAGACGGTCGCGCTGCTAGGCACCAACGGCGCAGGCAAGTCGACGCTGCTGCGCGCCATCGCCGGGCTGCACGAACCCGCGCAAGGCGCCATCGTCTTCGACGGCCGGGACGTGACGCACAACCCCGCTCACCTCAACGCCAAACGCGGCGCCGTGCTCATGCCCGGCGGCCGGGCCGTCTTCGCGCAGATGACCGTGCGCGAGAACCTCCGCACCGCCGCGTGGATGTACCGCAAGGAGGACGACTACCTGCGCAACGGGATGCAGACCGTCCTCGGCTACTTCCCGGTGCTTCGCGACCGCCTCGACACCCGGGCAGGAAGCCTCTCCGGCGGTGAGCAGCAGATGGTCGCCCTCGCGCAGGCGTTCCTCATGCGCCCCAAACTGCTGATGATCGACGAGCTCTCCCTCGGCCTCGCACCCTCGGTCGTGGAGCAGCTGCTGCAGATCCTGCGCGAGATCGGTGCACGCGGCACGTCGATCGTCCTCGTCGACCAGTCGCTCATCGTGGCCCTCTCCCTCGCCGAACGTGCCGTCTTCATGGACCGCGGCCAAGTCGTCTTCGACGGCCCGACCGAAGAACTCCTGGCGCGCGGCGACCTGGTGCGGGCCATCTTCATGGGTGGCGCCCCCGCCGCCCGTGGCGGCCGGCGGCGCTACGTCGACACCGGCAGCCGTGACACGGTGCTCTCGGCCGAGGACATCGCGGTGAGCTTCGGCGGTGTGCACGCACTCGACCGCGTCTCAGTGCAGATCGCGGCGGGCGAGGTCGTCGGCATCATCGGCCCCAACGGCGCGGGCAAGACCACGCTCTTCGACGTCCTCTCCGGCTACGTCCGTCCCGAGCGGGGCGAGGTGCGCATCGACGGCGCTCCCGTCACGAACCGGGCACCCGATGTCCGGGCGCGGGCCGGACTCGGGCGGTCGTTTCAGAACGCCAAGCTCTTCGGCGCCCTCACCGTCCGC
>DASXYU010000006.1:0-15904 GCA_036502295.1 Jatrophihabitans sp. | reverse complement strand
CGAGGATCGACATGAGGTCGTGGTCTTACGTGTCGAGCACCGCCGAGACGTATATCGCCCGCTCTAGATATCTCAGAGCAAGAGGACGTACTACCGACTAGTCATGTTCGAGATGTCGGTGCCACCGCCGTCGGACCAGGGGGTGACGTGGTGGGTTTCGCACCATGTCGGTGGTGTGGTGCAGCCGGGTCTGGTGCAGCCCCCGTCTCGGGCGGCGAGTGTGCGGCGTTGGGCTGGGGTAGCTAAGCGTGTGGCTCGTCCGTAGGCGAGTATGCCGCCGGTGTCGTTGAGGAACACGGGGATCAGCTCGGCGTCGCCGGCCATCTGCACGAGTGTCGTGATGGGTAGCAGGTCGCCGTGGGCGGTGGTGGCGTGGCCGACGCGGTGGCGTAGGTCGGTTTCGTGGACGGTGACGAGGATCGTGACCGGTGCACCGGCAACGTCGGGCAGGTCGCCGGTGCGCAGGACGCGCTCCAGCCCGGCGAGCAGCCCGTCGTGGCGTCGTTGTGTTGCCGTGCGCTCGTCCGGGGTGCCATCCTCGGCCGGATCGGGCGCACTCAGTGGGTCGAGGACGGTTTTAATGACCGCGGTGGCGCGTGGGGACAGGAAACCGGTGACCTTGGACCAGCCGTCGGAGCCGCTGTGCAGGTCAAAGCCGCGTCGTCGTTGCAGGATCTCCTCGCGTGGTTCGACTCCGTCCTGGTCGATGCGTGCGAGCAGGTCAGCGGCCAGGGCGGCGATGTTGGCGGGGTAGGTGTGGGTTGATGCTTCGAGCAGGTGGGCGTGTAGGTCGGCGAGCACCGGCGGGGTGATGTGTGGCGGGAGTTTCTCGGTGAACTGCACGATCTTCTGCGCATGCCCGGTCGAGATCTCTCCGGATGCCACCGCGGTGGCGACGGTGGGGAAGAGCGGCTCCAACGCCTCACCGGTCAACGCGACGCGGGGTCCGAGGTCACGGGCCAACTCGACCCGTCGTTTCGCCTCCGCCGGATCGATCCGTAGTAGGTCGATCAGTAGTGTCTTCGTGTCTCGTACGCGCAGCTCCGAGGCAAGGTGTCGTGCTTCAAGCTCGGCAAGATTCGCGTGGTCCACTGCGGCCAGCCGGCGCAGCTGCACCTCCAGCCCACCGATCAGCGCGAGCAGGTCCCCGGCGGGCAGGCTCGACAGGTCCAAGGACAGCAGGTCAGTGACCGTCTCCTCAAACCGTCGCAGCACATCGAACATGTATTCGATTCTACTCGGCCGCTACGACTGTGCGCAAGCAGAATCCGGGTTAGCGGACAGAATGTGTGTCTGTCCTTGGGCGTGTCATGAGCGTCCGGCCCATCCGTGGCGTTGCCAGAGGCCTTCTTCGGCGCTGAGTCCGGTGTCGTAGAGGGCAGGTCCGTCAGCTTCCGGGACGGGCTTGGCCTTCACCGGCGGCTGGTGGTGTTCGGGTCGGACGAGGTGGTGTGGCTCGACCGCGACGGCGCCGTGTTGCAGCAGCCACCACTCGATGGCGCGGCGTTGATGCTCCTCGGTCATGCCGCGGTGGCGGTGCAGCAGGTCGCGGAGCATGGCGTTGGTGCCGCCCTCGATCCAGTTCGTACTCGAGGAGATGTCTAGGCCGGCGAATTCCGGACGCAGGTAGGTGAACAGCTCCTCGCGTTGGATGAGCTTGGCCAGCAGTCGGTAGGCGCGCCGCAGCCGGTCGTGGGTGTACCACCACCTGGCACCGGGCTTGACCCACTCCGGTGTCACACCGGTGACGCCGAGCTGGTTGCGATACGTGCGTTGCTTGGTCAGACCACCGAACACCGAGTACCAGTCGTTGAGCTTCTTCAACCAGGCGTCGGCCTGCTCGGTGTTCTCGATCCTGGTCAGGCCACGACCGAGCGCCCAGAGAGATTCCCCGCGTCAGTACGGGGTTTGCTGGTCAGGTAGGTGCGCATGTTGCGCTGCACGTGCACCAGACAACGCTGCACCCGAGTGGTCTTCCAGGTGTCGGCGATCGCCTGCAGCAGCCCGGTGCCACCGTCGCAGACCACGACCTTCGGCGGCGGGAACTGGGTCAGCAGCGCCGTCCACGCAACGGTCTTCTCCCGGTCGCACCACTGCCACGCGATCACCTTCCCGCGGTGCGAGGCGATGAGCACGCACCAGTTCGAACGCAGATACATCCCGTCGACCTGCACCTCGTCATAGACCTCGCCCGCGACCGGCAACACCGGCTCGATCCGCCAGCACCACGCGGTGCGACGACGGAACGACCGTGATGTCCCGAACGGCGTCACGGCCTGACTCGTCGGCCCGAGCAGCCACTCGATGAACGCGTTCAACTCGGCTCGGCGCGTCACATCGATTCGCGATCTGCTCGCCGAGGCGCCGCAAGCCCGGCATCGCCATCGCGTTCGTCCCGCGCTCGTCGTCCCGTTACGTGTCAGCGGCCCGCCGCATACCCCGCAACGCCCGCCCCGTCCAGCACCCTCGGCAATCACGCTCCAAGGGCATAACGAAGTGCCTCAAGGCCAGAGAACCCGGGACCTACAAGGCCCCACCAGACACACTTTCTGTCCTATAGCCCCAGAATCCCCTTATTTACTAAAGGGATTCGTGGTTCGTATGTGACCGCTGCGACGAACGATCACAACCATGCGGCGACAGATCGTGAGGGCGATCGCGACCTACTCGGGGACCTCTACTCTGGAGGACGTGTTCGACACCCTCAGCGACCGCCTCTCCGCCGTCTTCACCACCCTGCGCGGCAAGGGACGTCTGAGCGAGGCCGACATCGACGCCACGGCGCGCGAGATCCGCATCGCGCTGCTCGAGGCCGACGTCGCACTGCCGGTGGTGCGGCACTTCATCGCCGCGGTCAAGGAGCGCGCGCTGGGGGAGGAGGTCTCCAAGGCCCTCAACCCGGCGCAGCAGGTCATCAAGATCGTCAACGAGGAGCTGGTGCAGATCCTCGGTGGCGAGACCCGCCGCCTGCAATACGCAAAGCAGCCGCCGACGGTGATCATGCTTGCGGGCCTACAGGGTGCCGGTAAGACCACGCTCGCGGGCAAGCTCGCGCTCTGGCTGCGCAACCAGGGGCACACGCCGCTGCTCGTCGCCGCAGACCTGCAGCGCCCGAATGCGGTGAACCAGCTGCAGGTCGTCGGCGAGCGCGCCGGCGTCGCCGTCTACGCCCCCGAAGCAGGAAACGGTGTAGGCGACCCGGTGAAGGTCGCGAAGGACTCCATCGACTTCGCCCGCCGTGCCCAGCACGACTTCGTCCTCGTCGACACCGCCGGACGTCTCGGCATCGACGAGGAGATGATGAAGCAGGCCGCGCAGATCCGCGCCGCCGTGCAGCCGCAGGAAGTACTTTTCGTCGTCGACGCGATGGTCGGCCAGGACGCCGTGAACACCGCCGAGGCGTTCCGCGACGGTGTCGGCTTCACCGGCGTCGTCCTCACGAAGCTCGACGGTGACGCCCGTGGTGGTGCGGCACTCTCGGTGCGGCACGTCACCGGCCAGCCGATCATGTTCGCCAGCAACGGCGAGAAGCTGGAGGACTTCGACGTCTTCCACCCCGACCGGATGGCGAGCCGCATCCTCGGGATGGGCGACGTCCTCACCCTCATCGAGCATGCACAGCAGCACTTCGACGAGGCCGAAGCCGCGAAGATGGCGGCGAAGATGCAGGGCGGCCTGCAGAACTTCACCATGCAGGACTTCCTCGACCAGCTCATCGCGATCCGCAAGATGGGTCCCATCGGCAACTTGCTCGGCATGCTGCCCGGTATGGGTCAGATGAAGGACGCCCTCTCGCAGGTCAACGACAAGGACCTCGACAAGACCGCGGCGATCATCCGCTCGATGACGCCGGGCGAGCGGGACAACCCCAAGCTCATCAACGGCTCGCGGCGGCTGCGCATCGCCAACGGTTCCGGGGTGAAGGTCAACGACGTCAACCAGCTCGTCGACCGCTTCTTCGAAGCCCGCAAGATGATGGGGCAGATGAACCTGCCCGGCATCGGCAAGAAGAGCTACACCAAGTCGTCGAAGAACACGCGGAAGGGCAAGAAGGGCAAGGGCGGGGGACGTGGCCCCACCGCACCGAAGATGCCACAGGGGTTCAACCCCGCTGCCTTCGGTCAACTTCCGGGCGGGCTCCCGGGCGGCGCACAGCTGCCACCCGGCATGGAACTGCCGGATATCACGAAGCTGAACCTCCCCAAGTAGCAGTCGCTGCTCTACCCCAAGTACAGCCAGAACGTCGACCGCGAGTCGGCTCGCGGGGGATCAACCGCCGCCGAGCCCAAACCGAAGACGGCGAAGCCGGTCAAGCCGCAGGACAACGCCGTCGAGAAGGAGCTCCGAAAGCGTGAATTCAGCGGAGTCCGAAGCCGCTAGTCCCGCCACGCGCTTGGCTTCGAGCAAGCCGCAGGTGGTCCCGATACTGTGGGCGCGTGTTCACGGCGTTCTTCCGGGCCATCTTCGTCAGATGGCTTGACCCCACGGCCCGCTGGCTCGCCCGTATCGGGGTGACCCCCAACGGCATCACCGTCGTCGGCACCCTCGGCACCATCGCCTGTTCCGTCATCTTCTTCGCGTGGCACGGTTGGTGGGCGGTGGGCTGCTACTCCGTCTGGGCGCTCGCGATGTTCGACGGCCTCGACGGCCTCGTCGCGCGGGTCAGTGGCAAGGGTTCGTCCTTCGGCGCCGTCCTCGATTCGACCTGTGATCGCTTCGCCGACGCCGCCATCTTCGGGTCCATCGGCTGGTACTTCGCGATGCACGGGCAGAAGTGGATGCTGCTCGCCGCTGGCCTCTGCCTGGTCATGGGATCGGTCACCTCCTACATCCGCTCGCGCGCCGAGGCCGCCGGCTTCGACGCGAAGGTCGGGCTCGCCGAGCGCACCGACCGGTTGATCATCGTCCTGGCCGGCTGTGGACTCACCGGCCAGCCGTTCAACCTGCCGTTCGTGCAGGCGATCTCGCTCTGGCTGCTCGTCGGCCTTTCCGCCGTCACCGTCACCCAGCGCTTCGCCACGGTCTACAAGCAGTCGCAGGCGGTCGACTCCGACCCGGCCGGGGCCGCTTGATGCTGCACGGACTGCGCGGTAGGGCAGTCGATCTCGGTTACGCCGCGGGATGGGGTGCGATCAAGTACGCGCCGTCCTCCCTGTCTCACGTCGCGTTCCGCGGTGCGGCCGATCTCGCCGCCCACCGCAACGGCAAGGGGACGCGGCAACTCCGCAAGAATCTGGGGCGCATCATCACCCCGGGGGCGAGCGAGGACGAACTCGACGAACTCGTCGCTGAGGGCCTTCGCTCGTATTCGCGGTACTGGTTGGAGACCTTCCGCCTGCCGCGGATGGATCCGGCCGACATCGCGGAACGCGTCGATACCCAGACCGAAGGCATCGAGAACCTGGACGGGGCGCTGGCGAAGGGCAGGGGCGTCGTTCTCGCGCTGCCGCACCAGGGAAACTGGGACGTGGCCGGCGTCTGGCTCGTTGCGCACAGCGGCCCATTCGTCACTGTTGCCGAACGTCTCAAACCCGAGTCGCTCTTCGAACGCTTCGTCGCCTACCGGGAGAGCCTCGGCTTCGAGGTCCTGGCGCTCAGCGGCGGCGAGCAGACCCCGATGAGCGTCCTCACCGAGCGAATGCAACAGAACAAGGTTGCCTGCCTGCTCGCCGACCGTGACCTGTCGCGCAACGGCATCGACGTGACGTTCTTCGGCGAGGCTGCGCGGATGCCCGCCGGGCCGGCACTGCTCGCCGCGACCACAGGCGCCGCGCTGCTTCCGGTGAGCCTCTGGTTCACACCCGACGGGTGGGCGCAGCGGATCAATCCGCCCGTGCCGATTCCCCCGGTCGAAGGCACCGGCAGGCTGCGCGCCCAGGTGGAACAGATGACCCAGGCGATGGCGGACTCGTTCGCGAGGGACATCGCCGAGCATCCCGCCGACTGGCACATGCTGCAGAAGTTCTGGCTCGCCGACCTGCCAGCGCGACGGGACGGGTAGCGCCGAATGAGAATCGGAATTGTCTGCCCTTACTCGTGGCACATCCCCGGCGGCGTGCAGGCACACGTCCGCGACCTCGCCGAGAAACTCATCGAGCTGGGGCACGCCGTCTCCGTCCTCGCCCCGGGCGATGATGACGCGCCCGATCTGCCGCCCTACGTCGTCATCGCGGGCAAGGCGGTGCCTGTCCCGTACAACGGGTCGGTGGCGCGGGTGCAGTTCGGCGTCGTCTCCGCTGCCCGGGTGCGCCGCTGGCTGAGGGACGGCGAATTCGACGTGGTGCACGTGCACGAGCCCGCGCCGCCGAGCCTGTCGCTGCTGGCGCTGATGCTGCATGACGGGCCGATGGTGGCGACGTTCCACATCGCAACCACCCGGTCGCGCTTCCTGGCGATGTTCGAGACCGTGCTGCAGCCCTTCCTGGAGAAGCTCAGCGGTCGGATCGCGGTCTCCGACGCTGCGCGCAAGGTGATCGTCGAGCACCTCGGGGCTGACGCGGTCGTGATCCCGAACGGTGTCGACGTCGCCCACTTCGCCGACGCCGACGCGCTGCCGGGCTACCCGAGGCAGGGACAGACGATCGGTTTCATCGGGCGCTACGGCGAGTCGCGCAAGGGGATGGACGTCCTCGTCGCCGCGGTCGAACGGCTCGCATCGACACATCCGGCGTTGCGGGTGCTCATCGCCGGACGCGGTGACGCGGAGGAGTTCAGCGCGGCGCTACCGGGGTCGATCGCGGACCGCTTCGATCTGCTCGGCATGGTGAGCGAGGACGACAAGGCGCGGATGCTGCGCAGCATCGATGTCTACTGCGCGCCGAACACCGGGCAGGAGAGCTTCGGCGTGATCCTGCTGGAGGCGATGGCAGCCGGGGCACCGATCGTGGCAAGCGACATCGACGCGTTCCGCCGCGTCCTCAACGTCCGGGTCGAGGCCAAGGGACACAGCATGGACGGCGATGCGGGGGAGCTGTTCGCGGTCGGCGACGCTGCCGCGCTGGCCGAGGCGCTGCGGCGCGTACTCGACGATCCGGCGCGACGAACGGAACTCGCCGCCAGGGGCAACGAGACGGTCGCCGCCTACGACTGGTCGATCATCACCCGCGAGATCCTGCGCGTCTACGAGCTCGCGATCGCCGGCTCTGGTTAGTTAGTCGGGTGATTGCACTCTGGTGGCTGATCCCGGCGATCGTCATCGCCGTTCTGCTCGGCATGTGGGTCGCTTTCACCATCACGCGCCTGGATCGCCTGCATGCCCGGGTGGACGCCGCCGGAGCGGCCCTCGACGCCCAGCTGGTGCGCCGCGCCGCCGCGCTGCTACACGCCGTCGAATCCGCCGAAGCGCGGGCGTTGCCGGACCTGGACGAGGTGCAGCGCACCCGCTACGAAGCTGCTGCCGAGCACGTCCTCGAATTCACTGAGAATTCTCACGATCAGGGTCGCGAGTCGGTCGAGAACATGGTGGGACGTATGCTGGCTCAGCTCGCCGACCACAGCGACGGCCTGCGATCTGAGACGGTCGCGGAGCTGCGGGAGGCAGCGGCTCGGGTGCAGGTCGCTCGCCGCTTCTATAACGACGCGGTGCGTGATACGCGGTCGGTTCGAAGCCGCCGGATGCCCCGGCTGCTGCGGCTGGCCGGCAATCGTGCACTGCCCGAGTTCTTCGACATTGACGACACGTCGCCTGAAGACGCGCCGAGAAATCTCTGAAAGGCCCTGATAGATGAAGCTGTCCGCCCCCAAGTTCTTGACACCTCTGCAGCCCTACCTGCGTAACCGCAAGGTGCAGATAGGGGGCGCCGTCGTCCTCGTTCTCGCCGTCGCGGGCACCATCACCGGGGTAGCGCTAGCAGGAGGGAACGGCAAGACGGCCCCGGCGGCCATTACCACTTCGGGGCCCGCCCCGCTGCCCACCACCTCAGCGCCCACTACGTCTGAGGCTCCCGTCGCGACCACCAGTCCGCTCACCGGCGGGGCTCCGAGCAACAACGGCGTGGTGGCGGTGAAGATCGACGACACCGGCAACGGCCGTCCTCAGATGAACATCGACAAGGCCGACATCGTCTACATCGAGCAGGTCGAGGGTGGCCTCACGCGTCTGCTCGCCGTCTTCAACTCGCAGCTTCCCAAGGTCGAGGCCGTGCGCAGCACCCGCGACGCCGATCCGGAGATCCTCGCGCAGTACGGTCCGATCGCCTACGTCGCCTCCGGTGGCGCGCCCTTCCCATTGCAGGTGCTGCACTCCTCGCCGTTGAAGGCGAACATCATGGACGCCGGTGACCCCGGTTTCGTCCGCGACAACAACCGCCCGGCGCCCTACAACGTGATCGGCGACCTCACTGAGATCGCGAAGGCGACGAAGGCGCCGAAGGCGAAGGACATCGGCCTCACCTTCAGCGCCGACACGGCGGCCGCGGCCGCGGCACCGTTCGCGCACACGATCCACACGCAGGTGGGCAACACGAACGTCGACTTCGTCTTCGACACCGCGACGAAGGCTTATCAGCGCGTCATCGATGGGGTGCCGCAGACCACCGCGGACGGCAAGAAGATCGAGGCGATCAATGTCGTCGTCCAGTTCTGCAAGTCGGACGTGGACAACCGCGACGTCGATGTCAACGGGAACCCGTCGCAGTTCACCCACACCACAGGCAGCGGGCAGGTCGCCGTCTTCCGCAACGGTCACGAGCTGAAGGGGACGTGGAAGCGCGCGGCCGACAAGGACGGCACCACACTCACCGGTGCTGATGGGGCCCCGATCGCGCTCGCCCCGGGCAACACCTGGTTCGCCCTTGCGGCGACCGGTAACCCGCTCACCGTCGCGAAGTAGAATCGCCTTATGACTGCGCAGCATGAAGTAGGGACTGCCCGCGTCAAGCGCGGCATGGCCGAGATGCTCAAGGGCGGCGTCATCATGGACGTCGTCACGGCCGAGCAGGCGAAGATCGCCGAGGACGCCGGCGCTGTCGCCGTCATGGCGCTGGAGCGCGTGCCGGCGGACATCCGCGCTCAGGGTGGCGTCTCGCGGATGAGCGACCCGGACATGATCGACAGCATCATCGCCGCCGTCTCGATTCCGGTGATGGCGAAGGCGCGCATCGGCCACTTCGTCGAAGCGCAGGTGCTGCAGAGCCTCGGTGTCGACTATGTCGACGAGTCCGAGGTGCTGACGCCGGCCGACTACACGAACCACATCGACAAGTGGGGCTTCACGGTTCCCTTCGTCTGTGGCGCCACCAACCTCGGCGAGGCGCTGCGCCGCATCAACGAGGGCGCGGCGATGATCCGCTCCAAGGGCGAGGCCGGCACCGGCGACGTCAGCAATGCCACGACCCACATGCGCAAGATTCGCGCCGAGATCAAGAACCTGACCTCGATGCCCGAGGACGAGTTCTACGTCGCGGCGAAGGAGCTGCAGGCGCCCTATGACCTCGTGGTAGAGGTGGCGCGCACCGGCAAGTTGCCGGTCGTCCTCCTCACCGCGGGTGGCATCGCGACGCCGGCTGATGCGGCGATGATGATGCAGCTGGGTGCGGAGGGTGTCTTCGTGGGCTCCGGAATCTTCAAGTCGGGCAACCCGGCGCAGCGCGCCGAGGCGATCGTGAAGGCGACGACGTTCTACGACGACCCCGACGTGATCGCAAAGGTCTCGCGCGGACTCGGCGAGGCGATGGTCGGCATCAACGTCGACGAGATCCCGCAGCCGCACCGGCTGGCGCAGCGCGGCTGGTAGCAGGCCGCGCCCGACAGTGCAGCGCGGCTGGTAGCAGCTCTCGGGTGGGTGCGGTGCCGCGAAGTTGTATTACGACGTCATACGGTGTTGCATCGCAACCCCTCACCAGACGCGGAAAGTGTCGGTGCCGACTCGTAGTTTCGCGGTATGACGACCGAGGACCCGGGCCGTGGGGAACGGATCGCTGCTGCCCGTCCGTGGTCTTTTCCCTCCGTCTCGGTCCTGAAGAACTTGCGGAACTCCGCGCGTTGGTGCCCTAACCTGGGATTCATGCCGCTTATCGGGGTCCTCGCCTTGCAGGGGGACGTGCGTGAGCACGTCCGTGCACTGCACGACGCCGGCGCCGAGACGCTCACCGTCCGCCGCCCCGAGGAACTCGAGACGGTCGACGGGCTCGTCCTGCCTGGCGGTGAATCGACCACGATGATCAAGCTGGCGCGGATCTTCGAGCTCCTCGACCCGCTGCGCAAGGCCGTGGCCAACGGCCTGCCGGTCTACGGCTCGTGCGCCGGGATGATCCTGCTCGCGGACCGGGTCGACGACGAAGGCTCGCCGCTGAGCGAGACGATCGGCGGCCTGGACATCACGGTGCGGCGCAACGCATTCGGGCGGCAGGTCGACTCCTTCGAGGAAGACCTGAAGGTCGACGGCATCGATGGCGATCCGGTGCGTGCGGTCTTCATCCGCGCCCCGTGGGTGCAGGACGTCGGGCCGGCCGCAACTCCGCTCGCGCGTACCCGCGAAGGGCACGTCGTGGCCGTGCGCCAGGGCCCGCTACTGGCGACGAGCTTCCATCCGGAGGTCACCGGCGACTCGCGGGTTCACGCCCTCTTCGTCGAGCTTGTCGAGACGAACCGCTAGCGCCGCGTCGAGATGGCTCGCACGATTCGGTGAGTTAGCTCCACTGCGGCAGCTCCCACCGCGCCGAAGATCAGGCCGATGATCAACCGCTTCGGTGTCATCTCCAGTAGGAACAGGCCGTGTCCGATGCCCGGCACCACGACCACGATGGCGGCGATGAACGCCATCGCCGCTACGAGTCCGAGCTTCCATGCGACGAGGGGCCGGGCGAGGACGAGAACGGTCCACAACGAAATGACGAGCAGCGCCACCGTGGCCGACGTCCTCGCCCCCTCGACGAGGTAGCTGCCGCCGACGGCCTTGACCGGTGTCTTGTCGAGTTCGCGTGCGGTGACGAAGGCGAGGTAGGCAAGCCCACCTGTCACGGCGCCGACCGGTAGCGCGAAGCGGATCACCCGGCCGAGGAAGCCCGGCAGGTAGCGACGACGGTTCGGCCCGAGCGCGAGGAAGAAACCCGGGATGCCGATGGTGAGCGAGGAGATGAGGGTGAGCTGGATCGGTGCGAGCGGGAACGCCGAGAGCGTGATGACGGTGATGATCGCCTGCACCAGCGAATAGACGTTCTTCACGATGAAGAGGTTGCTGGCGCGTTCGATGTTCGCGATGACGCGGCGTCCTTCGGCGACCACATCGGGCAGGTGCGAGAACTTGCCGTCGAGGAGCACCAGTTGGGCTACCGCGCGGGTGGCGGGGGAGCCATTGCCCATCGCGACACCGATATCGGCGTCCTTGAGGGCAAGCGCGTCGTTGACGCCGTCGCCGGTCATCGCGACGACGTGTCCCTTCTTCTGCAGCGCCGCGACGACGGCCCGCTTCTGCTGCGGCGTCACCCGTCCGAAGACCGAGTGGTGCTCGAGTACCTCGCCGAGTTCGTCGATGTCCTCGGGAAGGGTGCGGGCGTCGATCGCATCATCGGCCCCGTTCACGCCAGGAACACCGACCTTGGCGGCGACCGCTCCGACGGTCCGCGGGTTGTCTCCGCTGATCACCTTCAGCGCCACGCCCTGCTCGGTGAAGTAGCGCAGCGTCTCGGCGGCGTCGTCACGGATGTTCTCGGCGAGGACGACGACCGCTGCGGGTACCTCATCATGGGTGAGCAGCAGCACGCGGCGGCCCTCGTTGGCGATTGCGTCGGTGCGGGAGCGCGCATCCTGCTCCGCGCCGGGCTGCGGCATCGGGATGATCATCTCCGGGGCGCCGAAGACCCACGTGCCGTGCTCGCCCGCAGTCACCGATGACCACTTGCGTGCCGAGGAGAAGGCGGTGCTGTCGGTGGCGGTCCAGGTGCCACGGGAGATGACGGCGGCCACCGCATTGGCTGTGGCGTTGGCCTCGCCGGTGTGGTTCAGCAGGCCGAGTGCTTCGTTCACCTCGCCCTCGTCGGCGTCACCGAGGATCTCCAGGCGATCGAACTGGACGTCACCGTGGGTGAGCGTCCCGGTCTTGTCGAGGCAGACGACGTCGACCCGGGCCAGGCCCTCGACCGCGGGAAGCTCCTGCACGAGGGTCTGGCGGCGGGCCAGCGTGAGGGTGCCGAGCATGAAGGCGACGCTGGTGAGCAGCACCAGACCCTCGGGGACCATGCCCACGAGCGCGCCGACGGTTCCCTCGACGGCGTCCTGCCAGCCGTGGTTGTCGGTGCTGCGGAACTGGCTCCAGAGGACGAGCGGCCCGACGACGAGCATGAGGCAGGCGATCCAGCGCAGCAGCTTGTTCGTGCCGGAGACGAGTTCGGAGTGGGTGATCTGGAATCGCTTCGCCTCGGCGGCGAGCTGCGCGGCGTAGGCCTCGGCGCCGACCTTGGTGGCTTGGAACGTGCCGCTGCCGGCGACGACGATCGCGCCCGAGCGGACCTCGTCCTCGGGGTTCTTGTCGATCGGTTCGGACTCGCCGGTGAGCAGCGATTCGTCGCATTCCAGCCCGGAGGAGGCTCGGACGATGCCGTCCGCCGGCACCTGGTCGCCGCTGCGCAGCACCAGCAGGTCATCGGCGACGATCTCCCCGACGGCGATCTCGGACTCGACGCCGTCGCGGATCGCGCGGGCGTGCGGCGCATTGAGGACGGCGAGGCGGTCCAGAGTCCGCTTGGCGCGCAGCTCCTGGAAGATGCCGATCGCGGAGTTGGCGACGATGACCCCGCCGAAGGCGGCGTTCTGCCAGCGTCCGGAGGCGAGCGTGAAGGCCCAGAGCGTTGCCAGCAGGGCGTTGAACGGGGTGAGGACGTTGTTGCGGACGATCTCGCCGACGCTGCGGCCGGTGTTGGCGTCGACGGTGTTGGTGCGCCCGTCGGCGACCCGCTGGGCGACCTCGGCGGCCGTGAGGCCGGTGCCCGAGGTGCGAAGCGGGGCGACTGACTCGGCGGTGGCGGGCTGCACCGGCTGAGGCTATCTGTTGGCCCCAGTAGAATGGCGTGGTTCACACGCGCACTAGAGGGGTTCTGAGTGTCCGGCCACAGTAAATGGGCAACTACCAAGCACAAGAAGGCGGTCGTCGACGCCAAGCGCGGCAAGATGTTCGCGAAGCTCATCAAGAACATCGAGGTTGCGGCGCGTACCGGAGGCCCCGACCCGGACGGCAACCCCACGCTCTTCGACGCCATCCAGAAGGCGAAGAAGACCTCGGTCCCCAACGACAACATCGATCGCGCCGTCAAGCGCGGCGGCGGCCTTGAGGCCGGCGGCGCCGACTGGCAGACGATCATGTACGAGGGCTATGGCCCCAACGGCGTCGCGATGCTCATCGAATGTCTCACGGACAACCGCAACCGTGCCGCCACCGAGGTGCGCACGGCGATGAGCCGCAACGGCGGATCGCTCGCCGACCCTGGTTCGGTGGCGTACTTGTTCAACCGCAAGGGCGTGGTGATCGTCCCGAAGAACGGCCAGACCGAGGACGACGTCCTCGGTGCTGTGCTCGACGCCGGCGCTGAGGAGGTCAACGACCTGGGTGAGGCCTTCGAGATCATCAGCGAGGCGACCGACCTGGTGCCGGTGCGTTCGGCGCTGCAGGGCGCGGGCATCGAGTACGACTCGGCGGACTCGTCCTTCGTGCCGTCGCTGCAGGTGCCGTTGGACGAAGAGGGCGCCCGCAAGGTCTTCAAGCTCATCGACGCCCTCGAGGACAGTGACGACGTGCAGAACGTCTTCGCCAACTTCGATGTCTCCGACGACGTCATGGCCGCCCTCGACGACGAGTAACCACCAGCGCGACCGTGCCTGTGCACGATTTCGCGGTCGATGACGACAATCGGCCCCAGGATCGTGCACATGCCGGCTACGGGAGGTCGGCGTGTTGCAGCGTCGAATCGCCGAACCTCCGGGATACGGTTCATCGAACGGACGTTCGATCACTGGGGGCTGCGTGCGCGTGTTGGGTGTCGACCCGGGCATGACGCGCTGCGGCGTCGGGGTCGTCGAGGGCGTCCCCGGCCGTCCTCTCACCCTCGTCCACGTGGGCGTCATCACGACACCCGCCAGCGAGGACGCCGCCATCCGGCTGTTGACGCAGGCCGACGCGCTGGCTGAGGTGATCACGCGGTTCGCGCCCGACGTCGTCGCCGTCGAGCGCGTCTTCAGCCAGCACAACGTCCGGACCGTGATGGGGACGGCGCAGGTTGCCGGACTCGCTATGGTCGCCGCCACCCGTCTCGGCATCCCGGTCGCCCTGCACACCCCGTCCGAGGTGAAGGCCGCCGTCACCGGCTCCGGCCGCGCCGAGAAGGCCCAGGTCGGCGCCATGGTCGCCCGACTGCTCAAGCTGGACGAACTGCCGAAGCCCGCCGACGCCGCCGACGCGCTGGCGCTCGCGATCTGTCACGTCTGGCGCGGAACGGCGCAGAATCGGCTGCAGAAAGCACTCGGCACCGCTCTCACCGTCGCACGGAGCTGACCATGGACATTGAGCAAGAGGCCCCGGAGCCGATCCAGCCGGGTTACGACCCGTCCACGCTCCGCGAGATCTATGCCGACCGGGCAGTCGCCCGGGCGAGGGCGGAGGAGCTGAGGACGGAACTGCTCGCGGCTGAGGAGACGACCTCGGAACTGGTGGCGAGGACGGATCTCGTCGACCTCCTGCTTGGCCTCGGCGAACTCGACGAGGCGCTGGTGCAGGCGCAGCAGGCCGCGAACCGTGCCGACATCGCCGGAACCGCGCCCCAACAGCACCTCGCCCGGATCCGACTCGCCCGCGCCCACCAGTACGCCGGCGACTTCGCCCAGTCCAATGCCTTCTTCACCGAACTCGCCCACGCCGCGGCGCAGTTCGGCCCGATCATCGAAGCCTTCACGCTCCAGGCGATCGGCGGCAACGACTACGACCAGGGCCTCTACGTCGAGGCGCTGGCGGCCTTCGAACGGGCCCTCACCCTGCGTACCGAGTACGAGGTGGAGGGCGCTGAGATCGCACAGTCACGCCTCTCCGTCGAAGCGGCGAGAAGGAGAGCAGCACGGTGATTGCCAGCGTCCGTGGAACAGTCGCCGCGCTCGGCCCGGACGGGGCTGTTGTCGAGGTCGGGGGAGTCGGCCTCGCCGTCTCCTGCTCGCCCGGCACGATCGCCCGCCTGCGGGTGGGGGAGCAGGCGCGTCTGGCCACCAGCCTCGTGGTCCGCGAGGACTCCCTCACCCTGTACGGCTTCGCCGATGACGACGAGCGGGCTCTCTTCGAACTCCTGCAGACCGCCAACGGCATCGGCCCCAAGCTCGCGCAGACGATGCTCGCCGTGCACCCGCCCCGCGAACTGCGCCGCGCCATTGCCAGCAGCGACTACGCCTCCCTCACCCAGGTGCCGGGGATCGGGCGCAAGGGAGCCGAGCGGATCGTCGTCGACCTCCGCGACCGCATCGGCTCCATCGACGGCAGCGATGACACAGTCTTCGACACGGCCGGCATCACCGCCGTCGCCCCGTGGCGCGACCAACTCGCCCACGCCCTCGCCAGCCTCGGCTTCAGCACGAAGGAGGCCGGCGACGCTATCGACGTGGTCGCCGCAGGGGCCGGCGAAGCACCGGATATCTCTGTGCTGCTGCGCAAATCCATCCAGCTCCTGGGCCGCACCCGATGACCGACCCTGTCGAGGATGTTGTTTCGGCGTTGCCCGCCCCGGATGAAACCGATGTCGAGGCGTCATTGCGTCCGAAGCGGCTGAGCGAATTCGTGGGTCAGCCGAAGGTCCGCGAACAGCTGGGTCTGGTGCTGGAGAGTGCCAGCCGCCGCAACCGCCCGCCGGATCACGTCCTTCTCTCCGGCCCGCCTGGCCTCGGCAAGACGAGTCTCGCGATGATCATCGCGGCCGAGCTGGGTAGCCCGATCCGG
>DASXYU010000005.1:0-4043 GCA_036502295.1 Jatrophihabitans sp. | reverse complement strand
GACGAGATCTTTGACGAGCGAGGCAGCCAGGTCGCCGAGCAGGGGCACGTTCACGCTGACGGTGCCGTCGACGCCGAATCGGGCCGCGGCGGCGTCACCCACGACCGGCTCGAGGAGTAGATCAGCGCGCACTTTGGCGTCACGATTTCGCGCCGACGCGTCCACTGTCAGGGAGCCGTGCCAGCGGTCGTCGACCGCCCGGGCGGACCAGGTACGCACCTCCGTGAGGTCGATCGTCGCCGTCACCAGACGCTTCAGGACGGCAGGAACGCCGGCGGTCGGGACGGTCATCGCGACGCGCGTGAGCACCCGATCCTCACCTCGCTCGACGCCTACCTGATGCGCGACGGCACCGACCTCTTCCGCATAGGCGTTGAGAAAAGCCTCGTCCGTCAGCACATCGAAGACGCGCTGGGCCGAGCCGAGGTACTTCGCCTCATAGTGCAGGGGCGTCATGGAGGTCAGTCTGCCCGGCGCCGAAGGTCGCGCTGCCAGCGCCGTGCCCACGCATCCAACGGATCCAGTGCGGCCGCGAGCCCCGCTCCGATCTGGGTGAGCTCGTAGCTTCCACCGTCGCCCTGACGCACGAGGTGCGCGTCAGAAAGTTCTGCCAGCCGTTGGTAGAGCACGCTCGAGGACATCGCGTCGCATCGCGCCTGCAGTTCGCGTGCGGGCACCGGGCCATGGCGCAGCTCCCAGAGGATGCGCAAGGCCCAGCGGCGACCGAGCAGGTCCAGCGCCGCCATGACCGGCCTGCCCGTGGTCGACCCGCGCACCGGCCGTCCGGGCCGAGGTGCCTCTGCCATCTGCCGTCCCATCCGCTTGCCGTTTCGGTTTCCGAAATGCTAGCGTGCCCCGCAACGTGTTTCGTTTTCCGAAACGGAGGTGAGTCACCGTGTCGAGGATCCGCGCGCTCGATCCGCCGTACGAGCCGGAGGTGGCCGGCTGCCTGGCCGCCATGATGCCGCCGGGCCAGCCGCCGATCCGGCTGTTTCGAACCTTCGCCCGCAACCTGCCGATGACCACCGCGATGCGCGAGTGGGGCGCGTACGAACTCGGGCGCACGCTCTCCCTGTCGCGACGCGAACGGGAGATCGTCATCGACCGCACCTGTGCGCTCTGCGGCTGCGAGTACGAGTGGGGAGTGCACACGGCGTTCTTCGCCGAGCGCGCGAAACTCTCACAACCGCAGGTATTTTCGCTCGTTCACGGCTTCGCCACCGATCCCTGCTGGACCGAGGAGCGCGAGCGACTACTGATCCTCGCTGCGGATGCGCTGCATGCTTCGGCGACCATTGACGACGCGCTGTGGGGCCGGCTGACCGATGCCTTCGAGCAAGCCGAACTCCTCGACCTGCTGATGCTTTGCGGGTGGTATCACGCGATTTCCTACGCGGCGAATGCGGCCCGCGTCGAACTCGAGGACTGGGCTCCGCGATTCGTCGACGCCTGACCGTCGTGTCGCCGTGATCACGGCGTCACTGCGTGCTACGAATCTCCCATGAGGCGCGTGGTGGTGCGGAAGCTCGCTGGAATCTGCGCCGGGCTCGGGGCCGCCGCCGCCATCGTGCTGCCGGTCGTGTCCACCACCGGGGGCGTCGTATCGGCGGGCTCCTCGTGGGCCGCACCGCACGTCGTTCTTGCTCAGCTCGGGCGCTAGCCCGCTGTTGACAAAAGCCTGACCGCCCGCGCTCCTGGGGTCAGGATGACGGCCATGGCGCAATCGCAGGTTTCCCCGGCCGTCCAGCGCGAGATCGAGACCGACTACCTCGTCGTCGGTGCAGGTGCATCCGGGATGGCGTTCGTGGATGCCTTGCTCGCGGCCTCTGACGTCACGGTCGTGATCGTCGACCGCCGGCATGGGGCGGGCGGGCATTGGCTGGACGCGTACCCCTTCGTCCGGCTGCACCAGCCTTCCGCGAACTATGGCGTCGCCTCGCGCCGCCTGGGAGCTGACCGGATCGACGACTCGGGGCCTAACGCGGGGTTCTACGAGCGGGCGACCGCCGGCGAGATCTGCGACTACTTCTCCCGCGTGCTGGACGACTTCGTCAGCTCAGGACGCGTGCGCTTTCTGGGCATGTGCGAGTACGTCGGCGAGGACACCGATGGCCATCACGTGGCGTCGCTGCTGAGCGGGGCAGACACGACGATTCGGGCCCGCAAGCTCGTCGACGCCACCTACATCGAGTCCGACATCCCGTCACGGCACACCCCGGCCTTCGCTGTCGATGAGGACGTCAGGCTCATCCCACCCAACGATCTGGTGACCCTCGCTGGGGCGCCGCGAGAGTTCACCGTCATCGGCGGCGGCAAGACCGCCCTCGACACCTGCAACTGGCTGCTCGACTACGGTCTCGACCCGGACCGCCTGCAGTGGATCCGGCCGCGTGACTCGTGGCTGTTCGCCCGGGAAGCGATCCAGCCGTTGGAACTCGTCGCCACGTACATGCAGATGCAGTCGCGATGGGTGAAGGCCGCTGCAGAGGCGACGGACGGCGCCGAGTTCGGCCATCTGCTCGAGGCGGCGGACGTCTTCGTGCGCGTCGACTCCCGCGTCGAACCGGAGATGTTCCGGGGCGCGACCATCTGCAAACAGGAGCTCGAGGCCCTGGGCGCCATCGAGCGCGTCGTCCGCCAGGGAAAGGTCCGCCGGATCGGCACCAGGAGCCTGCTGCTCGATCAGGGGGAGATTGCCGCCGAACCCGACACGGTGTATGTCGACTGCACCGCCTCCGGCCTGCGACCGGCCACCCTGCAGCCCGTCTTTTCCCCGGGCCGCCTCACCCTGCAATACGTGACGATCGGCTTCGCGTCGCTGAGCGCGGCGACGATCGGCACGGTCGAGGCGTCAAGAGATGACGACGCCGAGAAGAACCGGCTCTGCCCGGCGCTGACCTTCACCGGCAACATTCGAGATGTCCTCGAACTCGCCAACATCGGAATGACCGGGATCATGGCCCGATCCGCCGAGACGGATCTCGCGTCGTGGACCGACGGTTGCCGGCTCAACCCGGCGCTGGGCGCGGCCGAACGGTTCGGCGAGCCAAGCGTGGCAGACGCTTTCACCGTGCTGGCCGAGAACATCGGGCCGGCCCTGGCGAATCTCGCTCAGCGCGGTCCTCACGACCTAGGGCGACCAGCCGAGCACCTCGCGTGAGCGTCGTGTCACGAGAATGTTGCCGCCGAATCGGATGAGCCGGTAGTTGGCGCGTCGTTGTTTTTTGATGGGCAACCGCCGGGTTCCCACAGCCGGTCAACGGTGCAAAAGTGGGGTGAACATAAGGGAAATCCCTGGCAAAGGACACCCGCCATGACCAGCCAGCTCGACACCTGGGCTAACCCCTGGGTCACCGGAATGCCGGATGCCCTGGCCGCCGTCGTCATCCGCTACGACAAGGCGACCCGGCGCACCATCATCGAGAACTGGCGCCGGGTCGGAGCGCGCGGCCAGCAGCGCTACCGCCGCCACCTCGCGCGGACACACCTCTCGTGGACCCGCCGGCGGCGCAGCCGACGGCTCGTGGTCCGGCTGATCACCGGCACCGCCTAGCGGCGGCTAGGAGTCGGTCTCGATCTGCTGGGCCAGATAGTCGGTGGCCCCGAGAGTGCGGATCAGGTGCAGCTGGGTCTCGAGGAAGTCGACGTGCTCCTCTTCGGCTTTGAGGATCTCCTCCAGCAGGAGCCGGGTGACGCTGTCACCGGTCTCGAGGGTCAGCCCGATCGCGCTGCGCAGCCGCGGCAGAGCCTCCACCTCGACCGTCAGGTCAGACGCGAGTTGCTCCTCGACGCTCTCACCGATGCGTAGCGAGCCGAGGCGCTGCAGGTTCGGGTGACCTTCCAGAAACAGAATCCGCTCGATCAGCCGATCGGCATGCTTCATCTCATCGATCGACTCGTCGTAGGTGTGTTCCGCGAGCTTCACGAAGCCCCAGTTGCGCTGCATCCGGGCGTGCAAAAAATACTGATTCACGGCGGTGAGCTCGCCGGTGAGGATTTCGTTGAGTGCCGTCAGGACGGCTGCGTCACCCTGCATGAGCGAC
>DASXYU010000004.1:0-41563 GCA_036502295.1 Jatrophihabitans sp. | reverse complement strand
TTTGCAACGCGCTCGCGCTGCCAGTTGGCGACATGGGCAGGCCAGTAGTCGAAACTTCGTCTCCGCAACTGCTACTCATGCGCTGGTACAGAGAGGTGTCGAGTTTGACAACTTTCTCCACCGGTCCAACTTCCGAGGATCGCCGACCGAGCGTCTGACTGCCGATTTCTCACATGCTTTCTTCGAGGCGCTTGCCGTCGTCACCGACACAGCTTCCGGGTACTCGCAGTTACTGATACGACCTGACGGGTGGGCAGAGTCATGGGACCAGGACCTACCACCGCTTTGCGAAATGTGGCGAGGTCGGGCTTACCCCGAGGCTTTCGACGACGGGATCTGGCGCACGCCGAGGACGCAGATCTCAGCTGACGCTCTCCAGCGGCTAGTTCAGGCCGCGGTAGCCCTGTCTGGCGCACCTGAGTCCGTCCGGATTGCGTCTCGTCGCCTGCGGAGGATTGCATTCAGGGAGAGCCGTGAAGATTCCGTTCTCGATGCCGCCATCGGCGTCGAGGCACTCCTCGGCGGGGATCGAGAAGAGATCACACATCGAATTTCGCAGCGTGCAGCAGTCGCGTTAGCAGATGGTTTCCCGCCGTCCACCATCTATGACCTAGTCAAGAAGTTCTACGGGGTTAGGTCGGCGGTAGTTCACGGACGCTTGCCAAGGAAATGGGCATGCAAGCTCGGGGACCATGAAGTGGATGCGATCGAGTTGGGCGAATTCCTTCTCAGGGAACTGCTCAATTCAAACGTGCTGGCTGATGTTCCCTGGACGCGGGATTCGCTTGACGCGCAGCTATTGACGGCTTTGGAGCGAGAACCGCCAGCCGCCCTGGAATAGCGCAACCCGACCTCAACCTGCGGGCGAGCGGGGCCCCAGTTCTGAGGCCGTTCTTCTCAGCTCGCGTGACGGTGCGGTGTCCGCAACCGTTGTGCAGCACCGGTGGTCAAGAACAACCGGGTCGGGTCGCCGAACATCGGTGGGATTCCTGGCGGTTGATGCATGTGTCACTGGTAAGCAGTGATTTGATGCATGTGTCACTGGCAACCAGTGACAACGCTGGCCGGATTTCGTGTATCACTTTCATGTATCACCGAGACGGCGCCAGCGCCCTGCTCAAGCGGCGAGGAACATGGTCTCTGTGAACCGTCTCGGAGCCTCGACAAGCCCGTATTTGCTGCAGCACAAAGACAACCCGGTCGCCTGGTGGCCCTGGTCGGAAGAGGCGCTCAACGAAGCGAAAACACGGGACGTACCCATCCTGCTCTCAGTGGGCTATAGCAGTTGCCATTGGTGCCACGTCATGGCACATGAGTCGTTCGAGGACGATGAGGTGGCGGCCGTCCTCAACGAGAACTTCGTGAGCATCAAGGTCGACCGCGAGGAACGGCCCGACATCGATGCCGTCTACATGGAGTCGACGGTCGCCCTCACCGGCCAGGGCGGCTGGCCGATGACCTGCCTGCTCACCCCCGAGGGGGAGACCTTCTACGCGGGCACCTACTTCCCCAAGACGCAGTTCATCCGGCTGCTCACCCAGGTCAGACAACTGTGGCGCGAGCAGCGTGACGAGGTTCGCGCCGCAGGCCAACGCATCACCGCAACGATCGCCGAGCAGGCGGCACTCACTTCAATCGCGTCAGAGCTACCGACGGCCGAAGACCTCGCGCGCGCCGTCGGTGCGCTCGAGGCACAGTTCGACGACCAGCGCGGCGGCTTCGGCGGAGCACCCAAGTTCCCGCCGTCGATGGTGCTCGAGTTCCTGCTGCGCGAACACGAGAGGACGAACTTCGCCACGCCGTTCACGATGGCGGCGCGGACTCTTGACGCGATGGCGCGCGGCGGCATCTACGACCAGCTGGCTGGAGGCTTCGCCCGCTACTCCGTCGACGCCGCCTGGGTCGTGCCGCACTTCGAGAAGATGCTGTACGACAACGCGCAGTTGCTACGCGTCTACCTGCATTGGTGGCGCCTGACGTCCGCTCCTCTTGCCGAGCGCATCGCCCGCGAGACCGCAGACTTCCTCATCCGTGACCTCGGCACGCCACAGGGAGGTTTCGCTGCCGCCCTCGACGCGGACTCCGCCGGGGTCGAGGGCCTCACCTATGTCTTCAGCCGTGCTGACCTCGTCGACATCCTGGGACAGTCCCGCGGCGCGCTCGCCGCTGAACTCTTCACCGTCACCGAGCACGGCACGTTCGAAGCGGGCGCCTCCACGCTGCAGCTGCCGCGTGACCCGGGCGCGCTCGGCATCGATGAGGACGCGTTCGCCGAGATCCGCGCGCTGCTGCTCGCAGCGAGGACGACCCGTCCTCAGCCCGCGCGTGATGACAAGGTCGTCGCCGCCTGGAACGGCCTGGCGACAGCGGCCCTTGCCGAAGCCGGCATCCTGCTCGACGAGCCGCGCTACCTCGCCGCCGCCGAGGCCGCGGCAGGGCTGCTGCTGCGCCTGCACCTCGTCGATGGTCCTCCGCAGGCGGGAGGTACCCCCAGGTTGCGGAGGACGTCACGTGACGGCGTCGTCGGTGACGCACTCGCGGTAGCCGAGGACTACGGCGACGTCGCCGAGGGACTCCTCGCGCTGCATCAGGCGACCACCGACCCACGCTGGCTCACGGCCGCAGGCGAGCTCCTCGGCTTCGCACTGACCCACTTCGCGGCCGAGGGCGGCTCCTTCTATGACACCGGCAGCGATGCCGAACTGCTGGTCCGCCGCCCCAAGGAGGTCTCCGACAACGCGCACCCGAGCGGCACCTCCGCGCTGATCAACGCCCTCATCACCTACTCGGCGCTCACCGGGTCGACCCCACACCGCGACGCGGCCGAGCGTGCTCTCGCCGCGAATGCCGTCCTCGTGGAGCACCCGCGTTTCTTCGGCTGGGGCCTCACCGCCGCCGAGGCGCTATTGGCAGGACCACAACAGGTCGCGATCGTGAGCGATCGCGCCGGGCCACAGGTCGCGATCGTGAGCGATCGCGCCGGGCCACATAGTGCGCGAGTGGGCGATTCTGACAACGGGTTGACCCGCGCCGCATGGCAGAACCGCCCACCCGGCGCGGTAATCGTCTCCGGCCTCACCGATCAGCCAGCCGTTCCGCTGCTGGCCGGCCGTCCTCTGGTCGACGGCGGTGCCGCCGCCTACGTCTGCCGCGGGATGGTGTGCGACCTACCCGTCACTACGGTCGAGGCGCTTGTGGAGCAACTCGACCACCGTTAGCTAGCGGCGCTCACGGTGAGGCGGGCGAGAGCTGCAAACACTCCGGGGAGTGCCGCCATCACCGATGCCGGCGTTGCCTGCGCACTTGATCCGGTTTTGTAGAGATTGCCTGTGCCGGAGCGCGAGCGGACTAAGGTCGATAGACGTGGGAGTCCGCGACGGCATCTATACGGTATTTCGCCGGGTGCTGCGCCCGAACCTCGAAGGCGTCTACGAGCGCAGGTTGCGCAGCAACCTCGACAGGCTCCCCGTTCCCGGCCACATCGCGATCATGATCGACGGCAACCGCCGCTGGGCCCGCGCTGCAGGCTTCGACGACGTGACACACGGCCACGTCGTCGGCGCACAGCACATCGCCGACCTCCTGGACTGGTGCACCGAGGTCGGCGTCGACACGGTGACCATCTGGCTGCTCTCCACTGACAACCTGCGCCGTCCCATGGACGAGCTGGAGCCACTGCTGCGCATCATCGCCGGTGTCGCCGACGAGCTCTCCGCCGACGGCCGTCCTTGGCGACTCAACGTCGTCGGTGCCCTCGACCTCCTTCCGCCCGACACCGCGGCGGCGCTGAAGGCAGCGCAGGAGAGGACGGCCGACCGCGACGGTCTCAACGTCAACATTGCCGTCGGCTATGGCGGCCGGCGCGAGATCGCGGATGCGGTGCGCTCGTTGCTGCACGAACAGGCGGCGAAGGGCACCTCCATCGACGAGCTCGCCGAGACCATCGACGTCGACCACATCGCCGAGCATCTCTACACCGCCGGCCAGCCCGACCCCGACCTGGTGATCAGGACGTCGGGGGAGCAGCGGCTGGGTGGCTTCCTGCTCTGGCAGTCGGTGCACTCCGAGTTCTACTTCTGTGACGCGCTCTGGCCCGACTTCCGCAAGATCGACTTCCTCCGCGCGCTGCGCGACTACGGCACCCGCCAGAGAAGGTTCGGCGCCTAGCGCGGATCAGCTAGATCTCGACGCTGCCGATGACACCGGTGGCGACGTGCCCGCCCACCCAGATGCGACCGTCCTCCGTCTGACTGACCTGAGCCACGCCGGCCCGCCCGAGCATCGCGCCCTGTGTCGCGGTGTACGGCGCGCTCACTCGCCCCGTACCGATGAGCCACTGTGCAAGGCTCGCGTTGAGGCTGCCGGTCACCGGGTCTTCCACGACCTTGCCCGACATGGGGACGAAGGCGCGCACCTCATAGGCGTGCGCCGAGCCCTGTGGATACATCCCGACGACACCGATGCGCTGCTCCACAGCCGTCGGATGCACGGTAAGGACGTCCTCCGCGGTGGCGAGCATGACTGCGATCCAGCCGGGCCCGTTGTCGACCCACTGCGCCTCGGCGATCGCCGAGCGGGGGATCCGCAGCTGGCGCGCGATGTCATCGATGGTGGCTTCGTCGACGTCGCCCGATCGGATAAGCGGAGGTGCCGCGAAGGCAAGGACGCCGGTGCTGCTGCGCAGAATCTCGACGAGTCCGACGGCGCACTCCTGCACGATCACGCCTGGCTGCTTCGGCCGACCCCCCGACTGCAGCCACGCGTGACAGCTGCCCAACGTCGGGTGCCCCGCGAAGGGAAGCTCGCCGGTCGGTGTCCAGATCCGTACGCGGTAATCGGCCTCAAGGCTCGTCGGCGGCAGCAGGAAGGTCGTCTCGGAAAGGTTCGTCCACCGCGCGAAGCGGGCCATCAATTCATCCCGCAGGCCCTCACCGTCGATGACCACGGCGAGCGGGTTGCCGAAGTAGGGCAGTTCGGTGAAGACATCTACCTGACTGAACCTGCGCGCCACGCCGCCTATCGTACCGAGCGGTATGCACTTGCGTGTAGGTGAAACTGAGCAACGTCAGGGCATTTGCTCGACTTGTGCTGGTGCGCGCCGATGGGCATGCGTAGATTCCTCTCAGGATCTACGCACACGAGCGGGAGGGCCGACGTGACGGAGTCCGGAGCGGATTTCAGCATCGAGGACGAGCCGCAGCTCGTCGCACCTGTTGCGCCGAAGCGGCGCCGTCGCTGGCTGAGGATCGGAGCGCCGCTGGGTGCCGTCGTCCTCGTGGCCGGTGGCATCGCGGCCGCGCAGCTCGCCGGCAAGCTCTCCGGCACGGCTACGCCCGGCCTCGCCTCCGCGCTGCCGGCGAAGACGATCGCCTTCGCCCAGGTGAACCTGGACCCCAGCGCCGGTCAGAAGCTCGCGATGTATGACATCGCGAACAAGTTTCCCGAGGTGAAGGACAAGGTGAGCAAGGACGACCCGGCCGGGTCGCTCATCAACTCCCTCATCGCGCCGGATGGCAGTGACTCGTCGCTGAGTTGGAACAAGATCAAGGAATGGGCCGGTGTGCGTATCGGCGCCGCGCTGCTCACCACTGGTGGTGGCCAGCCCTACCCGCTCATCGCCATCCAGCTGAAGGATGAGAAGAAGGCGAAGGACGGACTCGCCAAGCTCGCGCAGGACACCTCCAGCGACCCGATCGTCTACGAGATCAAGGACGGCTACGCCTACGCCTCCACGACGCAGGCCGATCTCGATGACGCGCTGAAGGATCTCGCCGCCAATGGTGCCCTCTCGAAGACGAGCGGCTACGCCTCGGCCGCGGACACCGTCGGCGACGGCGACATTCTCGGCGGTTACGCGAACCTTGCCGAGCTTCAGCCTCTGGCGAAGACGTACCTCTCCGGCAACGGGCTGCAGTCACTGTTCGACGTGACCGAGGCGTCCGGGATCTCGACCCCCGAAGTCGACACGACGCAGCTGGACCACGCGCTGGCGGAGCTCACCGGTGAGGTGAGCTTCGACGTCGACCTCAACGGCGGCGGCGGACGGCTCAACGTCGACATCTACGACCAGAAGCAGACCGGCTCGCTCGCCGGTTCCGTCTCAGGTATCACCGCGCTGCCTGCGGACAGCGTTCTCGCGCTGGACCTGCGCGGCCTCGGCAAGTCCTACCAGAAGCAGTGGTCGACGATCGGCCCGCAGCTGATGACCTTCGCCGGTCAGATCTTCGACGGCACGGACATCAAGCTCCCCGATGATCTCAGTGCCGTCCTCGGCGACGACATCGCCTTCAGCTTGAACGGCGACGCAGACGCCCCCGACATCGGCGCGGTCGTCACGGGCGGCGACGCCGATCGGGCCAAGCGCGTCATCGAGGAGCTGATCGACAAGTACGGCGACGGCACCCAAGAGCCCGTCGGCGTCTACGGCAGCGGAAGCACATTCACTGTGGCGACCTCGTCCTCGTACGCGGCTGAACTCTCCAAGGGCGGCAGCTCACTCGGCAGCACGTCGCTGTTCCGCAGCGCCGTTCCGGACGCCGCCGACGCCCAGTTCGCGATGTACGCCAACGTGCAGGAGTTGCTGAAGTTCGCCGGCTCCGAGCCGTCCGGGGATGCTGCCATGATCGCGGCGGTGGGCATGACTGAGCGCCTCACAAGCAGTGGGGTGCATGTGGAACTCAACCTCGTCCTCAACTAGTCCCGTTAACGTGGTCGCGTGAGTTTCACCGGACCACTTGTCACCGCTGACTGGTTACGCGAGCACCTGGACGAGGTGCGGGTCGTCGATGTGCGCTGGTACCTGCAAGTCCCTGGCGCCGAGGACGGCCGTTCCGGTCTTGCCGAGTACGAGGCCGGACACATCCCGAGCGCAGTCTGGCTCGATATCGACTCCAACCTCGCGGGACCAGCGGGCGAGCTGAGCGGCCGGCACCCGCTACCCGCCGAGTCGGCCTTTTCCGCCGCACTCGGACGGATGGGCATCGCGAACGGAACGCCGGTCGTCGCCTACGACGACTCCGGCGGTGCGCAGGCGGCCCGACTCTGGTTCATGCTGCACGCCCTCGGCGAGCCGGTGGCCGTCCTCGACGGAGGTCTCGCCGCCTGGAACGCCAGCGGCGGAGAACTCACCACCGACGTGCCGGTGCCGTTCCCGGCCCAACGTTCGGTGCATGAGTGGCCCGCGGACCGGTTCGCCGACGCCGATGCGGTCGCGACGGCGGTGGCCGCCGGTATTCCCGTCTATGACGCCCGCACCGAGGAGCGCTACCGGCAGGGCGGGCCGATCGACCCGCGGCCGGGGCACATCCCCGGCGCGCTCAGCGCACCCTGGCAGGGCAATCTCGCCGAGGACGGACGCTTCCGCTCAGCCGACGAGCTGCGATCGCGCTTCGCCGAGATCGGTGCGGACGGTGCGATCGCCTACTGCGGCTCCGGTGTCACCGCCTGCCACGACCTGCTCGCGATGGCCGTCGCCGGCATCGAGAACACCCGGCTCTACCCCGGCTCCTGGAGCCAGTGGGGCAGCGATCTGTCGCGCCCGGCCGAGCGGGGGTCGAGGCGCGAGCGGGGGTCGAGGCGCGAGCAAGGCTCGCGCCTCGAGACCGATGACTAGTTCGCGGCACATCTAGGCGACACGCACGACGACGGAGTCGTCGAAGGCGATCTGCGCCAGCCGGATGCTGTTACCGGACGGGTCGCGCAGTCCGCAGTCGATCCCGTAGGGCACCTTCTCCGGTGCCGAGGTGAACTCGACGCCGCGTGCCGAGAGTTCCTCGTAGCGCGCCTGGCAGTCGTCGGTGGTGAGGAAGATGCCGCCGGAGAAGCCCTTGCCCATGAGGTCGCGGACCTGCTCCTGCGTCGCGGCGTCCATCACCGGCTCCGGCGGGATGGACATGAGGACGAGGCTGAACACCTCTGCGGGCCAGCCGACGGTGAGCCAGCGGAAGCCGCCGAGTGCCGGGAACGAGACGTCCTGCCTCGTCTCCATGCCGAGCTTGTTCACGTAGAAGTCGAGCGCTGCGTCCTGGTCATGCACCCAGACCTGGGTGCTGGCGGTGCTGATCACATCGGTCTCCCTTTGACGTGGATGAAGTAGGTGCGCGCCACGCTATTCAGCCCGCCGCGGTGCCGTCTTCTCGAAACGTGCGCAGTTGCGGACGGCCGTAGGCGCGCAGCACGCACGCCGGGATGAGCGCGTGCGCGGCGGCCGGAACGAAGCTCGCGCGGTATGCCACCGGCGTCCGGCCGAACATCCGAGTGAAGCTCGTGGTGAACGAACCGACACTCGACAACCCCACGGTCATGCAGATGTCGGCCACCGACCGATCGGTATTGCGCAGCAGGGCCGCGGCGCGCTCCAGGCGCCTGGTGAGCAGGTAGGCATGTGGTGATTCCCCGAAGGACGACCGGAAGGCCCGGCTGAAATGGGCCGAAGACAGCCCCGCGGCGCGCGCCATATCGGCAACGGTAAGCGGCTCCCTGTAGCGGGAATCGACGAGATCCTTGGCACGTTGCAGGTGCCTCGATGCCGGAATCCGGGGTGTCGCTGCCACCACCAAATTATGCGGCGCGTCGTGGCGCGAAAATCCATCGGATTTCATCTTTGCCGCCTAGCGTCCTACCTGGCGGCCCACCCATCGACTCCCGAGACCAAGTCATCGAAAGGCCAGCCCGACCCGGGTCGCACCACATATCCCACCGGACCATCACCGGAGCGACTACATGACCGCTGCTTACCCGCTCGAATCCGCACGTGCCACTGTGGAGGAGGGGGTGAGAACGTTCGTCCTGGATACGTCGGTCCTCCTCTCCGATCCCGGTGCCCTCGGCCGCTTTGCTGAGCATGAAGTCGTCCTCCCACTCGTCGTCATCTCCGAGCTCGAGGGCAAGCGTCATCACCCCGAGCTGGGCTGGTTCGCCCGTCAGACCTTGCGCACTCTTGACGACCTGCGCATCAAGCACGGCCGCCTCGACTCGCCCGTGCCGATCGGCACCGACGGCGGCACGCTGCGCGTCGAGCTGAACCACTCCGACATCAACGCGCTGCCGGCCGGCTTCCGTATCGACAGCAACGACTCGCGCATCCTCGCCGTGACGCTGAACCTCGCCTCCGACGGCTTCGACGTCACGCTCGTCAGCAAGGACATGCCCCTTCGCGTGAAGGCGGCCTCGGTCGGCATCAAGGCCGACGAGTACCGCATCCACCCGGTCGCCGACTCCTCGGGCTATACCGGCATGCGTGAGCTCGACGTGGCCGGCTCCACGATCGACGCGCTCTATGACGGCGAGCACATCGACCTCGTCACCCACTCGGACTTCACCGACGTCGCGGAGGAGTACACGCACACCGGGCTCGTCCTGCACTCCGAGAAGGGGTCGGCGCTGGCGCGCGTCACCGCCGACAAGACGGTGAAGCTGGTGCGCGGTGACCGCGAGGCCTTCGGCCTGCACGGACGCAGCGCCGAGCAGCGCATCGCCCTGGATCTGCTCCTCGACAACGAGATCGGCATCGTCTCCCTCGGAGGACGTGCCGGCACCGGCAAGTCCGCGCTGGCACTCTGCGCCGGTCTCGAGGCGGTTCTCGAGCGGCGCCTGCACAAGAAGGTCGTCGTCTTCCGCCCGCTCTACGCCGTCGGCGGTCAGGACCTTGGTTACCTGCCCGGCAACGAGGCCGAAAAGATGGGTCCGTGGGCCCAGGCGGTCTTCGACACGCTCGGCGCGCTGGTGAGCGGCGACGTGATGGACGAGGTGCTCGACCGCGGCCTGCTCGAGGTACTGCCCCTCACCCACATCCGTGGACGATCGCTGCACGACTCCTACGTGATCGTGGATGAGGCGCAGTCACTCGAGCGCAACGTGCTCCTCACCGTCCTGTCCCGCATCGGCCAGGGTTCGCGTGTCGTTCTCACCCACGACGTAGCGCAGCGTGACAACCTCCGCGTCGGACGCCACGACGGTGTCGCCGCGGTGATCGAGGCGCTGCGCGGTCATCCGCTCTTCGCCCACGTCACCCTGACACGGTCGGAGCGTTCACCGATCGCTGCGCTCGTCACCGAAATGCTTGAGGACTTGCCGCTGTAGTCGAGCAGCCGCCCGTAGTCGTTTCTCAGCCGTAACACGGCGGACAACAGGGGTAAACCACCACCGCGTTGGCTGCCTGCATGGCATCGACCTCCTCCGCCCTTGCCGTCGGCGATGGCACCGCGGGACCGGTCGAAGTATTGGCCGGCTACACCGTGGGCGTCCTCGCCGCGGACGGGTGCGACGACCTCGCAGCGTCGTTGCGCGACTACGGGGCCGAGGCTCTGCATGCGCGCATCGACGAAGCGCTGCCGACGCGCCGGATCGTGGATGCGATCGTCGCGGGCACCGTCGATGCGCTCGTAGTCCTCGACGCCGTATCGGCGAGTGAGTTGCTGGCCGCCATGCAGCGGCTGCGTTCCGGCAGCGAGCTGCGGGCAATACTGCGCGACAACGTCGTGGTGACCTGCCCGGACAATCCGACTTCAGCGGCGTTGAGCGCCGCTGGGATTCCGGTGACGGTGCCCGGTGGCGCCGTCGGTTCACGTCTCGACGCGACTGCAGCCCTGCTCGCCGAGCAGGTTCCGCTGCTGCGTGGCCGGCGTTGCGTCGCCGCCGGTCACGATCTTGACGTCCGGGGCCAGGCGGTCGTCATCGATCAGAGGTTGTGTCGCCTGCCGGCCACGGCGATGGCGCTGCTCCGTGCTCTTGCCCAACAACCCGGGCATGTGGTGAGCCGGGAGAGACTTCTGGCACTGCTACCAGGCGTTGGGGGCACCCCCACTGGCGAAGCCGGAAAGGGGAGAGTGAGTGGTCACGCGGTCGATGTCGCCATCGGCCGGTTGAGGACGGCACTGGGCGATCCGGCGATCATCGCCACCGTGGTCAAGCGGGGTTATCGGCTCGCTGTCGCTTGACGGCGGTACGGGGCTGCTGCTGATGCCCTGGACGGGAACTCACCACTTGGGTGCGCAGCGGGGTGATGAGGTTACCGATCCGACTGATCGTGTCGTCCGGCGCTCCCAACGCGATGAGGGTGTCGACCAGGTGCGCAAGGAAGGCATCGAAGTCGGTATCGCTGATGCCAAGCGCGGCATGCGCCGCGGTCATGCCACGGCCGGCGTACTCGTCCGGCCCGCCCGTCAGCGCTTTCATGAACGCCCGCATGTGCCGTTGCAGGGTGACCATGTCGACGTCCTCGAAGAAGCTTGAGACCTCAGGATCTTCCAGCAACCGGCCATAAAACTGCGCGACGGCTTCCTGCACCGCGTCGGCACCACCGACCGCGTCGAAGATCGTCATTCCACCTGCCTTCGTGGGGCCCCTCCCGCAGTGCTCAGAGGCACCGAACTCCGATCGTCTCGACGGTAGGAAGCTCACGTTTCGGGACGTACACCCGCTTGTTCCGGCAGTGCTACAGAACTCTCTCGCCCTTAGTGATTCACCACTCACTAGTTTCTTCTCCCGCGCTTGCCTGTGCGCTCGGTATGGTCGGTGGACTCGACGGCCCGGTAGGGCCATTACCCGCCCCTGGAGGCTGATAGATGTCGTCCATCGCGTTCCCGCTCGCCCCGGCTCGCCGTGCCGTTCTTGCCGACCTGGTTCCGGCTGCCGGCGCCAAGGCGATCGCTCGTGACGCTGTCCTGGTTGTCGCCGGCGCCGGTCTCACCGGTCTCGCCGCGCAGGTCTCGATCCACACCTCACTCTCGCCGGTGCCGTTCACCCTCCAGACCCTCGCCGTCCTCGTGACCGGCGCCGCGCTGGGCTCGGTGCGGGGCCTGCTCTCGCTGGCCCTCTACCTCGCGGCCGGCTGCGCGGGCGTGCCGTGGTTCGCCAACCACGCCCACGGCTGGAGTTCGATGGGACCGTCGGCCGGTTACGTCGTCGGCTTCATCGCTGCTGCTGGTGTCGTCGGGGCGCTTGCCAAGCGTGGCGCTGACCGCAACGTCCTCACCACCGCGCTGCTGATGGTGGTCGGCAACGTCGTCCTCTACGTCCCGGGCGTCTACTGGCTGCACCACCAGGTCGCCGCTTTCAGCTGGGGCCAGGCGATCCACTCCGGCTTCACGGTCTTCCTCGTGAGCGACGCCATCAAGCTGGTCATCGCCGCGCTCATCTTCCCCGCCGCCTGGAAGCTCGCGCGCCGCTAACCCAGCTCGTACGCAAGGCCCCGGACGACTTCTCGTCCGGGGCCTTCGCTCGCTCGGGTCGGTCGGCGCTCAGCCTTCCGGTAGCAGGTCGAGGATGTCGGTGAGCAAGGCGATCGACTCGCCGTCCCATGAGATGTGCTTGCCGAGGACGACGCCGTCGAGCTCGGCGGCGACGTCCAGGTGGATCGCCCGCATGCCGAGATCGCGCGCACCGTACAGCTCGTTGCTGCCGCCGTCGCCGACGTACAGGCATTGCTGCGGAGTCACACCGAGCTCCGCACAGCACGCGAGATAGTTGCCGGGGTGGGGCTTGCGTTCGCCGGTCACGAACGAGAAGACAACCGCACTGACCAGTGGCGCGATCGGCAACGTCGAGAAGTTCACCGGCAGCTCCGCGCTGCAGTCGCTGATCACGCCGATGGACAGCCCACGTCTCCGTAGCTTCGCGAGGACGGCAACGGCCTCCGTCCTCGGCTCACTGAACTCACGCTCGTCAGCGAGGCGCACCGCCACGGCGGCGGCAAGCTGTTCGGCGGTCGGGACGTGCCCCATGCGCGCCGCGACGAAGGCGAGCGAACCAGCGACATCACCGCCGGCGCCACGGAACCGCTCGTCGAAGGTCGCGGTGAGTTCGGCGTCGAACGCCAGCGGGTCGACGCCGAGGGCGATCGCTTGCCGCGTGCGGGCGGCGAGCTGCTCGCCGGTGGTGCGTTGCGGGCTGAGCGTCCCGAAGAAATCGAAGAGGACCGCGTCGATCTGCATCGTCACGGTCCTCTTCGGTGCAGAACTGGGTTACTCGGCTGGGCGGGTCATGCTCAGCACGTCGAGCACCTCGTCGAGCTTCGCCTCGGTGAGCTTCTCCGGCACGTGGCCGCGTTCGATGACGACTTCCTTGATCGTCTTGCGTTCCTTGATCGCCTGCTTGGCGACCTTCGCCGCCTCGTCGTAGCCGATGTAGTGGTTCAGCGGCGTGACGATCATCGGGGTGCCCTCGGCGTTCATGAGGCACTGCTCCTCGTTGGCCTCGATACCGTCGATGCAGCGGTCGGCGAAGACGCGGCTCACGTTGGCGATGAGACGGATCGACTCGAGCACGTTGCGTGCCATCAGCGGCAGGTAGACGTTGAGCTCGAAGGCGCCGGCGGCACCGCCCCAGGCGACGGCGGCGTCGTTGCCGATCACCTGCGCGACGACCTGGGTCACCGCCTCGCAGAGGACGGGATTCACCTTGCCGGGCATGATCGAGCTGCCCGGCTGCAGGTCGGGGATGAAGATCTCCGAGAGACCGGTGCGCGGACCGGAGCCCATCCAGCGGATGTCGTTGGCGATCTTGTTCAGCCCGACGGCGATGGTGCGCAGCGCGCCGGAGAGTTCCACGATGCCGTCGCGGGCGGCATTGGCCTCGAAGTGGTTGCGTGCCTCGGTAAGCGGCAGACCGGTCTCGGACGCGATGAGCGCAATGACCTCACCGGCGAAGCCCTTCGGCGCGTTGATACCGGTGCCGACCGCGGTGCCGCCCAGAGGCAGTTCCGCCACGCGGGGCAGGACGGCCTGCAGGCGCTCGACGCCGTAGCGCACCTGCGCGGCGTACCCGCCGAACTCCTGGCCGAGGGTCACCGGAGTGGCGTCCATGAGGTGGGTGCGTCCTGCCTTCACGACGCCGGCGAAGGCGGTGGCCTTGCGCTCCAGCGACTCGGCGAGGTGGCCGAGGGCCGGGATGAGATCGGTGATCGTGGCCTTGGTGGCAGCGACATGGATGGCCGAGGGAAACTGGTCGTTGGATGACAACGGGTCGTTGACGTCATCGTTGGGGTGCACCGCCGTTCCCAGCTTCCCGGCGGCGAGCGTGGCGAGCACCTCATTGGTGTTCATGTTCGAGGACGTGCCGGAACCGGTCTGGAAAACGTCGATCGGGAACTCGGAGTCCCAGTCGCCGCGCGCGACCTCGACGGAGGCGGCGTGAATGGCCTCGGCCTTGTCGGAGTCGAGCAGGCCGCGCTTGGCACGGATCCGCACGCTCGCACCCTTGATGAGGGCGAGGCCGGCGATGAGTTCGCGTTCGATCGGCTGTCCGGAGATCGGGAAGTTCTCGACGGCCCGCTGTGTCTGTGCACGCCACTTGGCCTTGGCCGGAACCTTCACGTCACCCATCGAGTCCTTCTCGATGCGGAACTCTTCCTCGTCGCTCACGCGCGTCCTCTCATCGATCATTTGACCTCAAGAGAGCCTAGACCCCAGTCCTGAGAGGGCATGCCGCTGAGTCTGATGAGGCATGCCCTAAGAGGGCATGCCGTACCCGAGCTGCTGCGCCGTCTGCCGTGCGGCGTCATCGGAGGGGACCGCGACGACGGCCGTTCCGTAGGCGCAGATCTCGGTCCAGACGTCACCGAGCTCGGTGGTGTCGAAGCGCATGCAGGTGATGGCGTTGCCGCCCTTGGCCTTTGCCTCTTCCATGAGCCGATTCATCGCCTCGTTCCGGCTCTCGGCGAGGTTCGCCGTCATACCTTTCAACTCACCGCCGAACATCGACTTGAAGCCCGCGCCGATCTGCGAGAAGGCGTTACGCGACCGGACGGTGAGGCCGAAGACCTCACCGCAGACGCGTTGGATCTGCCAGCCCGGGATGTCGTTGGAGGTGACGATCAGCATCTCGCTTTGCCCCTTAATGCGCTGTCGCGCTAATTCCTGTCGAAGTCCACGGCGGAATAGGCCCGGAGTTTTCCCAGCTGGTGCAACGAGTTGATCACGCGGATCGTGCCCGACTTCGAGCGCATCACGATGGAGTCGGTCTGCACCGAGTCGGCGTAGTACCGCACCCCTCGGAGCAGGTCACCATCCGTGATGCCGGTAGCGCAGAAGAAGATGTCATCGCCACGCACGAGGTCGCGGGTGGTGAGGATGGCGTCGAGGTCATGGCCGGCGTCGAGGGCCTTCTGCCGCTCGGCCTCATCACGGGGCCAGAGCTTGGCCTGGATCTCGCCGCCCATGCAGCGCAGCGCGGCGGCGGCGATGATGCCCTCGGGCGTGCCGCCGATACCGAGCAGCAGGTCGACGCCGGTGCCGGGACGGGCCGCGGCGATGGCGCCGGCGACGTCACCGTCACTGATGAATCGGATGCGTGCACCCGCTTCACGCACCTCGCGCACGAGATTCTCGTGACGAGGACGGTCCAGGATGCAGACCGTCACGTCCTCTTTGGAGCCGCTCTTCGCCTTGGCGACCTTGGCGATGTTCTCGGCGATCGGGGCGGTGATGTCGATGACGTCGGCGGCCTCCGGGCCGGTGGCGATCTTCTCCATGTAGAAGACGGCCGAGGGATCGAACATGGAGCCGCGCTCGGCCACGGCAATCACCGCCACCGCGTTTGCCATGCCCTTGGCCATCAGCGTGGTGCCGTCGATCGGGTCTACCGCGACGTCGCAGAGCGGCCCGGTGCCGTCGCCGACCTCCTCTCCGTTGTAGAGCATCGGCGCTTCGTCCTTCTCACCCTCGCCGATGACGACGACGCCTCGCATCGACACGGTGCCGATGAGGGCGCGCATCGCGTCAACGGCCGCACCGTCGCCGCCGTTCTTGTCGCCGCGGCCGACCCAACGTCCGGCGGCCATCGCCGCCGCCTCGGTGACGCGGACGATCTCCATCGCGAGGTTGCGGTCGGGTGCTTTCTTGGCCACCGCGAGTTCTGCGGGGATTCCGTACGTGGTGTCGGAGTCGCTCACAACGGGGCCTTCCTCTCGGCACGTTCTCGGCTGTCTGCCCCTGATTCTTTCAGAGCAGCGTTGCCGCTTCGTAAATCCACGAGCCGGGAGCGCTTACGGCCCTTCCTCGGCGTCGGAACCGTCCTCAGCTCCCGCGTCGTGCACGGCGATCGCCTCGTCGAGGCGCACCTGGGCGCCCTGCAGCCACGTCTGGCAGATATCGGCCAGCTGCTCGCCGCGCTCCCAGAGCGCGAGGGAGTCTTCGAGGTTCTGAGCTCCGGATTCGAGCGTGCGGACGATCTCCGCAAGCTCGGCGCGCGCCGCTTCGTAGTTCGCCGGCAAATTGTCCGTCACTGCCCGACCATATCCGCTCCGAACTCACCCTCAGCGACGCGGACGCGAAGCGGTCCCGAGCGCGCTTGCTCAGGCGAACGGACCACGCTGCCGTCGCTCAGCGTCACGACCGCGTAGCCGCGGTCGAGGGTCGCCTGCGGGGAGAGCGCCCGCACGCGCGCCCGCACGTGATCGAGATCGGCGCGGGCGGCATCGAGCAGAGCGTTCGTCCGGCGAGCGGCGCGCCGGCGCAGTTGGATCGTCTGCTGAATTTCGCCGGTGAGGCGCGCGCGCACCGTCCTGCGCAGGCGCTCCGGCAGTCCGGAGATCAACTCGACCTCCCGACCGAGGCGCCGGTGTACGGCGGAGCGGGATCGCAGCCGAAGCTCGTCGAGGTCGGCGAGTTCTGCGTCGAGGTTCGGAACGATCCGCTTCGCCGCATCAGTGGGGGTCGACGCGGCCAGGTCGGCGACGAAGTCCAGCAGCGGTGTGTCGCTCTCGTGGCCGATGGCGCTCACCACGGGCGTCCTCGCCTCGGCGACGGCACGCAGCAGCGATTCGGTGCTGAAGGGCAGCAGGTCCTCGACGCTGCCGCCACCGCGGGCGATGACGATCACCTCTACCGACGGGTCGGCGTCGAGAAGTTTCAGCGCCGCCGTCACCTCAGCCGCGGCGGACGGCCCTTGCGTGGCGACGTTCTGGATCCGGAACATCACTCCCGGCAGGCGACGCCTGGCGTTCTCGACCACGTCGCGCTCCGCGGCGCTCGCCCGTCCGGTGATGAGACCGACGGCGCGCGGCAGGAATGGCAGCGGGCGCTTGCGGGCCGCGGCGAAGAGTCCTTCGGCGGCGAGCTGCTCACGGAGCTTCTGCAGTTGCGCCAGAAGTTCGCCGAGCCCGACCTGCCTGATCTCGGTCGCGCGCAGGCTGAGAGTTCCGCGTTCCAGCCAGAAGTCAGGACGGGCGCGGATGACGACCCGTGAACCCTCCGCTACGTCCTCACTGAGGACGCCGCGCGGACAGGTCACCGAGAGGGAGATGTTCGCGTCAGGATCACGCAGAGTGAGGAACTGGGTGTTCACTCCGGGACGCCGGCTCAGCTGGGCGATCTGGCCGTCGACCCATACCTCGCCCAGCCGACCGATCCACTCACCGATCTTCTGTGCGACAACGCGCACCGGCCACGGCTGCTCCGCCGTACTCGCGCCTGCCACCACTACTCATCAACGGCGTCGAACTTGGACGGAGTCCGCAGCGGAGTGGGGGCTGCGACACCGTCCTCACCGGCTCCGGTCGCCCGGTCGAGGTGAAGCACCTCGTCACCGCGCTCGGCGAGGTCGCTGTACTGCTGCCGGGCGCGCAGCGCGACCTGCAGCGCCGTGCTCGCCACCGTGATGGGCAGCGCCGCCACGCGCTCCGGGATGTGGCGGGCCCCGGACTTGGCGCGGTCCACCGTGGAGACGGCGAGTCCGACGGCGGCGCTCAACGGTTTACGGAGCGGCCTGGGCAGCGATGCGGACAGCGACGGCATGTGTTCAGACTGCCGCATCGGCGAGGTCCGTACCATTAGCGGCATGACTTCCGTGTCTTCTTCTGCACCGAGCGCCCGGGCGGCTGCGCCGGGCAAGGTCCTGCTTGCGGCCCCGCGCGGCTACTGCGCCGGCGTCGACCGCGCGGTGCAGACCGTGGAGAAGGCGCTTGCGCACTATGGGGCGCCTGTCTACGTGCGGCGCCAGATCGTGCACAACCTGCATGTCGTGCAGACGCTGGAGAAGGCGGGTGCGGTCTTCGTCGAGGAGAACGAGGAAGTGCCGGTCGGCTCGGTCGTGGTCTTCTCGGCCCACGGTGTCGCCCCCGAAGTCCATCGCCAGGCAACCGAGCGGCAGCTCACGACGATCGACGCGACCTGCCCACTGGTGACGAAGGTGCACCAGGAGGTGCGCCGGTTCGCGGCGGAGGAGTACGAGATCCTGCTCGTCGGACACGAGGGGCACGAGGAGGTCGTAGGCACCAGCGGCGAGGCGCCGGAGCACATCACCATCGTCGATGGTCCTGCGGCTGTGGCCGACCTCGAGGTGCGCGACCCGGAGCGGCTCGTCTGGCTTTCGCAGACGACCCTGTCGGTGGACGAGACGCTGCAGACCGTGGATGCGCTGCGCGAGAAGTTCCCGCTGCTGCAGTCGCCGCCGTCGGATGACATCTGCTACGCCACGCAGAACCGGCAGGGTGCCGTGAAGGAGATCGCACCGCAGGTCGAGCTCTTCCTCGTGGTCGGTTCGTCGAACTCCTCCAACTCCGTGCGGATGGTCGAGGTCGCCCTCGCCGCCGGCGCGAAGTCCGCATACCTCGTCGAGAACGCCGCGGCGATCGACGAGTCGTGGCTGCAGGGAGTTGCCACCGTCGGGCTCTCCTCCGGTGCCTCGGTGCCCGAGATCCTGGTACGCGAGGTCACCACGTGGCTTGCCGACCGCGGCTACTCCGATGTCGAAGAGGTCACCCACACCGAGGAGCGTCAGACCTTCGCTCTGCCGCGCGAACTACGTAAGGCCATCACCAACTAGGTCAGTGGCCGCTACTTGTGCGCGATAAGCCGTACTCCAGCGACGACGAGGACGATCGCAGTCGCGGCCGCCATCGTCGGGAACCCGTAGACGAGCCAGTTCGCGGCCGAGTCGTAGAGGACGCGGCGGTCGTTGAGTCCGCCCGAGCGCGCGTAGATCATCACCGCTGACGCGCCGGCATAGACCAGCGGCGGTGCGATCACGACGGGGAAGATCGCCGCCCGCCGCACGAGCAGCACGGCGGCGATGGTGGCGATGACGATTCCCCAGTTGAAGATGCCGGAGAGTTGCTTGCCCGCGGCGATATCGATGATGCCGCCCACTGCTGCGATACCGATGAGGACGAGCAGAGCCGCCCACGCAGGCAGGTTGCGCCAAGCCGGACCGCCGCCTGCCTCGTCCTTCTCGGACGGCAGACGCCACTGTGCCGTGTCGCCGGGTCCAGGTGGGGGAGCAGAGGTGTCGAGCTCCGGGTCCTGGACCGCGGCACTCTGAACGGTGGTGGGTGCACCCCAGTCGTCGTCAGCCACGAGGCGAGGTTACCTCGCCCGTCTGTGGTTCCCGCGCTGTCTGCCACTATTGAATTCTTATGTCTCTCACCATCGGCATCGTCGGACTCCCCAACGTAGGAAAGTCGACGCTCTTCAACGCCCTCACCAAGAACGACGTCCTCGCGGCGAACTACCCGTTCGCGACGATCGACCCGAATGTCGGTGTCGTCGGCGTCCCCGACCCGCGTCTGGAGAAGCTCGCCGGCATCTTCGGCTCGGAGAAGATCCTTCCGGCCACTGTGTCGTTCGTCGACATCGCCGGCATCGTCCGCGGGGCGAGCGAGGGCGCTGGACTGGGCAACAAGTTCCTCGCGAACATCCGTGAGGCCGATGCCATCTGCCAGGTCATCCGCGTCTTCACCGACCCCGATGTCGTGCACGTCGACGGCAAGGTCTCGCCCAAGGACGACATCGAGACCATCAATACCGAGCTGATCCTCGCCGACCTGCAGACCCTCGAGAAGGCGCTTCCCCGGTTGCAGAAGGAAGCGCGTACCGACAAGTCGAAGACGGACGTCCTCGCCGCCATCGAGGCGGCACAGAAGGTTCTGGAAGCCGGGACGACGGTCTTCGCAGCTCAGCTTGACCCGGCGCCGTTGTATGAGCTGCACCTGCTCACGGCGAAGCCGTTCCTCTACGCCTTCAACGTCGATCCGGATGAGCTGACGAATGACGAGCTGCATGCGGAGTTGAGCGCGTTGGTGGCGCCGGCTGAGGCGATCTTCCTCGACGCGAAGACCGAGTCGGAACTCATCGAACTCGAGCCGGCCGAAGCTCTGGAGCTGCTGCAGTCGATGGGGCAGACGGAGTCGGGCATCGACCAGCTGGCACGGATCGGATTCGGGACGCTCGGCCTGCAGACGTACCTCACCGCCGGCCCGAAGGAATCCCGCGCCTGGACCGTCCCGGTCGGCGCGACGGCGCCGCAGGCCGCCGGCGTGATCCACACGGACTTCGAGCGCGGCTTCATCAAGGCCGAGATCGTCTCCTTCGACGATCTCGTGGACGCCGGGTCGATGGCTGAGGCGAAGGCCCGAGGCAAGGTCCGCATGGAGGGCAAGGACTACGTCATGCGCGACGGCGATGTCGTCGAGTTCAGATTTAACGTCTGAGCACCGCGCGGGTTGTAGAGGAGCGGTGACCGCGCGAGCGTCGAGCCGGGTCTCGGCTACCACCTGCGCGATGAGATCCGCTAGCCCGCCGATGCAACGCCAGTCGTCGTCCCAGAGCGTTGAGACGAGCCACGATCGGTCGCCCGGGAAGATGATTTCCGGCAAGGTTCCCCGCCACGTCGTTCGCCATGCGTCGTCGCTGCGCCATGCAGTTGCCTGAGACCGACCTGCTTCGACGAGGACATAACGCCAACCCGTATAGGACGTAATGCCAACCCGTATAGAGAGTGCCCGAGGTGACAGTCAGCCCTGGGGTCGTTGCCGAAGTAATCCAGGCGACGTCGGCCGCTTCTCCGATTCTTCAGGCGGCGCCGTCCTTCTCCCGAGTCTGCACTCCGTAGATGTTGGTGCCGTTGTCAACGCGGTTTGGGGGGCGCGCAAGGGCTTCGCGGCGGTTCTGGTCGGTCGATCACCGTGCCGGACGGAGATTGAGGTATTACGCATGCCGCCGTGCCGCCGGGCAGTTCGTGCCTGTGGGCTGCGACCCAGCGATACGTCCGAGTCGAGAGCCACGGCAAGCTGTCGATCAGGTGTCCAAGCAGCCGAACGTGCCACGGACCAGTCATCAGGCCTGCGGCGATGGCGGCGTGGCCGTAGACGACGAAGCCATCGGGCCGCACAGCAGGCATCTCCAAGAGCGCACGGTCGGGATCAATGCCGAGCGCGGCGAGATTCGCGGTCTGAATGGTTGAAATCTGAGCCGTCAGCCGCAGTCGCGGAGCCAGACTGATTGCACGAGTGCAAAAGGCGCAATCGGCGTCGTAGAGCAGCAGAGTAGTTATATTTCGAGCTTAGTCCTGAGGCATGATGTGGGCTCCTTGCCAGTTCGGCTCTCGTTTGACACGTCGACGGCTGAGAGCCCGGAGGCCCGGCGTTAGTTCGCGGTTAGGCTTCCGCCCGTGAGCACCGATCAGGAGTCGTCTACCAGCCGACGCACGCTGCTGACCGGACTAGCTGCGTTTGCCGCAGGTGGCCTAGGCACCTCAATCCTGGCTCCGGAGGCTGCTGAAGCCGCGACCTCCGCGACGAAGCTCGCCTCCGAGATCGCGGCCAAGTACGTCTCAGGCTTCGACATCTCGCGCTACATCAAGGGCAACGGCAAGGCTGATGACACGGTCGGCTTCAGGCGCGCGATCGCCGCGGCGATCACCAAGGGAGCCAAAGCGATCCTCATTCCGGGAGGAAAGCGGCTGCTCATCAGCGCGCCGGTCGACCTCAATGGACTGTCGCTCATCGGCTATGGAGCGACCGTCCTCGCCAATCCGCGCACCACGCCGGCGAAATGGAAGATCCCCCACGCGGCCTTGGCCAACGACGTCGCCGTCCTCTACGCGATCGGACACAACGCCTGGAGCGTCGTAGGGCTCACCATCGACTGCCAGAACGCGTTCTGCAAAGGGCTCACCGCGTGGGGTGGTGACTACATCACCTACCTGAACGTCACGGTGAAGAACTCGCCCTCGGCCGCGCTGCAGATGATGGGATCGGAGCGTGCGGGCGTCGACAAGCCGATCCGCTTCGGACGCATGATCGGTTGCACGGTCGACAGGGCCCGCTGGTCGTTCACCCTCGACGGCCAGCACGTCGGCACGCAGATCGTCGGCTGCACATCGACGAACTGTCTCAACTCGCACATCTCGATCGACCCGAGCGTCGCGCGTGATGCTGCGAAGCGGGCATCGCACGGGTTGGTGATCGTCGGGAACTCGCTGACCGGCGCGATCGCCAACCCGGCGAACTGGCACACCACCGGCGGTGCCAACACCAACGAGGCCGGGATCCGCATGGTGAACGCCCCGATCCTCGCCACGGTGAGCGGCAACTACATGAGCAACTGGCCGACCGTGGGAATCGAGGCGCATCACGTCGGCGGCACCATCGTCGGCAACGTGGTCGTCAACGACTCAGGCAGGACGGGCGGGACAGGGATCGAGCTACGTGACAACACCGCGCTCAGTCTCGGCCCCAACCAGATCATCAACTACGCCAAGGGCGTCGACATCGACGGCAGCGTGACCGATAGTCGCATCCTGCCGCAGGGATTCTCGAACGTCTCCTCGCGGTACGTGCTCGCCAGCACGCTCCAGCCCACGGTCCAGATCGACGACGCGGCCTACCGTTCCCCGGGTGGTGTCTTCAGCACCGAGCCTGCGGCACTGAAGGCGCATCGCTCGAACGCATCGCAGACGATCAGCACCGACACCCAAACCCCGATCGTCTTCGACACCGAGTCCTACGACGACATGGGCATCTTCGATCTGGCGGGAGCACCGGACCGCGTGACGATCCACCGTCCCGGTCGCTACGACTTCGGAATCACAGTGACCTTCGAGGAGAATGCAAACGGACATCGCGAAGTCCGTCTGCTCGACGCGACGACCGACACCGCCGTCGCGCGCGCTCAGATGCCCGGACTCGCCGGCACCAGTACGACGGTCGTCCTCTCGACCGAGATTGCGGTCTCCGCCGTTCCTACGGTGTTCCAGGTGCAGGCGTTTCAGAACTCCGGGTCTGACCTCGCGGTGCTCACCCAGGGCTTCTCCGCCGCGATCCACGTCCGCAAGTCCGCGTAGACGTTCGCACTATCCTGCGAGGTGTGCCTCGTCGTCTCGTGATCGCGCTACTGGTCGTGCTCGCCGCCCTCTCCTTCGCCGTGCCGGCCAATGCGAAGACGGCACCGAAGCAGCAGAACTTCTGCGCGAAGAACACCGCCGCGCGCAAGGTGATCGTGAGGATCGCCACCCAGCGGCTCTACCTCTGCGACAAGAAGAGAGAAGTCTTCCGCTCGCGCATCACCACCGGGGCGGCCGGCGACGACACGCCGAAGGGGACGTTCTCGATCCAGCGGCGCGCCCGTAACGAGATCCTGCACCCGGCAGCCGGCGGCGCATTCGCGGTTGACTATTGGGTGGCCTTCATCGGCAACAGCTACGGCTTTCACAACGCGCCGTGGCAGACGATCCCGTTCGGCGAACCGGCGCTGACCCGAACCGGCGGCTCGCACGGCTGCATCCGCATGCCGCACGCCTCGGTCGCAGTCCTCTACAACTGGGTGCGAGTCGGAACCCCTGTCGTCATCAGCTGAGCCGGCCAGTAGTAGGCACACGCCTGATCTGACGTCGCGAGGCAGCGACGAACTCGGCTGATCTGGGTGACAATCATGACGTGGGGCAGAGCATCTATGAGACAGCCGGCGGGTATGCGACGCTGCTGAACCTCGCCGAAACGTGGCACCAGCTTTGTACGCGCGATCCCGCGACCGTCCACCCGTTCGGGCTGCCCGGACTGCATCCGCAGCACACCGAACGACTTGCCGCCTACCTCGCCGAAGCTCTCGGCGGCCCGCCGCTGTATTCGAGCGAGATGGGGGACGAGACCTATATGCAAGCGCTGCACGCCGGTAAGGGCGAGCATGCCGAGCTGGATGAACGGGCGCTCGAATTGTGGGACGAGGCGATTGCGATGGTCGGGATCCCGGCCGAGGCGGGTGAACAGATCAGCACCTATTTCCACTGGGCGACCCGAAGAATGGATCGCTATATGGAGTCCGAGGACCTGGTACCAGAGGCCCTGGCGATTCCTGAGTGGACGTGGGAGGGTCCGACCCGTGACGGCGTCTGACAGCTACCGGGCGGCTCGTGACCAGCTCATCGAGTTGCGCACCGACTACAGGCGGGCCGTCACCGAATTCGCCTGGCCCGATCTTGGTGATCAGTTCAACTGGGCGATCGACTGGTTCGATGCGATCGCAGCCGGCAATGACAACCCCGCGCTGATCATCGTCGAAGAGGACGGCTCCAGCACGGACTGCACCTTCGAGGAGATGCGCCGGCGATCCGACCAGGTAGCCGCATGGCTGGTCCAACACGGCCTCGGCAGGGGCGACTCCGTCATCGTGATGCTCGGCAACCAGGTCGAACTCTGGGAGTCGATGCTCGCGATCATGAAGATCGGCGCGATCATCATGCCGACCTCCATTGCGGTGGGCCCCGCGGACCTCATCGATCGAGTCGAGCGCGGCAACGCAAAGGCCGTCATCGCGAACCCCTCCGACGCGTCGAAGTTCGAGGACGTGCCGGGCGGCTATCTGCGGATTGCCGCCGGCTCCCATCCGGGCTGGCGCGATCTGCACGACGCCTACCTGTTGCCGCACAGCCCGACGGCACACCCCGGCACCGCGCCGGAGGACCCGCTGCTCTACTACTTCACCTCCGGCACGACCTCGCGGCCGAAGCTCGTCGAGCACACGCAGGTGAGTTACCCCGTCGGCCACCTCGCGACGTTCTACTGGATCGGGATCCCGCTCGGCGGCGTGCACCTCAACATCTCCTCGCCCGGCTGGGCGAAGCATGCATGGTCGTGCTTCTTCGCGCCGTGGATCGCCGAGGCGACGATCTTCATCTACAACTACGCGCGCTTCGACGCGCCAGCGCTGCTCGCCCAACTCCGCGAGAAGGGTGTGACGAGCTTCTGCGCACCGCCCACCGTCTGGCGCATGCTCATCAACGCCGACCTCTCCGGCGGGCCGGGGACGCTGCAGGAACTCGTCGGCGCAGGCGAGCCCCTGAACCCCGAGGTGATCACCCAGGTCCAGAAGAACTGGGGTCTGACGATCCGCGATGGCTTCGGCCAGACCGAGACCAGCTGCCAGGTCGGCAACACTCCGGGTCAACGCCTGCTGGCGGGATCGATGGGGCGTCCGCTTCCCGGCGTTCCGGTCGTCCTCGTCGATCCGATCACCAACGCGGCGATCGACGGAGTCGGCGAGGGCGAGATCTGTCTCGATCTGGCGCAGCACCCGCTGCCGCTGATGACCGGTTACCTCGGTGACGCCGAGAGGACGTCCGACGCGATGGCCGGGGGTTTCTATCACTCGGGCGATGTCGCCAGCCGCGACGAGGACGGCTACCTCACCTACGTCGGGCGCACCGACGACGTCTTCAAGGCGAGCGACTACAAGATCAGTCCGTTCGAGCTGGAGTCCGTCCTCATCGAATGCCCCGCGGTTGCCGAGGCCGCGGTGGTGCCGGCGCCTGACCCGGTGCGCCTCGCGGTGCCCAAGGCGTACATCGTCCTCGCGCCTGGTTGGGAGCCGACCGAGCAGACCGCGTTCACGATCCTCAAGTACGCCCGGGAGAACCTCGCACCGTTCCTGCGGGTGCGGCGTATTGAATTCTTCGACCTGCCGAAGACGATCAGCGGCAAGATCCGCCGGGTCGAGCTACGCGGCAGGGAGCAGGAGCTCGCCGACAGCGACTCCCGCGCGCCGGGCGAATACCGTGACAGCGACTTCCCGGAGCTGAAAGCGTAGGGAAGCGAAGGCATAGCCCGGAGCTGAAAGCGTAGGAAAGCAATATTTGGGTTTCGCTTGTCCGGTTAAGGCCAAATGCGGCAGGAACTGGTACGGACTTTGCGCCCAGCAATTCGGTGGCCAACGTCACGGTGAACGGGGCGACGACGCTTGTGCGGGATCGATCTTCGACTCGAACGGCACCCAGATCACGAGCGGAGCTCCCGGCGGCGCGCTGGTCATCTCCGACGGCGAGCGAGTCAAGCTCGACGGCACCGCGACGATCAGCAAGCCGGCGACGCTGCACCTTGCGCAGCTTCCGGACGAGTCGATCGGCTACCTCTCCGACACCAGCGGGTGGTCCGCGGCCGGGCACTCCGGAACGCTCACTCTCGACAAGAAGCTCGTCTCCTCCGGAACGCCGAAGAAGACCGCCTGGTCAGTCTCGACCAAAGCCGGCTCCGTCAACGCGACGCTGGTGAAGACCAAGAAGTGATTTCGCAGCCCTGATTTGCGCGCTTCCGACCGGTCCGCGACACGGTAATTCTGGTTTTCCCGTGAAGACCATTTACTTCTAGGTGTGTTCCCCTTCACAATCCATAGCAAGCACGATAACGTCTCGCGCGCATTGGTCCCCAACGAAGGGTTTTCCACGGTGAAGAAGTTCAAGGTATTGGCAGTGGTGCCCATGGCTGCCGTCGCACTTTTCCTCGGTGTTCAGGGCGCTCACGCTGCCGACCCGTCGATCTCGCTCAGTCCTTCGAGCGGCGTTGCGAGCGGCGACACCATCACCGCGACTCTCAAGAATCTGCCGGCCAACGCGCAGGCTGTCGTCATCGAGTGCTCCAGCAACACCAGCCAGGACGGCTGTGACCTCGGTAGCTACGTCATCGGCAACGCCGACGCCTCCGGCACCGCGGTCCTCAAGATCAAGGTGAAGACCGGCAAGATCGGCAACGGCACCTGCACGACCACCTGCTACGTCGGCGGCGGAACGGTCGACCAGCTCGTGACGCCGCCCGCGGCGAAGTTCACCTTCGCCGCCGCTGCGACCTCAAGCGCCCCGGCCGCTTCGGACAGCTCCTCCGCCCCGGCCGTCGCCGCAAGCACGTCGGCTGCCGCCGGTGCTGCCACCGCGGATCCGACCGGCGTCGCTGCAGGTACCGGTGGCAATGCGGACCGTAATGGCCTGCCTATCGAGGTCGTCGTCCTCGGTGCGCTCGGCGCGCTGGCGATCGCTGGCGGTGCCGTGCGCTTCGCTCGCCGCTAGGCATCACGCGGCTGGGCACCACATGCGGTAACAGAGCCGCGACCGGCCTGGTGAGAACCAGTTGCCGGTCGCGGCTCTGCTGCATCCGAAGCTGAATTCTGGGCGACGTACTGTGATCGGACTATGAGCGATAAGACCGAGGTCGGCAACGAGGCCGAGTTCGAGACAGCTGGGGCGGGACCGATCGGGGTCCGCGAAACGCGGCACCGAACGCTCCGCAGCCGCGTGATTGCCGTTGTCGTCATCCTCGTCGGCATTGCAGCGATCCTCTTTGCGATCAACCGCTACCAGCACCGCGGCTACTACACCCCGGCCGACGCGGGCTACGTCCCAGGCGTCTCCTCCTCCAGCGGATCGCAGTCACCGTCAACGGTTGCGATCCAGGACTCTCCGTCGTCCCTGTCAACACCCAGCGAGAGCATCCGGGCCTCGGCGTCCGCATCGCCGTCGCCGAAGGTGTCAGCGAAACACTCGAAGCCCAAGAAGAGCACGCCACCGCCGCGCCCGGTCATGCCGCCGGCGATCATGCAGATCAGCCTCGACTCGCAGGGCATCACCGCGCCGGTGATCTCGGTGAGCACGGCCGGTGGCGCGCTGGACGTGCCGGCCGACCCCAAGTACGTCGGTCTCTGGGACGGCGGCGCCCGACCGGGCTGGAATCGCGGATCGATCGTCATAGACGGCCACGTCGACTCCAAGGACTGGGGCGACGGATCGTTCTTCAAACTCGACAGCACGCCGATGGGAAGCACGGTCACGCTCTCGTATGCCGGCAAGAGCTTCCGGTTCAAGCTCGTCGGCCGCCGTGTCTACGTGAAGGGCCAGGGGCTGCCCAACGACGTTTTCAAGATGGATATGGACCTGCGCATCGTCCTGATCACCTGCGGTGGGCCGTTCAATGCGGCGAAGGGCAGCTATGAGGACAACGTGGTGGTCTACGGCGTGCCGATCTGAGGCATGCGGTTCAATAAGACAGGGCGCTGTCGATCGATCGGAAATCGACAGCGCCCCGCTTCCGGCCAGCCCGCAATGCGGGGCGTCCAGGTCTTAGCTGCTCCTACTGAGCAAATCCTCGAGCGCCCGGTCCCACTCGGCATCGAGCAACTGCTCGACCTCTTCATCGATGGCGCGTTCCTTGCGCGTGATGATGTATAGGTCGAGCCAGGCCGTGAGTCCGTACATCACGCCGATTCCACCGGGCGACCCGACTGTGTCATGCGCCACAAAATACCTGCTAGGGACACGCCTGGGAAGTATTTCTTCGAACGAATTTCGCCCGCTATTCCTCGACACTGATCGCCTGTTTGGGGCAGAGCGCAACGGCCTCGCGAGCCCGTTCCGCCCACTCCGGCTTGATCTCCTCAACGAGGAGGTAGAGGTAGCCGTCATCGCGTACCTCGAAGACCTCCGGAAGCGTCTGCATGCAGAGGGCATTGCTCTCACAGCGATCGAAGTCGACCGAGACCTTCATGTGTGTCCTTCCCAGCGATCCGCGACTCTTGGGTCCGGACTACGGTACTGCCGGACGCATCGGATCGGGAGGTAGTTCTTGCCCACTCAGCACATCGTCGTGGTCGGCGCATCGCTCGCCGGCCTGCGCACGGTCCAAGGCCTGCGGCTACGCGGTAGCGAAGCCCGGATCACGCTCATCGGCGCCGAGCGAGGGCTGCCCTACACGCGGCCGCCGCTCTCGAAAGAGGTGCTCACCGGCAAGGCCGAACCGGAGAGCACGCGGCTGATCAGCGCAGCGGACTTCGCGGCGCTGAACGTCGAGTACCGCGACGGCACCGCGGCACGGAGTCTGGAGGTCAGCACGAGGACGATCGTCCTCGAGGACGGCGAGACGGTCGACTACGACATCCTGGTCATCGCCACCGGCTCGTCGCCCCGTCGGATCCCCAGCCTGCCCGAACTCGACGGGGTTCACGTGCTGCGGACGATCGAGGACGCGCTGGCACTCAAGCGCGACGTCGACGCCGCGGAGGCGGTGGCCGTCATCGGCGGTGGCTTCATCGGCGCGGAGGTCGCCTCGTCGGTGCATGCGCTGGGCAAGCAGGTGGCGATCATCGACGTCCTGCCCGTGCTCATGCAGCGCGGTCTCGGTGACGTCCTCGCCGAGCGGATGACGGAGCTGCACCGTGCCGCCGGAGTCACGCTGCACCTCGGTGCCGGAGTCGCGGGACTCCTGGGGGAGACGAAGGTCGAGGGCGTTCGCCTCGCCGACGGCACGGTGGTCCCGGCGGAGGTCGTCCTCGTGGGAGTCGGCGCTTCGCCGAACACGCAGTGGCTCGAAGGCTCCGGTCTGGAGATCACCGACGGCGTCGTCTGCGATGAGTATCTGCGGGCCGCCGAGGATGTCTACGCGGTCGGTGACGTCGCGCGCTGGACGCTGCCCGACTCCGATGCCACCGAATCGAGCAGGACGCTCCGCGCCGAGCACTGGACGGCAGCAGTCGAGCACGCCGACGCCGTCTCGGCGACCATCACTGGCACCCCGACACCGCCGCCGACCGTCGCCTACGTATGGAGCGATCAGCTCGGCATCAAGCTGCAGATCGGCGGCCACGTCGCGGTCCAGGACGAGATCCTCTTCCTCCTCGACGAGGACGGGCGATTCCTGGCGGTCACCGGCTCGGAGGGTGTGCAGCACGGTGTCATCGCGGTGAAGGCTCCTGCCCAGTTCATCAAGCAGAAGATGAAGCTCGCCGCCGGCGCTCCCTGGCCGCCGGTCGAAGACTGACCTCGGGGACTCAGAGCAGGCGACGGGTCAGCTTCAGGACGGCGTCCTTGATCGGCGGGTAGTACAGCTGCCTCGCCGGCCAGGACGGCCGGCTCAGCACGGCCTTGCGGTGGCTGAAGGTCTCGAAGCCGATACGTCCGTGATAGGCGCCCATGCCGCTGTTGCCGACCCCGCCGAACGGGATGCCGGGGACGAAGAGGTGCTCCATCACCTGGTTGTGGACGAGGCCGCCGCTGCTCACCTCAGCGAGAACCCGCTTGCGGTAGGCGCGCTTCTTGGTGAAGAGGTATGCGGCGAGCGGTTTCTCGCCGCGGCGCACGTACTCGATCGCGGCATAGACCGAGTCGACGGTGAGGATCGGCAGCACCGGTCCGAAGATTTCCTCGCGCATGAGCTGGGAGTCGGCGTCGGGATCGAGGATCACCGTCGGCCGCAGGCGAAGCTCTCCGTCCTCGGCGCCGGCGCCGCCGGTGATCACCTTGCCGTTGGCTGATGCGATGAGTCCGCCGAGACGGTCCAAGTGACGCTGGTTGACGATCGGCAGCGTGCCGCCGTCGGTGAATTTGCCGAGTGCCGTCACGATCTTCGCTGCGAGCTCGTCGCGGATCGCGCGGTGCGCCAGCACGTAGTCCGGTGCGACGCAGGTCTGCCCCGAGGCCATGGTCTTGCCGAAGGCGATCCGGGCGGCCGCCGCGTCGAGGTCGGCGTCCTCGGCGACGATCGCGGGCGACTTGCCGCCGAGTTCGAGGGTCACGGGCGTGAGGTGTTCGGCCGCCGCCCGCATGATGATGCGCCCGACCGCAGGGCTGCCGGTGAAGAAGCAGTGGTCGAAGCCCTCGGCGATGAGCGCGGTAGTGGTGGCTGCGTCGCCTTCGACGACGGCGACTGCGTGAGGGTCGAGGTAGCGCGGAACCAGCTCGGCGAGGACGGCCGAACTCTTCGGTGCCAGCTCCGATGGCTTCAGCACGGCGCAGTTGCCACCCGCGAGCGCGCCGACCAGCGGTGCGAGCGCGAGATGGATGGGGTAGTTCCAGGGCGCGATGACGAGGACGACGCCGAGCGGTTCGAACTGGGTGAAGGCGCGTCCCGGCTGCAGGATCAGCGGCACGTGCGCGCGTTCTGGCCGCATCCACCGCCGCAGGTGCGTGCGCGCATAACGGGCTTCGGCGATCACCGCGGCGAGGTCGCCGAGCCACGCCTCGCTCCGCTCCCGTCCGAGGTCGGCGACGATGGCGTCGACGAGCGTGTCCTCGTTCTCGCTGATGAGGCGCAGCAGCGCCTCAAGCTGGGTGGCCCGCCAGGCGAAGGGGCGGGTCCGCCCCGTGGCGAAGAAGTCGCGCAGAGGCTGCACGGTCATGCCAATAACAGTAATGACTCCAGGCGCGCGTAGGAGATCTCCATACCGTCGGTCATGCCGGTAGCGAGGACGGTGTCTCGGACCTCGGCGTTGGGGTAGGTGATAAGGATGGAGAGCAGGGTGCCGTCCTCGACGGAGGTGAGGGTGAGCTCGTTGATCCCGGGCGGGCCGTCCATGCCGATCATCGCCTCGGTAGTGACGGCTCGGTGCGGCGGAATGGATTCCAGCAGTTCGCCGGTGAAGCCGAATCGTCCCTCGCCGTCGACCTGCGCCCATTCGTAGCGGTAGGTCTGGCCGACCTCGGTCGCCACCTCGCAGACCGGCATCGTCCACCCGTCCGGTCCGAGCAGCCATTGCTGCAGCAGCGTGGGCTCGTGGTGGGCGTGCCAGACCGCGTCGAGTCCGCCGCGGATGACGCGGCTGATGCGCACCTGCGTGTCGCTGAGGATCTGCGTCGTCGTGCCGTTGCCCGCGGCGAAGGCGGCGAGGTCGGCGATGACGGCGTCCATCTGCCCCATCGCTGCGGTCATTCCTTCTTCCATGCCCATGGCAAGCAGCTGCACCAGCTGCTCGGTGGAGTTGAAGTACGTGGTCGTCGAGACCCGTGTACCGGTCGGCGTCGTTTCGAAGGCGAAGAGCATGCGCATCCAGGGCATCTCGGCGTTCGCGGTGCCGTCGGGATTCGCGAAGCCGTCGCGCACCTCGAAACCCTTGAGCTCGTCGACGGCGATCCACTCCCAGTAGCCGCGGGAGACGTCGCCCTCGGGGCCGGTCATCGCATACTCGCTGCGCCCGCCGACGCAGCCGTCGTGCCGGGTGAAGACCGCCGGGTAGGTCGGTGGTCCCCAGAACCGTTCCAGCAGACGCGGATCGAGATAGGCGTCCCACAACCGGCGCAGCGGTGCGGTGAAGTCGGCGACCACGGTCATCGTGAGCGCCTCGGGGTCCTTCGTGACGGAGGTGATGGGCATGGGGGTTCCTTACTGATGGTTGATTCAGGTGTCTTCGGCGAGCAGCGCGTCGAGTCGCTCGATGCGTGCCTGCCAGATCTGTTCGTAGGAATCCAGCAGCGCCTGGGCGCGCCGGATCATGTCGGGATTGCCGCGGACGATCCGCTCCCTGCCGTGTGGGCGCTTCATCACCAGGCCAGCTCCCTCGAGCACCGCTACGTGCTTCTGCACCGCAGCGAATGACATGTCGTAGGCAGCGGCGAGTTCGGAGACCGATGCCTCGTCGGCAAGGGTGCGCCGGACTATGTCGCGCCGCGTCGTATCCGCCAAGGCCCGGAAGATCCGGTCGACCTCGACATCGCTCAGTTCATTTCGTACAACCATATGGTTGTAGATTGGCACGCGGTCGCGACGGTGTCAACGGGGCCGCGTCGCTCGTGGTCGGAGCGGCCCTCGTCCCCCCGTAGACTTCGCGGCATCTGACACATAACGGGAAAGGGTTGCCGCGTGGCACTCAAGAAGCGCGACGACCTGCGCAATGTGGCCATCGTGGCTCACGTCGATCACGGCAAGACGACGCTTGTCGACGCCATGCTCTGGCAGACGGGCTCCTTCACGGCTCACCAGGCCGACACCGGTGACGTTGCCGAGCGGGTCATGGATTCCAACGACCTCGAGCGCGAAAAAGGCATCACCATCCTCGCGAAGAACACCGCCGTGGACTACAAGTCGGAGGGCGGCGAGCAGGTGACGATCAACATCATCGACACTCCCGGCCACGCCGACTTCGGCGGCGAGGTGGAGCGCGGTCTGTCGATGGTGGACGGCGTCGTCCTGCTGATCGACGCCTCCGAAGGCCCGCTGCCGCAGACTCGTTTCGTGTTGCGCAAGGCGCTCGAGGCGCACCTGCCCGTCATCCTCTGCATCAACAAGGTGGACCGTCCTGACGCGCGCATCGCCGAGGTCGTCGATGAGGCATACGAGCTTTTCCTCGATCTCGAGGCCGACGAGCATCAGATCGAGTTCCCGATCGTCTACGCGAGCGGCAAGGCCGGACGTGCCTCTCTGAACCGTCCCGAGAACGGCACACTGCCCGACTCGGAGAACCTCGAGCCGCTCTTCCAGACGCTGCTCACCGCAATCCCTGCGCCGGAGTACGACGACGAGGTGCCGCTGCAGGCGCACGTCACCAACATCGACTCCTCGCCCTACCTGGGGCGCCTCGCGCTCTGCCGGGTGCACAACGGCACCATCAAGAAGGGCGAGCAGGTCACCTGGTTCAAGCAGGACGGCACCACCGAGCGGGTCAAGATCACCGAGCTGCTCATCACTCATGCGTTGGAGCGTGTGTCTGCCGAGAGTGCCGGACCGGGCGACATCATCGCGGTTGCCGGCATCGAGGACATCACCATCGGTGAGACGCTCACCTCGACCGACGATCCTCGTCCGTTGCCGCTCATCACCATCGACGAACCATCGATCTCGATGACGATCGGCATCAACACCTCGCCACTGGCGGGCAAGTCCGGCGGTTCGAAGCTCACCGCCCGGCAGGTGCTGAACCGTCTTGAGGCCGAACTCATCGGCAACGTCTCGATCCGGCTGAAGAACACCGAACGCCCTGACACCTGGGAGGTGCAAGGACGCGGTGAACTGCAGCTGGCGATTCTCGTCGAGGTGATGCGCCGCGAGGGCTTCGAGATCACCGTCGGCAAGCCGCAGGTGGTTACCCGCGAGATCAACGGCAAGCTGCACGAGCCGATGGAGCGAATGACGATCGACACCCCGGCCGAGTACCAGGGCGTCATCATCCAGCTGATGGCGCTGCGCAAGGGCCGGCTGGAGCAGATGGTCGACCATGGCACCGGCTGGATCCGCATGGAGTACCTGGTACCTGCGCGTGGCCTCATCGGCTTCCGCACAGAGTTCCTCACCGAGACCCGCGGTACCGGGCTGCTGCATCACATCCACGAGGGCTACGAGCCGTGGGCGGGCGAGATCCGCACCCGTCCTAGTGGCTCGCTGGTCGCGGACCGCACCGGCCCGACCACCGGCTTCGCGCTGGCGAACCTGCAGGACCGCGGCGTCATGTTCGTCGGCCCTGGCACTGACGTCTATGAGGGCATGATCGTCGGTGAGAACGCGCGGGCCGACGACATGGATGTGAATCCGACCAAGGAGAAGAAGCTGACGAACATGCGTCAGTCCTCCGGTGACATTCTCACTCCGCTGATCCCGCACAAGGTGCTCTCGCTGGAGCAGGCGTTGGAGTTCTGCCGCGAGGACGAGTGCGTCGAGGTGACGCCGCAGACCGTGCGCATTCGCAAGGTCGTCCTCAACGCCGACGAGCGGGCAAGGACGCGCTCCCGCGCCAAGACCAAGTAACCCTCCCGACTTTGTGTTGCCCAGGGCCGCTATTCGGCGCTCGCAGCGGCCCTACGGCACACAAGGACGGACGTGGTTACGTCATGGCACGCCACTGTCGTTCGCCCGGAGCGCGAAGCATTGCGCGAGCCTCGGCTTCGCGCAGTCGGCGTAGCAGCGCAGACGGATCGTTCAGATCGACCGCGGTCCAGCGGACGACGATCAGCCCCGTCCTCATCAATTCGTCCTGCCGCCGCTTCTCTCGCCACAGCACCTCGGGATCGGTGTATTTCGACCGTCCGTCAGCTTCACCGACGATGCCGAGTTCGTCCCAGTAGAAGTCGACTCGGCCGATGAAGAGGTCTGTCCGGTCGCGAATGACGACCTGGGGCTGAGGCTTCGGAAACGGCAGGCGGTTCAGGACGAGCCGGCTGACCGATTCAAGCGGAGACTCGGATGTCTGGTCCAGCAGCGTGATCACATGCCGGGCTCTGCGGATCCCAGGGAACTTGAAGCACTCCTCCGATACGCGCCGCAACTCTTCGACTGTCGTCAGCCGCTGGGCGAGCGCGTAGTCGCCGGCGACCACTGCATCGCGTAGTCCGTGCTCGCGCGCAATGTCGAGGACGGTGCGGGCGATGGAAAGCGCTCGGATGCCGCCGCCTTGCTGAATGTGCCGTGCGGGCGCGAGAGCTCGATGCAGGTGGAAGTCGGGACCGACCGACTGGCTGCGTCGCGGCAACGTGATGCATGGCGTCTCCGGCAGCGGACGCCAAAGGGGCAGCCCCGCCAGTGCCGCCGCCGAATGGTGACTGGCGAATGCGTTGCGCATTGCAAGCGTCGCCGCATGGGCGCGAAGGCAATGCCGCTTGCGTAGGGCGTCGGGGTTGCTGTCGTCCTCGTCCCAGATATCGGCAGGGACGTAAAGGCCACGTCGCAGGCGTACGAGCCTTCCGGTGCTGACGGCGTGCTTCAGTGCCGAGCTGCTGAGGCTGCTGGAGCTGCTGGTGACGATTGGGAAGGTTGGCGAGGTCGGGCTGGTGCTCATGCAGGTGAGGCTGACTTAGCCAGCGCGCCGATGCACTACGGCCCAGCGCCATTGTGGACGACACGCGCCTTGTGGATGGTCGCGCTGCACGCCGACCCGTCCTTGTGTTGCTGGTGGCTGTAATCCGCGTCGATTGGCGGCCCTGCGGCACACAAGGACGCGACTTTGTGTTGCCCAGGGCCGCTATTCGGCGCTCGCAGCGGCCCTACGCAACACAAGGAGGGGACGTAGGGGTGGGAGGATGGGGCGGTGAGTCAGCAGCCGAACCATCTCGTCGAGCGGATGCGTGAGTTCGAGACGTCGATCTTCGCGGAGATGACCGGCCTCGCGATGAGCACCGGCAGCATCAACCTCGGGCAGGGCTTTCCGGATTACGACGGCCCGCAGGCCGTGCTCGACGCGGCGGCGGAGGCGATCCGCGGCGGGCACAACCAGTACCCGCCATCAGTCGGCATCCTGCCACTGCGCGAGGCGATCGCCGCGCACGAGAAGAAGTACTACGACCTCGACTACGACCCGAGCAGCGAGATCGTCGTCACCACGGGGGCAACCGAAGGGCTCGCCGCCGCGCTGCTCGCACTCACCGAAACAGGGGACGAGGTCATCGTCTTCGAGCCCTACTTCGACGTCTACGCCGCGGGCATCGGTCTCTCGGGCGCGAGGCGCGTCGCGGTGACGCTGCACAGGGACGGCACGGACCCCTCCGGTTGGTCGCTCGACCCGGCCGAACTCGAAGCCGCGGTCACGCCACGCACCAAGCTGATCCTCTTGAACTCGCCGCACAACCCCACAGGCAAGGTCTTCACCCGCGAAGAACTACAGGCGGTCGCCGACGTCGCGATCAGACACGACCTCATCGTGCTCAGCGACGAGGTCTATGAGCACCTCGTCTTCGACGGACTCACGCATACGCCCATCGCGACGCACCCCGGCATGCACGCGAGGACGATCAAGCTCAGCAGCGCCGGCAAGACCTTCAGTGTCACCGGGTGGAAGGTCGGCTGGGCGTGTGCCCCCAAGCCACTCGCCAGCGCCGTCCTCGGAGTCAAGCAGCACCTCTCCTTCGCGAGCGGGCACCCGTTCCAGGTCGCCCTGGCGAAGGGGCTCGCCGGCGATCTCGATGAGACCCGCCGCCAGTTGCAGGCGCAGCGTGACGTCCTCTGCGACGGCCTCGCCGTCCTCGGCTACGACGTGATCCGGCCGCAGGCGACCTACTTCACCGTCGTCGACGTCAAGTCCGATGCCCTGGAGTTCGCCCGCGCACTGCCCGCCCGTGCGGGCGTGGTGACGATTCCGATGCTGAGCTTCTACGACAGCAGCGTCGGCGACACGTTCGTGCGCTTCGCCTTCTGCAAGCGCCCGGACGTCCTTCAGCAGGCCGTCGACCGGCTTCGCGACGCGAAGTAGACGATGCGGTGAGAGTCGCGGCGATTCAGCACGACATCGTCTGGGAGGACGCGCCCGCGACGCATGCCCACGTGAGCCCGCTCATCGCGACGGCCGCAGCCGGCGGCGCGCGGCTGATCATCCTCAGCGAGATGTTCGCCACCGGCTTCTCAATGGAACCCGAGAAGATCGCCGAACCCGAGGGTGGACCGTCCGAGCAGTTCCTGCTCGAGCAGGCGAGGACGCACGATGCGTACCTGCTGGCTTCCATCGCCCAGCAGGGCAGCGACGGCCGGTATCGCAACAACGCGGTTCTCGCGGCGCCGGACGGCACAGTGTGCGCCCGTTACGCCAAGATCCACCCGTTCAGCTATGGCCGCGAGGACGAGCATTACGCCGCCGGCACGGATTTCTGCACCGCGCAGGTCGATGACCTCCGGGTCTCGCTCTTCGTCTGTTACGACCTGCGTTTCGCCGACGAGTTCTGGCAGCTGGCCGAGCGGACCGACCTCTTCGTCGTGCCCGCCAACTGGCCCGAACGCCGCCGGGAGCATTGGAAGGCATTGTTGCGTGCCCGCGCCATCGAGAACCAGGCATATGTCGTCGGCGTCAACCGTGTCGGGGAGGACGGCCACGGGGTCGCGCACACGGGTGATTCGGCGATCATCGACCCGCTCGGGGCCGTCATCGGAGAATCGGCTGAGAGCGCGCAGGACATCGTCCTGGGCGACGTGAGTCCCGAACTGGTAGCCCAGACCCGCGTGAAGTTCCCATTTTTAGCGGACCGGCGCTGATTCTTTCTCGCCGAATTTGTGACGGAGCGTCGCTACCCGTCGGTAACGGTTAGACAACAACCGCCTCCGGTAACACATCCGTTACCACTCGTGTCTAGGGTTTATCGCGCATAGCGAAGAAGCGCAGGTTAAGCGCCCCCGAACAGTGGTATTCCTGCTCTTCTGTGCTGTGCACCGGGAATTTCCAGCGTCTGCCGGGATTTGCCGCACAAATGCTCGTTGCGACAGACCCCGTCAGCCCGAGCGTGTACGCCGGTGGAGAACCCACCGGGAAAAGGAGAGACTCGCCCGCATGTCCGCACCACTTAGTGAGCTCCAGCTCGAGACCGCGTCGGTCGCCGATGGTGGTCTCGACGGGGAGCAGACTTCGGCGGAGATCGCGGGTCTTTCACCACGGCAGCTCGCCTGGCGCCGGTTGCGTCGCGACAAGGTCAGCTTCGTCGCCTTCTGCCTCGTCATCTTCTTCATCCTTCTCGCCATCGCCGCGCCGATTCTGGAGAGTTTCGGCGTTGTCGATCCGTACTCGCTACACCCGGAACTGCTCACCGGCTTCGGCGAGACGCCCGGGCCGCATGGTGGCATCTCGTGGAGCCATTGGTTCGGCATCGTGCCGCAGACCGGTTGGGACGTCTTCGCCCGCGTCGTGCTCGGTATCAGCTTCTCGATGATGATCGCCGGAACGGCGGTGATCCTTGCGACCGTGGTGGGCCTGGTCATCGGCATCATCGCCGGCTACATGGGCGGCAAGACAGACTTCTGGCTCGGTCGGTTCATGGATCTGCTCCTCGCCTTCCCGCAGACGCTGATGCTGCTGGCGCTCTCCTCGGTGCTCAAGCAGCGCATCGCCTCGATTCTCGGTGACGACCCGGGTTCGCTTCCCGTGAGCGCCGTCTACCTGATCCTTGTGCTGAGCGTCTTCGGTTGGCCGTCGCTAGCCCGAATCGTGCGCGGACAGGTGTTGAGCCTGCGTAATCGCGAATTCGTCGAAGCGGCGCGGAGCCTCGGCGCAACACGTCGTCGCATCTGGTTCAAGGAACTGATGCCGAACCTGTGGGCGCCGGTCATCGTTTTCGTCTCGTTGAACTTCCCCCTGCTCATCGGAACCGAGGCAGCGCTCTCGTTCCTCGGCGTCGGCATCCAGCCGCCGACCCCGAGTCTCGGAAACATCCTCAACGACTCGGTGTCGTGGTACATCCCCGATCCAGTCTATTTTTTCCTGCCGGGCGTCGTGCTCGTCCTCGTCGTGTTGAGCTTCAACCTGCTCGGCGACGGATTGCGCGATGCTCTTGACCCGAAGACGGGTCGCTAAAAGCTCTGTGGAACGCCCCGTTCCACAGATGGTGCGCCTCACCCCCAAGCATGGGGCGGCGCCAGAAGGAAGAGGAAGGTTGCATGGCCAAGATCAGCAAGCGCCTCGCTCTCGCGACGCTTGGTGGAGCCATTGCTCTCGCCACGGTTGCTGCATGCTCATCAAGCGGCGGCGGCAGCAACGAGCCCACCGGCAGTACCACCAGCGGCGGCTCAACGTCAGCGAGCAGTAGCGCCACCAACGCCGCGACGGGCGGCACGCTCTATTACTCGACCGGTACTCGTAACGTCGAGCACTGGGATCCGCAGCGGATGTACATCGGTCGCGATCTGGCCAACGCCTCGCGTCTGTTCTACCGCACCCTGACCCAGCTCTCGGGCGACAACAAGCTTGTCCCCGACCTGGCAACCGACACGGGCACCGCCACGGATGGTGGCAAGACCTGGTCGTTCACGCTGAAGGACGGCGTCAAGTGGCAGGACGGCAGTGCGATCACGTGCGACGACGTCAAGTACGGCGTTTCGCGTGGCTTCGCGCAGGACGTCATCACTGGCGGCCCCACCTACGCGCTGCAGTACCTGGACATCCCCTCGGCGACCGGTGACTTCTCCACCGCATACCACGGTCCCTACACCAACGTGGGCCAGGCCGACTTCGACAAGGCGGTCGTCTGCTCCGGCAACACGATCACCTTCCACCTGAAGATCGCCGTCGGTGACTTCAACTACGCGGTCTCCGGAGCGCTGCAGGAGTTCGCGCCGTACAAGAAGAGTGAAGACAAGGGCGATAAGTCCAACTTCTCGGTCTTCTCGGACGGCCCGTACGAACTGCAGGGAACTTGGGTCGACGGTCAGGGCGGCACCTTCGTCCGCAACACGAACTACGACCCGTCGACCGACGAGCCGGGCGTGCGCAACGCGCTTCCGGACAAGATCGTCTTCCTGCCGAACATGCCGACCGAGACGGTCTTCGACCGCCTCCTGGCTGACTCCGGCGACGATCAGGCTCTCGTCACCGACCGTGTCGCTCCGCCGGCGTACCTCGCCCGTGCTGCGGCTCAGAAGGACCGGTTCACGGACGGCCCCTCGCCGTTCAACGACTACCTGGTCCCGAACTTCAAGACCCTGAAGGATCCGCTGGTCCGCCAGGCTCTCGCCATCGCAACAGACCGAACCGGCTACATCACGGCTGAGGGTGGATCCTCTGTCGCGTCGCCCGCAACAGGTCTGATCAACCCGGCCCTCGGTGCTGCCGGTGGCTACCAGAAGTTCGAGGCGTTCCCGGGCACTCCGGACTCCGGTGACCCGGCGAAGGCGAAGGCTCTGCTCCAGCAGGCCGGCGTCACGATTCCGTACCCGATCCACCTGACGTACTCGGGTGGGACGCCGACCACGGACAAGCAGGCCGCTGCTCTCAAGGCGGGCTACGAGAAGGCTGGCTTCAAGGTGACGCTCGAGGGTCTCTCGGACACGTACTACGACGTGATCCAGAACCCGGCCAACGCCTCGAAGTACGACCTCACGTGGGCCGGCTGGGGTGCTGACTGGCCGAGCGGTTCGACCGTCATCGGTCCGCTCTTCGATAGCCGTGTGAACCTGTCCAAGAGCTCGAACGGTCAGGACTACGGCTACTACCAGAGCGACACGACGAACGCGGCAATCGATGCGGCGTTCGCCGAGACCGACGCCACCAAGCGTGCCGCTGACTGGGCCGCTCTGGACAAGGCGCTGGCAACGGATGTTGCTTACATCCCGCTGGATGTCACCAACTTCCCGCGTCTGCACGGTTCGAAGGTCACCAACTACGTCGAGAACACCTCGACCAACGGGTACCCGGACCTCGGTCAGATCGGTGTGTCCAGCTGACCTGACAAGGTCACTGCACCACTGAAGTAAGCGCAGTGGGCGGGGACGTCATCGTGACGTCCCCGCCCCCTCGCGCGCACCATGCCTCTAACTCACTAGCTCGGGGAGATAACGGGTTTCACACCCGGAAAAATCATGTTCGCGTATATCGTCAGGCGGCTCATCGGCTGCGTGCTCATGCTCATCGTGATGAGCATGACGGTCTTCCTGATCTTCTATGCGACACCCACCGATCCGGCTCGTCTCACCTGTGGCAAGAACTGCACCGAAGCGGGCATCAACGCCAACCGGCACTACCTCGGTCTCGACAAGCCGATCACCACGCAGTACTGGACCTTCGTCAAGGGCATCTTCGTCAATCGCGAATTCCCGGCGGATGCGTCCTACGCCAAGCAACACCCCGAACTCATCACGAAGTGCGATGCGCCCTGCCTGGGCTACTCCCCGCTGCGCAACATGATGATCTGGACGTACCTCAAGCCCCGAATCCCGGTCACCATCTATCTCACGCTCGCGGCCTTCGTGATGTGGATTGTGAGTGGTGTCCTCTTAGGAATCATCGCCGCGCTCCGGCGCGGCAAGATCACCGACCGCGTCACCGTGAGCGCAGCGCTGCTCTTCTACTCGTTCCCGGTCTTCTTCGTCGGCATCCTGATGTACGAGCTGCTGGTCTTCCAGTTCAAATGGCTCCCGGTGCCGCATTAC
>DASXYU010000003.1:0-5746 GCA_036502295.1 Jatrophihabitans sp. | reverse complement strand
CGCGGCGATGCGTCGCGCGACACCTGCAATCGAGGCGGCTTCGTTGCGCGCCGGGATCACGACGCTCACGGTCTGCCCGGTGTCGCGTTTCGCGGCGAGGAGCCGCTCAAGCGGCCAGTCAGCTGCGGCGGAGGTCCGCTCCGGGAACCATCTCAGCGCCCGCGAATCCACGCTGTGACCCTAGCCCGGGCGACGCGGCGGACTGGGTTGCGTCGCCTCATGACCGCGCCTAACGTCCTTCTCAGGCACGATAGTGATGTGGGTAACAGCGATGTCCGGACGGCAAGGGGGCGGCGAGATGCCTGAGGCGGCGGGGCACCTCGGGACGCCTCTCGGCGTGGTCGCCCGCCTGGATATGTCACAGCACACCCCCGGGGACGGACCGATGACGGTGCGGACGGGTCCACTCGGGCTGCAGATCACCCCGATGCCCGATGCAGCGGGGGAGTTCGTCTTTCGGGGTCTACGGATCCGCGGCCGCCGCTGCATCTTCTCTGTCGGCGATGTCCACCGGGCCGAGCTCCGCCGCTCGGCCCGTCCCCAGGCCGACGCGGCTGACAACACGGTCTCCGTCCTCATCCGGATCGAAGCCGAGGGCTCGGTCACCGACCCCGAGGCCCACTTCCGCGGTGCGCTCATGCAGGTCATCGGTGCGGGCCATGAGGTTTGCGAGGAGTTCCCGGCGTACTCGCACATCGCCACCCTCTACATCCAGCAGGCCGTCCTCGGCATCGATCACGAGACGCTCGAGGCGATGACCGACCAGATCTATGTGATCACGCCGATGCAGTCGTCGCTGGTGCGGTCGGCTGTCGCACTGCTGACCGACTCGACGAGCGCGGAACTGGGCCGCAATGTGCAGGCGGTGGATCGCTTCCTTGCCTCCGTCGCCGGCCTGGTGCTGAGGACGGCGGTGCCGCAGGCTGGCGAGGAACCCGAGCGGCTCGGCGCCATCAGGGCGCAGGCCGAGGAACTCATCCACGCCCAGGCCGCCGACCCCGACTTCACCCCGACCACGGTCGCCGAGCAGATGGCGGTCTCACTGCGCCAGCTCTACCGCGCCTTTGACGGCACGGAGAGCCCGGCGGCCCGCATCAGGCATCGACGACTGGAGATGGCGGCCGCGGTACTCGCCGGCGGAGTGAACGTCTCGGTGGACACGATCGCGTCGCAGTGTGGATTCGCCTCGGCCGAGTACTTCTCGCGTGCCTTCCGTCGTCACTATGGGCTGAGCCCGCGGGCATACCGCAGTTCTCACCGCGATATCGCGGGCCACTCCACGCGCGAACTCACCGATCATGCGAGCCGCACTCTCGTCCGGCGCAGCGGCTGAGCCGGACTCGGTCAGGCTAGTGCCACCAACGCGACTCCGAACAGAATCTTCCGCATGGAAGGGAGCGTGTCAGTTCCCGCGCGGTGGCGTCCGGAGCCGCGTCGTGCGGCGACTCAGTCTGCGGGGCCGGCGATGAGTGCGGCGCTCGCGGTGTGTGATCCGCCGGTCTCGTCCGTCCAGGTGATCGTGACCTTCTGGCCGGGACGGTAGGCGTCCAACGCGGTCGAGACGTCGGTGGGCGTATTGATCTTCGTCGCGCCCACCGCAGTGATCGTGTCACCGGCCGCGATGCCTGCCTTGTCCGCCGGGCCGTCGGGAACGACCTCGGCGATCACGGCGCCGTCCGTGCTACGGGAGTCGATCGAGACTCCGAGAAACGCCGGCAGACCGAGGTGCACGGTCGAGGACGATTGCCCCGAGACGATCTTTGCGGCGATCGACTTCGCCGTGTCGATCGGGATCGCATAGCCACTGAGCGTGGTTCCGTTGCGGGCCGACTGCGCAGCTGTGTCGATGGCGACCACCTTGCCGGAGGAGTCGTAGAGCGGCCCGCCGGAATCACCCGCCTGGATCTGCGCGTCGGTCTCGATCAGCCCCGTGAGCGTCTCCGCGTTCGAGCCGTCCTCATCCGTTGCGGTGATCGACTGGTTGAGCTCGGTGATCGCGCCGCTGGCAGCGCTGGGTGTACCGCCGGTGCCGCCGGCATTGCCGACCGCCGTGACCTTGTCGCCGACTCCTGCCGTGGACGAATCGCCGAAGGCAGCCGTCGCCAACGCGGAGGCGTTGCTCAGCTTGAGGACGGCGATGTCATCTGTCGGATCGGTGCCGACCACACTCGCCGAGTACGTCCTGCCGGTGCTGACGACCGTGACGCTGATGCGGGTGGCGCCATCGACCACATGGTTGTTGGTGAGGATCTCGCCGTCAGAGGTGAGGACGAGGCCGGTGCCGGCCGCCTCGGCACTCTGGTAGCCGAGCACTGTGTCGATGTCGACGACCCCGACCTGCTGCGCCGTGGTTGCTTGCCTCGCGCTGGTCGCGGTTCCGTCGACGGAACCGCCGCCCAGGCCGGTGCCGTCGCCGAGCCCGCCGCTACCACTTCCGGTACCGCCGCCGAATGGATAGCCGGGGTATCCGCCGCCGCCGTAACCCAAGCCGGATCCGTCGGAGCCGTTCAACGGCGAGTTGTTGCCCGGGCCCGAGCCGGAACTGCCGGAACCGCCCGAACCCGCGATGTTCGAGGACGCCTGGGGCAGCACCGGACTGGGCGAGGTCGTGGGCGAGTGCAGGGCGTAGCCGCCGATGAGAGCACCCGCGGTGAGCGCCGCCAGTCCCGCACCGCTCAGTGCGCGCCGGCGCCAGCGAGGGTGCTTGGCGACCGGCGTCGCCGGCGGCTGCCAATAGTGAGGTGGAATCCATCCCTGCCACTGTGGCGCGGGAGGTGGGAACTCCGGTTGCTGTGCCGCCGGCGACTGGCTCGCAGCGAACGGCTCGGTGCCTGCTGACTGCTCGGTGCTTGCTGACTGCTCGGTGCTTGCTTCGTCACCGTTGTGCGGTGTGTTCGTTTCGTCTGCCATGACACAGAGTCAATGCCTGCAGTGTGGAGACTCCATGGGAGGAAGCGAGGACGTAGCTGAGAATGCGGGCCCGGGCGTCCTACTTGAGCAGGTTGCGGGCCATCACCATGCGGTTGATCTGGTTGGTGCCCTCATAGATCTGGGTGATCTTCGCGTCGCGCATCATCCGCTCGACGGGGAAGTCGCGGGTGTAGCCGGCGCCACCGAAAAGCTGCACCGCGTCCGTGGTCACTGACATCGCGGTGTCGGAGGCGAAGACCTTCGCCGCGGCGGAGGTGAAGGTGAGGTTCGGCTCGTTGCGCTCGGCGCGGGCGGCGGCGGCGTAGATGAGGTGGCGGGCGGCCTCCACCCGCATCGCCATGTCGGCGAGCATGAACTGCAGACCCTGGAAGTCCGCGAGCGGACGGCCGAACTGATGGCGCTGCTTCATGTAGGCGATGGAGGCATCCAACGCACCCTGCGCGATGCCGAGGGCCTGCGCGCCGATGGTGAGGCGGGTGTGGTCCAGCGTGCGCAGCGCCGTCTTGAATCCGGTGCCGGGCTCCCCGACGATGCGGTCGGCAGGGATGACGCAGTCCTCGAAGTGGATCTCCCGGGTCGGGCTGCCCTTGATGCCGAGCTTGCGTTCCTTGCTGCCGACGCTGAAGCCCGGGTCGTCCTTGTGCACGACGAAGGCGGAGATGCCGTTGGCGCCTCTGGACGAGTCGGTTACTGCCATCACGGTGTAGTAGGAGGACAGGCCGGCATTGGTGATCCAGCACTTCGTTCCGTTGAGCACCCAGCCGTCGGCGGTGAGTTCGGCGCGGGTGCGCATCGCGGCGGCGTCCGATCCCGCCTCACGCTCTGACAGTGCGTAGCTGAAGACGACCTCGCCGGCAGCCAGCGGTGGCAACACCTGCTTCTTCAGCTCCTCCGAGCCCGACAGCAGGATGGGCTGGCTGCCCAGCTTGTTCACCGCCGGGACGAGACCGGTGGAGGCGCAGACACGGGACAGCTCCTCGACCACGATGCAGCCACTGATCGCATCAGCCCCGACACCGCCGTACTCCTCCGGGACGTGCACCGCATGGAAGCCCGCCTTCACCACGGCGTCATAGGACGCCTGCGGAAAGGTCTCCGTCTCATCGGCCTCGGCCGCGTTCGGCTCGACCTTCTCCTCAGCGAGCTGCCGGACCGCCGCGCGGAGCATGCCCTGCTCCTCGCTCAGCCTGTAGGAGTCGAAGTCAGGATTCCCGTGCGTCATACCTAAATACTAGGACGTCCTAGTAAGTGCGGCGCCAGTCGTCCTCAAGGACGGCGTAGACCGCTTCATCGGTCCACTCGCCCTGGATGAATTCGTTGCTGATGAAGTGGGCCTCCTTGCGCATGCCGACCCGTTCGAGGACGCGCGCGGAGGCCTCGTTTCGCGGGTCGATCCGCCCGACCATCCGGTGCAGGCCCAGTCCGGCGAAGCCGAGTCCGACGGCGAATCGGGCCAGCTCCGTCGCGTAGCCGTGTCCGTTGTGTGCGGGGTCAAGGATGTAGCCCACCTCGCCGCCCCGGTGCTCGACGCTGTGCCAGAAGAGGACGACGTCGCCGACGAGTTCGCCGGTGTCGCGGCGGAAGGCCAGCAGGTTGAGCGCCTGGCCCGCGTCCTCGATCCTGGTCCGGGCTTTCGCGTGCCGCTCGTGGATCTGTTCGAACGTGAGCGGCCCGTGGGGGATGTAGCGGGTGACATCGGCGCGTGACTTGTAGATGTGGACCGCGGCGGCGTCCTCGACCGTCGGAGGACGGAGCAGCAGCCGCTCGGTGAGCAGTGGGTAGTCCGGTGCGAGCATGCCTAGACGCTAGCTGCGAGCGGTGACTACGACTCGGCTCAGCCGGCGAGGTCCGCGCTGTCCTCGTCGTACTTCAGCGCGCGGGCGACCCTCGGCTGCGGAACAGGACGCCGCGGCTCGCGCACGCCGGCGCCGCCTTCGCCCTCATCCAGCCAGAGTCGGACCGGCGCGCCGGGCGGGACCTTCGCGCCCGACTCGGGGCTTTGGTCGGTGACTGTGCCACGGGGCCAGCCGTGCATCGTGATGGGCGCGCCATCGGGGTCGGAGCCTGTGGCGACCAAACCGGCGGCGCCGAGCTTCGTTCGGGCGTCCTTCCAGCTGAGACCGATGACGTTCGGAACCCGCACCGTGCCCCGGCGCCGGCGCTCCCGCGTGTTCTCCAGGACGAGTGCTGTGGCTGCGGACTCGATCAGCTCGTCGATGTCGGCACGAGGAGATTCGTCTTCTGAGATTGAGGACGAGGCCGGGGTGCTCTCGTCGAGGTCGCGCCAGCGTTCCCACGCGGACTGCCGGCTGACTCCGAGGTGCGTTGCGATCTCGGCCCAGGAACGGCCGGATTTGCGTGCGATGCGGACGGCTTCGAGCTCGCACTGATCGAGCAGGCGGCGCAACGTGGCGATGTCGTCGAGCGCGTCGAGCGCCGACTCGCCATCAGCGTGGGTTGAGCGCTGCGCGTGCCAGGAGGCGAGGTGCTCCCACGTTTTGCGCCCGGCTCGCCAAGCGCTGCTGCCCTTGCCCACGAGTGTCAGGATAGCCTGACATGGCGCGGGTGTCACGGACCAGTACGATCGCCCGTGCACGGGGCGGTAGCTCAGCCGGTTAGAGCAGGGGACTCATAATCCCTGGGTCGTGGGTTCGAGTCCCACCCGCCCCACAAGTGTGATGTCTCAAGACATCGGAAACGGCTGAACCCTCGATTTGAGGGTTCAGCCGTTTTGTTTTGGTCGTGGTCCGGGTGGTCGTCCGGTGGGTTGGTATCCGCGGCTGGGATCGAGGATGAGTTCGCGGAGTAGTTCGCC
>DASXYU010000002.1:0-2512 GCA_036502295.1 Jatrophihabitans sp. | reverse complement strand
GGACTGTACTTTGCAGGAGCTATGAGCACTGACCCGGTCTTCGCGGCGTTTTGCGCCTCAGGACTGTGGCCCCGGCTCGGCCGGAGCCTCGCCGAAGAGCTTGAGGACGCCGGAATCGTCGGCCCAGAGGACGTGAGCGCGAGCAACCTCGTGACGCTTCCGAAGGTGGGTGCGAGCCGCGCCGGGAGGTTGTTGTCCTCCTTCATCGCGGCTCAGCCGATCTATGACGTTGTCGCGTTGCTGCAACCGGCGCAGGTCGAGGCGAAGCTCGCCGGCAAGGTGGTCGAGGCACTCGGTCCATCCGCCGCCCGGCTCTTGAAGGACGACCCGTGGCAGTTGCTTGCTGCCTACGGCGCGACTCCGGGCGATGCCGATCGCGTCGCGCGCATCGCACTGCCCGGAGTGCAGCGCGATGATCCGCGCCGTGCCCGTGCCCTCGTCGCCTACGTCCTCACCCGGCACGCTCGAGACGGGCACACCGTCTCACCGCACTCCGCCGTGGTCGAGGTGCTCGCCGATTTCGGGATCGGTGGAGACGCGGCCGGCGCTGCCGCGATCGAGGCAGCAGTCGAGGCAGGGACGATCGTCGAACACGACGACGAAGCGCTGAGCCTCGCCCGCTACGCCCAAGCCGAGGACGCCGTAGCAGAGGCCGTGGCACGCCTACTGGCCACGGCAGAGCCCATCGACGTCGAACTCGACCGCCTGGATGAGGACCACGGGCTGGACGAGACACAGCTCTCCGCGGTGCGGGCAGCACTGGCACGCGGGGTCAGCGTCCTCACCGGCGGCCCCGGTACGGGCAAGAGCCGAACGGTCTCGGCACTGGTGACCCTCGCGGAGGCGGCGGGGTGCTCGATCGCGCTGGCCGCACCGACCGGCCGCGCCGCGAAACGTCTCGAGGAGCTCTGCCAAGCCCCTGCCTCCACGTTGCATCGGCTGCTCGGCGCGCAGGCGCGCAGCTCCGGTGAAGATGTCACCTTCGACGGCGGCTTCCAGCGCGGTGAGGAATGGCCACTGGATGAGGACGTGGTGGTTGTCGATGAGGCATCGATGCTCGACGTCGAACTCGCCGAGGCGCTGCTCGCGGCCTGCAAGGACGGCACGCATCTGGTGTTTGTCGGCGACGCGGCGCAGCTGCCCTCGATCGGCGCAGGGCGTCTGCTCGCCGACGTCATCGATTCGGCCACCGTCCCGGTCACCGAGCTGCGCACGCTGTACCGGCAGGACGCGGGCGGCTCGATCGCACGCCTCGCGACGGCGGTCCGCGAGGGCGACCTGCCGCCGATCGAAGACCCGACGCGCGAGGTCGTCGTCGTGCCCGCCCGCGGCTCGGCCGAGGCCGCGCACAGAGTGACGCAGCTCGTCACCGACTCGATCCCTCGCGCGCTCGGCATCCCGGTGGAACAAATTCAGGTGGTCACCCCGGTACACCGCGGCGGCGCCGGGACACAGGCGCTCAACGCCGCATTGAAGGCCATTCTGAACCCCGGCAGCGGCAAGGGACGCTTCGACGTCGGTGACCGCGTAGTGGCCACGGCCAACCATCTCGAGGCTGAGCCGTCCGGGTTCGCCAACGGCGAGGTCGGGGTGGTCACCGAGATCGGCCCGGACGGCACCGTCACAGTCGAGTTCGCCTCCGGACCCGCCGCAGTGAAGGGCAAGACGCTCGCCGACATCACCCACGGCTGGGCTGTGACGGTGCACCGTGCCCAAGGCTCGGAGTTCACGGCGGTCGTCGTGGTAGTTCCGCCCGAAGCCGGCGGGATGCTGTCGCGGCCGCTGATCTACACCGCCATCACCCGCGCCCAGCGGCATTTGTCGGTGGTGCACGCCGTCGGCCCGACCCTCGCCCGCGCCGTACGACAGATCGGGACGCTGCCCAGACGCACGAGGCTGCAGCAACTGCTCACCGAATATGTGCAGTGACACCCCGGCCGCATGGTGGCGCACACGGTTGAGCTGCCGTTCAATGTCTGTATGACGGCGGCGGCTCTCGGCGATCCGGACGATCCTGTATGGGAGTACGCCCCGATGCGGATCGCAGGGGACGTCCCTCGTTCGGCGGCCACGGCACAGCTTTCGTTGCACGCCGAGTTCGGTGGTTGGGAACTCGCGCGAGTACAGAAATACGAGGACGGTTCGCGGCGCATCGTCCTGCGGCGCAAGCGCAGGCCCTCGGCGATACCGCTGCCCCAGCTTCCGCTCTGAGGGTGTCGCGGCGGTGCGCGCCGGCTGGCACGGAGCACGGTTTGGCATCGGATAGACTGTCCGTCGCACTTGTCGAAGTGGCGGAATGGCAGACGCGCTAGCTTGAGGTGCTAGTGCCCTTTACGGGGCGTGGGGGTTCAAGTCCCCCCTTCGACACAGATGTGATGTCTCAAGACATCGGAAACGGCTGAACCCTCGATTTGAGGGTTCAGCCGTTTTGTTTTGGTCGTGGTCCGGGTGGTCGTCCGGTGGGTTGGTATCCGCGGCTGGGATCGAGGATGAGTTCGCGGAGTAGTTCGCC
>DASXYU010000001.1:0-11128 GCA_036502295.1 Jatrophihabitans sp. | reverse complement strand
CGACGCCCTCCATGATCGAGATCAGCGCCTCGCGATCGGCCGGTCGAGCGGGTGCGAAGCCCACGCCACAATTGCCGAGGACGGTGGTGGTGACGCCGTGCGCTCCCGACGGGGTCAGTAGTTCGTCCCAGAGTGCCTGGCCGTCGTAGTGGGAGTGGATATCGACCCAGCCGGGAGTGACGATGCGATCCTCGGCGTCGATGACCCGACGGGCGGGGCCGAGGTCGGTTCCGACTGCTGCGATCCGGCCGTCCTGTACCGCAACATCGGCGCGATACGCGGCGGCTCCGGTGCCGTCGACGACCGTGCCGTCGCGGACGAGGATGTCGAACATCGCGCAGGCGCCTCCTGGTCGGCCAACATAGCAGCAACTATTGAAATCACAAGATGCCTCTGACATCGTGAAGTGATTCGTCATTCACTACGAGGAGTTGAGGGACGTGCCCGTCCTGAAGTCGAAGGTCGACATCAGCAGTGAGACCTTCAAGGCCAACCGTGCAGGCCACCTCGCTGCCATCGCCGCGCTGAACGAACAACTCGAACTCGTCCGTGCCGGCGGTGGCGAGGCCTACCGCAACCGGCACCACGCCCGCGGCAAGCTCCTCGTGCACGAGCGCATCGAACTGCTCCTCGACCGCGACGCACCCTTCCTCGAGCTCTCCAGCCTCGCCGCATGGGGCACCGACTTCACGGTCGGCGCCAGCATCATCACGGGCATCGGCGTGGTCGAGGGCGTCGAGTGCATGATCATCGCGCACGACCCGACGGTGAAGGGCGGTACGGCGAACCCGTACAGCCTCAAGAAGAACCTCCGCGCGCTACAGATCGCCCGCGAGAACCGCCTGCCGATCCTGTACCTCGTGGAGTCCGGCGGCGCGGACCTGCCGACACAGGCAGAGATCTTCGTCCCCTCCGGCAACGTCTTTCGCGAACTCACCCAGCTGTCGTCGATTGGCATCACCTCCATTGCGCTGGTCTTCGGCAACTCCACCGCCGGAGGCGCCTACGTCCCCGGCATGTGCGACTACGCCGTCCTCGTCGACCAGGGTGCGAAGGTCTTTCTCGGCGGCCCCCCGCTGGTGAAGATGGCCACCGGCGAGGAGGCGAACGACGAGGACCTCGGCGGCGCCGACATGCACACCCGCGTCTCGGGCGTCGGCGACCACTTCGCGGTGGACGAGTTGGACGCGATTCGTATCGGTCGCCAGATCGTCCGCGACCTCTCGTGGCGCAAGCTCGGCCGGGGCCCGTCCGAGGCGGCAGATGCGCCGCTGTATGACCCCGAAGAGATCCTCGGCATCGCGAGTGCCGATTTCCGCGTGCCGTACGACCCGCGCGAGATCCTCGCCCGCGTCGTCGACGGCAGCCGCTTCTCCGAATACAAACCGCGCTACGGCAGCAGCATCGTCACTGGCTGGGCCTCGGTGCACGGCTACCCCGTCGGCATCCTCGCCAACGCCCGCGGCGTCCTCTTCAGCGAGGAGGCGCAGAAGGCCACCGAGTTCATCCTGCTCGCCAACCAGAGCGACACCCCGCTGCTCTTCCTGCACAACACCACCGGCTACATGGTCGGCACGGAGTACGAGCAGAAGGGCATCATCAAGGACGGCGCCAAGATGATCAATGCGGTGGCGAACAGCGACGTCCCGCACATCTCGATCAACATGAGCGCGACCTTCGGTGCCGGCAACTACGGCATGTCCGGCCGCGCCTTCGACCCGCGGTTCATGTTCGCCTGGCCCAACGCCAAGCTCGCCGTCATGGGTGCCGCCCAGCTGGCCGGCGTCCTCTCGATCGTGGCGAAGCAGTCCGCGGAGTCGACCGGCAGGCCCTTCGACCAAGCGGCCGATGACGCCCGACGCATCGCGATCGAGGAACAGATCGAGCGGGAGGCACACCCGTTCTTCATCAGCTCGCGTCTCTATGACGACGGCGTGATCGACCCGCGCGACACCCGCACGATCCTGGGCCTCTCGCTCTCGGCCGCCCACTCTGCCCCAATCGAAGGACGCCGTGGCTTCGGCGTCTTCCGCATGTAGCCGGAGACTCAGCATGAGCGAAACTTGTGAGCGAATCAGAGGCGGAGCATGACCATCAAGAAGGTTCTTATCGCCAACCGTGGCGAGATCGCGTCGCGTGTCATCCGCACAGCACGCGAGATGGACATCGCCACCGTGGCGGTCTTCTCCGACCCCGACGCGGGGCTGCCCTACGTCGCCGCCGCGGATGAAGCAGTGCACCTGCCCGGCTCGACTCCCGGCGAGACGTACCTGCGCGGCGAGATGATCATCGAGGCGGCCATGCGCACCGGTGCCGACGCCATTCACCCGGGCTACGGCTTCCTCTCGGAGAACGCGGACTTCGCCCGCGCCTGCGCCGCTGCCGGAATCACCTTCGTCGGACCGACCCCTGAGGCGATCGACAAGATGGGCTCGAAGGTCGCGGCGAAGGAACTGATGGCGGCGGCAGGCGTCCCCGTCCTTCCCGGAGCGACGATCGCCGATGAGGACGACCCCGACGAGAACGCCCTTACCGCTATCGGCGCACAGATCGGCTACCCGCTGCTGGTGAAGGCGGCCTTCGGCGGCGGCGGCCGAGGTATGCGCATCGTCCATTCGGCGGGCGAGCTCGTGGAGTCGATCAGCAGCGCCCGCCGCGAGGCCGCCTCCGCCTTCGGCAACGGCATGGTCTTCCTCGAGCGCTTCGTCGAGTCGCCGCGCCACATCGAGGTGCAGATCTTCGGCGATACACGCGGCACCGTCGTCCACCTCTTCGAGCGTGAATGCTCGATCCAACGCCGCTACCAGAAGATCGTGGAGGAGGCGCCCTCCCCCGCGGTCGATCCCGAGCTGCGTGAGCAGCTCTGCAAGGCGGCCGTAGCTGCCGGTGAGGCGATCGGCTACGTCGGCGCGGGCACCGTCGAATTCGTCCTCGATGCGCAACGCGAGTTCTTCTTCCTGGAGGTGAACACCCGCCTGCAGGTCGAGCACCCGGTCACCGAATTCATCACCCAGCTCGACCTGGTCCGGCTACAGCTCGACGTCGCCGCCGGCAAGCCCCTGCCGCCTGAGGCCGTCAACGCCACGATCCACGGCAGCGCGATCGAGGTCCGTCTGTATGCCGAGGACGTCACGGGCGGCTACCTGCCCGTCAGCGGCGACATACTCACGCTGGAGTTCCCCGAACTCCCGGGCCTGCGGGTCGACGCCGGCTTCGCCTCCGGCACCACCGTGAGCACGTTCTACGACTCGATGCTCGCCAAGGTGATCGCCGGCGCCCCCACTCGCGATCAGGCGAGGACGCTGCTGGCGGCCGCCCTCGACGAGACCCGTGTGCACGGCATCATCACCAACCGCGATCTGCTCGTCGGCATCCTCCGCGAACCCGACTTCGCCTCCGGCGCGATCAACACCAGTTACCTCGACCAGCACTCACCGGCGTCGCTGATGGCGACGCTGGATACCGCGGCGCTGCAGGTGCACCTGCTCGCTGCCGCGCTGGCAGCACAGGCAGAGAATCGCGCGACCGCCCTCGTCCTCGAGACCCTGCCGTCGGGGTGGCGGAACAACCCGTCCTACTGGCAGAACCTCGCCGGCACCGTCGACGGCGAGGAGTGCCGCGTCGAGTACCTCTTCTCCCACGACGGGCTGAAGGCTCGTGTGGACGGCGCGGAGATCGAGGGCATCACGCTCTACGCGGCGACCCCCGACTCGGTGGACATCGCCGTCGGCGGCGTCCGCCGCACCGCCACCGTCGTCCGGGCACGGCAGGCGCACTACGTCGACAGTCCGCTGGGCGCGACCACCCTGCTCGAGGCCGAGCGCTTCCCCGACCCGGCGGACGCCGTCACTCCGGGCTCGCTGCTCGCGCCGATGCCGGGCACCGTCGTCCGCCTCGAAGTCGCCGTGGGCGACAAGGTCGAGCGCGGCACGACGATCCTCGCGATCGAGGCAATGAAGATGGAGCATGCGATCTCCGCACCCGCGGCCGGGATCGTCGCCGAGATCCGGGTCGTCCCTGGCCAGCAGGTCGATAGCGGCGCGCTGCTGGCCGTCCTGGCGGATGACGAAGCCGCCGGTGAGTGAGGTCGTGCGGTACGAGGTCGCCAACTCGGTCGCCTGGCTCACCATCGACCGGCCCGACGCCCGTAACGCCCTCAACGCCGACGTTCGTGACGGCCTCTGGACGGGCTTGCGCCGCTTCAACGAGGACGACACCGCGAAGGTCCTCGTCCTTACGGCGACCGGAGACAAGGCGTTCTGTGCCGGCGGTGACCTGAAAGAGTTCGCCGACAGCAATCTGCGGGTGCCGCCATCGGACTTCATGCCTCAGTTCGGTCGCAACATCGAGGTGAGCAAACCGACGATCGCCGCGGTGAACGGCGTCGCATTTGCGGGCGGGTTTCTGCTCACACAGAACTGCGACCTGGTGATCGCCGCGGAGAACGCCCAGTTCGCCGTCACCGAGGTTAAGGTCGGGCGCGGTTCACCCTGGGCCGTTCCGCTGCCCTGGCTGGTGGCCCCTCGCGTGGCGCTCGAGATGGTGATCACCGGCGACCCGATCAGTGCTGAGCGCGCCTACCAGCTCGGTCTGGTCAACCGCGTGGTGCCACTCGCGGACCTGCACGACGCGGCGCAGGAGCTTGCCGAGCGGATCGCCGCGCTGGCGCCACTCTCCGTCGCCGCCGCGCGGAGGACGTCCTATCTGATGACGCGGAACTACTTCGCCGAAGAATTCGCCGAGGCCGACCGAATCTGGGAGCCGGTGTACAACAGCAACGACGCTCAGGAGGGGCCGGCGTCCTTCCGCGACAAGCGCAAGCCGAACTGGACCGGTACGTGATGGGTGACTCCGACCTCAAAGTGGCCATCCTCAAGGACCTCGTCGCAGACCTCACGGCCGAGACCGCCGATCTTGAAAAGCTCATCGGCGGCCTCCCCGCGGATGCCTGGGCGACGCCCACACCAGCCGAGCCGTGGAACATCCTCGACCAGATCGGGCACCTCGCCTACTTCGACGAGACGGCGACGCTCGCCGCCACCGACGGCGCTCGGTTCCGCACCGAATCCGAGGCCCTTGTCGCCGATGGTGAGGACTACCCCGACCGCCTCGTCGAGAAGTTCCACGGCATGGCGCCGGCCGACATGCTCGCCTGGTTCCGCAAGACGCGGTCGGAGTTCATCTCGGTCTTCGACGAGCTCGACCCGAGTCAGAAGCTGCCCTGGTACGGCCCTGACATGGCGCCTGCCTCCTCGGTGACCGCCCGCCTGATGGAGACGTGGGCACACGGGCAAGACATCGCCGATGCGCTCGGCGTGACCCGCGTGCCGACTGCCCGTATCAAGCACATCGCGCACCTCGGCGTCCGGACGATGGGCTTCAGCCATGTTCTGCGCGACGAGCGGCCGCCCGCTGAACCTGTCTACGTGGAACTTGTGTCCCCGGACGGTGAGTTGTGGACGTGGGGGCCGGAGGACGCCGAGAATCGCGTCACCGGGCCGGCGATCGACTTCGTCCTCGCTGTGACCCAACGGATCCACCGCGACGATACCGCGCTGGTCAGCACCGGGCCGGTCGCGCAGAAGTGGCTCTCGCTCGCGCAGGCCTTCGCCGGCGCGCCAGGGCCGGGCCGTCCTCAGAAGATGTCTTAGAGAAGGAGCACGAGCATGACGCGCATGCCGGAGCGCGCAGTGCGCATCGGGAACATGTCCGGTTTCTTCGGCGACCGCGACCGTGCGGCGCTGGAGATGGTGCAGGGTGGGCCACTGGACGTCCTCACCGGCGACTACCTCGCTGAGCTCACCATGCTCATCCTCTGGAAGACGAAGCGAAAGGACCCTGCAGGCGGCTACGCCCGCACCGTCCTCAACCACGTCGAGCGGGTGCTCGGCGAGACGCTCGACAAGGGCATCAAGATCGTCAACAACGCCGGCGGGTTGAACCCGGCGGGACTCGCCGAGCAGATCGCAGCTATCGGTGAGCGCCTCGGACTGCATCCCAAGATCGCCTACGTCACGGGCGACGACCTGCTGCCGCAGCTTGACGATCTACTGGCTGCCGGGCATACGCTGCCTAACCTCGACACCGGCAAGTCGCTCGCGGAGATCGACGCCCAACTCGCCACAGCCAACGCCTATCTCGGCGGCTGGGGTATCGCCGCGGCACTCGAGGCCGGTGCCGACATCGTCATCACTCCCCGCGTCACCGACGCCTCCCTCGTCGTTGGCCCGGCGGCCTGGTGGCACAGCTGGCAGCGCGGCGACTTCGATGCTCTCGCCGGCGCTGTCGTGGCAGGGCACGTCATCGAGTGTGGCCCCCAGGCGACGGGTGGCAACTACTCCTTCTTCAACGAGGTGACTGACCGCCGCTACCCCGGCTTCCCGATCGCGGAGGTTGCGGTCGACGGCAGCAGCGTCATCACCAAACACCCCGACACCGGTGGCCTCGTCTCTGTGGGCACCGTCTCGGCGCAATTGCTCTACGAGATCGGCGGACCCGAGTACCTCAATCCTGATGTCATCGCCCACTTCGACTCGATCCGGCTGGAGCAGCTCGACACGGACCGGGTGCAGATCTTCGGGACGAAGGGCAGCGCACCGACCGGCTTCAGCAAGGTGGCCATCAACTTCGACGGCGGCTACCGCAACACGATGACGCTCGTACTCACCGGTCTCAACATCGAGGAGAAGGCCGCCTGGGCGGAGAGCGAACTCTTCGAGGTACTTGGCGGCAAGGAGCAGTTCGCCGATGTCGACGTGCGCCTGCTCCGCTTCGACCACGCCGATGCTCGGACCAATCCGGAGGCGACCGCGCACCTGCGGATCACGGTGAAGGACCCCGACCCCAAGAAGGTCGGGCGACGCTTCTCCAACGCCACTCAGGAGTTGGCGCTGGGCGGGTACCCGGGGTTCCACGCCACCACACCGCCGTCCTCGGAGAGCTCCTACGGCGTCTACTGGCCCGCACTGGTGCCTTCCGAGGTCGTGCACCACGCCGTCGTCCTACCGGACGGCACCTCGCAGGCAATCCCACACACCCCGGCCGGCGAACGCAGCTTCGCCTCGCCGTCCTTCACCTCGACGCCACTGGCCGACGAGCCGACGAGTCACGTGCCGTTGGGGACGATCGTCGGCGCGCGCTCGGGCGACAAGGGTGGCAACGCCAACATCGGACTCTGGGCGAAGACCCCCGGGGCCTTCGCGTGGTTGGAGGCATTCCTCACCGTCGAGAGGCTCCGCATCCTGCTCCCCGAAGCGGCAAACCTCGATGTGCAGCGCTACCTCTTGCCCGAACTCAACGCGATGAACTTCGTCGTCGTAGGCATCCTCGGCGAAGGAGTGGCATCCTCGACCCGACCGGATCCGCAGGCGAAAGGCCTCGGCGAGTTCGTCCGATCGCGTTGCGTCGAGATCCCGACCCGACTGTTGTAGTTCCGCAGGAAGTAGCCCACCGAGGAGGACGGCGTGGACTTCGCCGAGAACCCGGATCACGTCGCGCTGCGCGAAGCGGTCTCCGCCGTCACGCGGCCGTACGGGCCGATGTACTTCACGGAGAAGGCGCACGCCAAGCAACCTCTCACCGAACTCTGGCAGGCGCTCGGCGCGCAGGGCCTCATCGCGCCGAACATCCCAGAGGAGTTCGGGGGCGGCGGTGCGGGCATGCAGGAGCTCGCCATCATCTGCGAGCAGGTCGGCGAGGAGGGATGCCCGCTTCTGCTGCTTCTCGTCTCGAGCGCGATCAGCGTCGAAATCCTGGCCAGATTCGGCACGACGGAGCAGAAGCGGACCTGGCTGCCACGTATGGCGACCGGCGAGACGAAGATCGTCTTCGCGATCACCGAACCGGACGCCGGCTCGAACACGCACAAGATCTCCACGACCGCCCGACGAGACGGCAGCGACTGGCTCCTCGCCGGTCAGAAATACTTCATCTCCGGCGTTGATGAGGCCGAGGCGATCCTCGTCGTGGCGCGCACCGGCGAGACCGGGTCAGACGGCCGGGGACGCCTTTCGCTTTTCCTCGTGCCTGCCAACGCGCCGGGGCTCATGACGCATTTCCTCCCGGTCGATCTCATCGCGCCGGAGAAGCAGTACACGCTGTTCTTCGACGACGTCCGCGTCAGCGACGACCAGCTTGTCGGTACCGAGGGGGACGGCTTCGCGCAGGTCTTCCACGGCCTGAACCCGGAGCGCATCAGCGGCGCTGCGCTCGCGATCGGCGCGGGCCGTTACGCACTGGGGCGTGCCGTCGACTACGCGAGGACGCGCGAGGTGTGGGGGCGCCCGATCGGCGCCCATCAGGGCGTCTCGCATCCGCTGGCGAGGACGAAGATCGAACTTGAGCTCGCCTCACTGATGACGTTGAAGGCGGCGTGGCAGCACGATCACGACCTACCCGCCGGCGAAGCTTCCAACATGGCCAAATACGGGGCGGCCGAGGCTGCCATCGCGGCTGTGGACACCGCGATGCAGACCCACGGCGGTCTCGGTATGAGTACCGAGTACGGGCTCCTGCCGATCTGGGGCCTGGCGCGCCTGCTGCGCACCGCGCCCGTCAGCCGAGAGATGATCCTGAACCACATCGCGCAGAACACCCTCGGACTCCCGCGTTCCTACTGAGGACGCTCAGACGCGACTCGGGGCCCGGCATCGTTGCCGGACCCCGAGTTACGTTGCAGCCTCTAGCTAGCTCTTCGGAAAGAAGTCGCCACCACAGAGGATGCTTCCCTCTTCGGGGACCGTCTGGACGAACTTGCCGTCCTTGATCACCTGCAACGCGAAGCAGCTGCTCATCTCGTTCTTGGCTCCTGGGTCCCACGCCGGAACGAGCCCACCGGCGGTGAACTTGTGGATACCCGAGAGGGCGTCGAGGAAGCTCTTGCGGGTCAGGTCCGGTCCAGCCTTTACCAAGGCCTGCACGGCGAGGTTCATGAACTCCCAACCGAAGTAGTCCGAAGCCGTCTGCGGAGCGTGACCGACCTGCTTGATGTACTGCTGGCCACCCGCCGTGCTGGCGATGAGGCCCTCATCGAGGTAAGGCACGCTAGCCGCGTAGGCCCAGCCATTGTTGGCTGCGTCGCCCGCGAGCTTGATGAAGTTCGGGTCGTAGACCGAGAAGCCCGTGGCGAACATCGGCTTCCAGCCCTGCTGCACGACCGCCTTCGCGATTGCCGCAGTCACCTGCACCTGCGTGGAGAAACAGTCGATGCCCTGCGCGCCGGCGTTCTTCGCCTTCAGCACGGCAGCGGTGTAGTCAGCGACGTTGCCCGGCAGCGTGCCCTGGTTGACGACCTGCACGCCGACGGCCTCCCAGGCCGCCGTCTCGGCCTTGCCCTGAGCCTCCGTGCCAGGGGCACCGGTCATGCAGAGCCACACCTTCTTCAGGTCGGGGTTGAGTGCCTTGTAGATCGCCGGCGGCAGGCTCGAGTATTCGTTCGGCGGCGGAATGTAGGCGTTCGGGAGCTTGGCGATGTTCGGATCCCAGGAGAGACCAGCTACCAGCGGAATGCCCGACGACTTCATCTTCGAGTAGCAACCGGTGTCGGCGAGCGCCATGCTGCCGACGAGTGCGAAGGAGCTGTCGACGAGCGGGGTGCAGAGCGTCGTGTCCTTCGTGACGTCGAACGAGTCGTCCTTCACCGCGATCTTGATCTTGCGACCGTAGATCCCACCGCCGGCGTTGACGAGGTCCGCATACTTCTGCGCCGATTCGATGACGCCGTCGAAGGTTCCCGCAGAGATGCCGGAGTTGGAAACCATCTGACCGATGTTGATGGTGTCCGCCGTGACACCGACGTCGGTCGCGCCACCGTTGCCGCCCGCGGGTGCCGGCGGGTTGACGTCGAGTTCCGGGTCGCCACCTTGCCCCCACTTCACTGTCGTGGTGGGGAACGGGTACTGCAGAGCTGGGCTGCTGCTGGAAGGTGCAGCACTCCCGCTCTGTGACGACGAAGTCGCCGGGGTCGAGCTGCCGCTGCTCGGACTGCCGTCGCTGCCACTGGACGACGTACATGCTGCGAGGGCGACGGTAACCACCGCGCCCAACGCGAGCCATGTAGACCGGCCCGTCAGACGACCCGATCTGGCCTGTGCACGAGACAACGCAACCACCTTCTTTTCTGTGTTATTGCAATCACAATGGGGTCCCGATCATCGGCCATCCTGTGAGTCCCATCACTGTGTGTCAAGTCACTCCTAGTAACAACTAGGACACGGGCCTCCTGAAAAGGCTTGTGGCCCGGCGATATCCGCCGGGCCACAAGATCATCACTGCGATTCGTCATCTCATTTCGGGAAATACTCTCCGCCGCAGATCTGATTGCCGGTGTCGGGCATTTTCTGCACGAACTTTCCGTCCTCGATCATCTGCAGCGTGAAGCAGGTGCCGTTCTCCGTCTTGCTGCCGATATCGAATGGCGGCACGAGTCCGTTGGCGCCGAAGTTGTGGAACGAGGAGAGCGCGTCCAGGAAGCTCTTGCGAGTGAGGTTCGGGCCGGCCTTCACCAGCGCCTGCACCGCAAGATCCATCATCTCCCAGCCCATGTAGTCCGATGCCGTCTGCGGTGGGTGGCCGACCTGGGCGATGTAGTCCTTCCCGCCCTGCGTGCTGCCCATGAGCTCGGCATTGAGGTTGGGCAGTGCCGTCCCGTAACCCCAGCCGTTGGCTGCCGATCCGGCCAGCTCAGGGAACTTCGGGTCATACACCGAGTAGCCGGTCGACATCAACGGCTTCCAACCTTGCTGCACGACCGCCTTCGCGAGGGCCGCGGTCACCTGCACCTGCGTTCCGAAGCAGTCGATTCCGTTGGCTCCAGCCTGCTTCGCCTTTACCACCGCTCCGGTGTAGTCGGCGACGTTGCCTGGCAGCGGACCCTGGTTGACGGTCTCGATGCCTATCGACTGCCACGCGGCGGCCTCGGCCTCAAGCTGTTGCTGCACGCCAGGAGCGCTGGTCCAGCACATCCAGACCTTCTTGAGACCAGGGTTCTGCGCCTTGAACATAGCCATCGGGATGTTGTTGTAGTGGTTCGGAGGTGGGATGTAGGCGTTGGGCAACTTCGGGATGTTCGGGTCCCACGCGAGAGTCGCCACGATCGGGATACCGGACGTCTTCATCTTCGAATAACACC